>CAYTYL010000001.1:0-65400 GCA_964441715.1 uncultured Muribaculaceae bacterium
AGGCCGTGGTGAATCCGGAGACCTCGGACTTGAAGGTACTCTCCGAAAACGGCGGCAAAAAAGTCACCCTCAACTGCGGTAAAGTGCAGCTCTCGGAGACGGAAGGCACGGTCTTCAACATCGTCCTCCCGGCTGTCAGAGGAGGATTCGCAGTGGATATTTCCGACGCCTCGCACGGAGCGATGATACTTCGGTCAAGCTCTGAAATCAAGCGCAACACAGTCCTCGACATGCCGGAAATGACTTACAAGGCCAATGCAGTGGATCTCGGCCTTTCCGTGAAATGGGCTACATGCAACGTCGGTGCAGACTCTCCCGAGGGCTACGGAAACTATTACGCCTGGGGCGAGACCGAGACTAAGGACTACTATTATTGGATGGACAGACCGTCAAAGACATCTCGCTACAAATTTTTTGATGCTGACTTTTTTTACACTCCAGGCAAAAAACCTACACCTACCTATTCTCAATCCATGACGAAATATAATTCCACTGATCAAAAATATAAGCTCGATCCTGAAGATGATGCGGCTACGGTAAACTTGGGAGCTCAGTGGAGGATGCCTACGATGAAAGAACTGCAAGAGCTGAAAAACTGCAGCTTGGAGTCCACTACAATGAACGAAATAAAAGGCTACAAGGTAACAAGCAATAAAGAAGGCTACACAGATGCAAGCATTTTTCTTCCTGCCGCCGGATACTACACTGTGGACAGAAATTATACTAGCGTAAATAACTATATCGGGCAGATGACTTCTTATGATTCATCAGAACGGAGTCCAGATACTTCCCAGAACAGGTATTTTATTAGTTTTAATCTGGAAAACTCTTATTATACTGTTACAGCCCGATGCTACGGTTTACCTGTCCGGCCAGTGACGGAGTTTTAGTCCGGCATACTGCCGCAGCTATGCGGAAGGACGCATGAAGATGCGCACCCCCCATGAACTCCCGTGGCCCGCAGTACGGCTTCGGGAGTTCCTTTTTTATCCCCGGCGGGCAAGGCGGACGGGAGCAGACCCATAATACGGCACTTATTTTGAGTACGGCAATGATGTAAAATCTAAAAAAGTATTTATTTTTGTACTGATCATGGGATATTTCGGTCAAATAGAGATACATATCGTAGGGCAAAAAGGAAACAACCCGCTTACTCCTGATAATTATGACATCAAGGAGATAATATCGCTGTTGTCCAATATTGAACCTCTTCTTTATCCGGGAATGAAAGGGAACAGACCCGACATTGCATATCGATTGGAGGCCGGTTCTGTCCGGAACATCTTTAAAGTAACCAAACAAGCGGAAGCTGCTTTTGTCGCTGTCATGACAATGGTCGCAGCGACGAAATCAATAGATTCTTTAGAACTGCAGTCTGCCAGAGCAATTGAACAGATACAGAACATGGCTGTCAAGCATAACTACGATTTCGAATTCAGATCTGAAAGTCACGATGGCAATATATTGAGCATAACTCCGGAAACAAAATTCTATCGGTCGGATGCATTGTGGGTTGACGCTGAGGTCTATTTCTACGGAACACTCGTGGATGCCGGAGGAAAGGACAAATCAAATATTCATCTTGAAACAAAAGACTACGGCACTATTGTAATCTCTGCAGACAGGGAAACCTTGAAGAACGAAGAACGTAATCTTCTTTATAAAGAATACGGAATACAAGCTCAAGCCAAGCAGAATGTATTGACCGGGGAAATTGACAGATCTTCTGTCAAACTGATCAAAATCATTGACTACAAGCCTGATTTCGATAAGAGCTATCTTGACGGACTGATTGAGAAGGTCGGAAATAGATTTGATGGCATGGATGTAGATGAGTATATATCCAAGATAAGGGGATCCTATGCTTAAAGAACCATCATTCAGTGTCTTGCTCGACACCAGTTTTCTTATCAGACTTCTTTCCAGAAATGATCACCTGCATCAGAATGCGGAGGACTACTACAGGTATTTCCTGGAGAAGGGAATACCGATGTATGTTTCCACAATCTCCGTTGCGGAATATTGTGTGAGCGGAAAGATTTCCGAACTTCCGCTGCGCAGTGTGCGTATCATTCCTTTCAACATTCAGCATGCTCCGGTTGCCGGCGGGTTTGCAAACTTATTGTTTTTGGCAAGAAAAGCAAATGAAATTGCTGTTGACAACCGCCTGATTATTCCGAATGATGTAAAATTATTCGCACAAGCTGAGTGCACACCGGATGTGAAGTACTTCGTAACCTCTGACACCAAGTCTTCAAGACTTATCGAAAAAATCTCAGAAAAGAGCCGTGTATCCTTTGAGCATATGGATATCCATAAACCCTACACGGAGCGTTTCGGGTTTTTGCCGATGCCGATGTGATTTGCGCAGTATGGAAGATGAGAAGAGTATCGGATATGAGGAAAATATTTCTTTTGACAGCCGTCCTTGCGGCAACCGTTTCATGTTCAAGCCAGTTCAACGCCGAGACGGCTCTGACGGGAGGCGTGCAGGCCCTGCAGGCGGCGACCCTTACGAACAGTCAGGTTCAGGGCTATGTGAAACAATACATCGACGATCTGGACAGCAAAAGCGACGTGCTGCCCGAAAGCAGCCCCTATGTGAAAAGGCTGCGCAGAATCACCGCCGGACTGACGTCGGTCAACGGAACTCCGCTCAACTTCAAAGTTTACAAGACGGACGAACTCAACGCCTTCGCCTGCGCGGACGGGTCCGTGCGGGTCTATACGGGCCTGATGGACGCGATGAGCGACGACGAGATTCTGGGCGTGATAGGACATGAGATAGGACACGTGGCTCTGGAACACTCGAAAAGACAGTTCCAGCAGGCTCTTCTGACATCGGCCGTAAGAAACGGAATAGCCTCGGGAGGAGGCACCGTAGGGGCACTCACGGCCTCGGAACTCGGCGCCTTGGGAGAAAGTCTGGTGGGAGCGAAGTTTTCCCGAAAGCAGGAATCGGAAGCGGATGACTACGGCTACGATTTCCTGAAGAAGAACGGCAAGAACCCTTGGGCGATGGCAATGGCGTTCGAAGAGCTCGCCAACCTGTCCGGAGAAAGCGTCGGCAACGGTGCAGGCAACTCCGCGGCAGGCAGTTCGGTAAACCAGCTTTTCTCATCGCACCCCGCGACTGCGGACAGAGTCAGGAAAATGGCGGAGCGCGCTGCAAAAGACGGATTCAAAAGACCCGAAAAATAAAGACAGCACTTATGAAAATAGTATTTCTCGATGCCGCCACCATGGGCGATACCCCTATGACAGAGATTGAAAGTCTCGGAGAGTTTGTATGTTACCCGTCCTGCAGCCGCGAGGAATCGCTGGAAAGATGCCGCGACTGCGAGGTGGTCATACTCAACAAGGTCATCGCGGACGACACTTTCCTGGACAGCGCCCCCAAGCTGAAGCTGATATGCGAGGCCGGGACGGGGATAAACAACATAGACACCGAGGCCTGCGGACGCAGGGGCGTGATCGTGAGGAACGTGGCAGGGTACTCCACGGACTCTGTCGCCCAATGCACGTTCATGCACATCCTAAATCTTCTCGGCAATGCCTTCTACTACGACCGCTACGTGAAATCGGGAGAATACGCCAAAGGCAAGCTGCACACCGACCCGAGCAATCCGTTCACTGAAATCGCCGGCAAAACCCTCGGAATCGTCGGAATGGGCGCGATAGGCCGCAAGGTCGCCCACATCGGTGACGCCTTCGGCATGAAGGTCATCTACTACTCCACCTCCGGCACGTCGCACTGCAGCGAATACCCGAGCGTCAGCCTGGAGGAGCTGCTGAAGAACTCCGACGTCGTATCCATACACGCTCCGTACAACGCGAAAACCGCCGGACTGATAGGCTACGACGAGTTCCGGATGATGAAAAGATCCGCCGTTCTGGTAAACACCGGGAGGGGCGGAATCGAGGTCGAGGAGGATCTTGCAAGGGCGCTGGACGAAGGCCTGATAAAGGGTGCCGCGCTGGATGTCTATGTGAAGGAGCCCCTTCCTGCGGACAGTCCGCTGATGCATCTGAAAGACATGAACAAGATCATCCTTTCTCCGCACATAGCCTGGACCACGAGAGAAGCCAGAGAGAGACTTGCCCACGAAATGGCCGAAAACATAAAGAAGGGCTGGTAGGAATGCAGATGCCGGACGGACCGGCAATGACTACTCTATGGAGCCGGCGTCTATGAGATTGTTGAGCAGGGCATAGACCGTAAGTCCCGCCACCGTCTTGATGCCCGTCTTGCGGGTTATGTTCTTGCGGTGGGTTATGACGGTGTAGATGGAGATGTTGTATTTGTAGGCTATCTCCTTGTTCAACATGCCTTTGGCTACGCATACAAGGATTTCCTTCTCCCTGGCCGACAATTCTTCGCCCTCGTTTTTTGCGGTTTCACTCGTGGACTCTACCGCTCCCCTGAGTTTCTTCACTATGGATGCAGGGCTGTCATAGTAGCCGATGACGCCGCTGAACTGCCGCTCCGTGTCTTCGTCGAGCCGGGCACCGGAAAATGCGGCCACCGATGCGCTTGTGATGCCGGACAGCATGCTTCTTATCTTGCCTCTGGAACCGTAGTCGCACACCGTAGGGTCTATGACGATCACATCCGGGTCGAGATTCTTTATCCTGCTTGTGTTGGACGGCGAGAGATCCGTAAAGATTCCCGTCACCTCGAACTCGCCGACTTCGCTCAGGATGCTTTCGATGCCTCGCGCTATCACAAGTGACGGTATTACCAAAAGTACAGTCTTACTCTTCATTTTCTTCCATTCCGTTGACAGCGGGAATCAATATGTCGTCTTCAATGAGGGTATGCTTGGCCAAATCCTGCTCAAGATTGTGCAGGTTGTTCAGCACGTTCATGACCAGCATGGTATCGCATTCCGGAGGAAGATACTTCATGACTATGTTCTTGAGGTCCACCAGTTTCTCCTCCACGTCAGTATGCCGCTGCTCATACTGCAATATGGAGTAGTCTTTTTCTTCTTCATGGTTCAGCAGGGCCATGACATAGGGAAAGACCTTGGTCTCCTCGTATTCAAAATGGCTCGACAGTTCGGCCTTGTACCGCTCGAAAAATTTGTCGATCACCTTCCTGTATTTCTCGTCGCAGGGCCTGACAAGCTCACGGATGGAGTCCGTGAGGGAACTCACGGCAATGTCCATGTAGTAGGCATGAGAGGTGTGGAGATAGTTCACTATGTCCCGCAGTTCCGTTTCCTTCAGCAGTTCCGCGGAAGGAATGTAATTGTCATGGATGTAGACATTGCATATGAGCAGGAAGGTGTTGGTGTTGACCCTGTGCCTGGTACATGCCTCTTCCACGGTATCGTCTCCGAATCCGAATCCTATGCCCAGTCTGGCAAGCACTCCGACAAGGATGAAATTCTCATCTATGAGGTCCGCCATCTTCATGGATGCCGAAATCTGGCGGTGTATGTTCTGTTTCTTTATCACGAGATTCATTTTTCTGCAAATATAAATATAAGAAAACTTTCTTCGGACACCAAACCCCCGGGACTCTCACGAGCACCGGGGGCTTACAACAATTAAAAGGATCTATTAATCTCAACTATATGGCTTGAAAATCTCTTTTCAACATCCGGAAACAAAGGTAGGGGATATGCCATCCCCGTTCAATACCAAGAAATTGGTATTTTGACGAGCGTCATTCAACAGCTCCTTTTCCCCGGACGGGATCCGCCGGCGGAGATCCGCCGCATTTACCCGAATCCGCCGCGATGCCGCCTATTTCAGCAAGGTCTCAGCGATGAATGAGGATGCCAGTTCCGCCGCACGATATCGGTTCTGGCTGAAGCCATGGTCGTAGCGGTCCAGGATGACGAGTCTGCTGCCCGGCCATATGGCATGATACCTTTCGCTGTAGGTGTAGGGAACTATGTGGTCCGCATTGCCGTGGACCATAAGAGCCGGCCCGTCATAGCCTGCAGCCGTCTCGTAGATGGGCAGCGAGAATGCGGTGCGGATGTATCCTGCCCCGAGGTACAGCCCGTCCCTGAGAGCGACTTTTTCAGGAGGATCGAGCGGGTCATAAAGAGCCCCCTGAGAGTTGCCCCTTATCGCATCTTCCCTGAGCACGGCGGCCGGTGCGAGGAGCACTACCGCCCCCACCTCGGAGGAACCGAGTCTGCCGGCAGCCATGCTGGCCACCACGCCGCCCTGCGAATGGCCCGCAAAGGCGATTTCTCCCGCATAGGGCAGGGCGCGGACGTAGTCGAAGACCTTGACGGCGTCTTCTATCTCATTGACCACCGTCATCTTCTCGAATTCGCCTTCGCTCTCTCCATGGCCGTTGAAGTCGAAGCGGACGGAGGCAATGCCCTCTCTCTGCAGATTGTCGGCTATGAGCCTGAGCAGCTCCGCATTTTTGTCGGAAGTGAAACCGTGCATGAGTATGGCGACCGGAACTTTCTCCCCTTCAGCTGTCAGGGGCTTCCGGATTATGGCCGAGAGCTTCCCCACGGCGCCGTCTATGCTGACTTTCTCCTCACTTCCGGGAATCGGGGACTTGTCGGCGAACGTCTCTTCAAGCAATTTCTCCACTTTGTAGACATCCACCGTAGCCAGCTCCACCCGGCCTTCGGGGTTGACCACAACCATGGAGGGAATCCAGTTAAGCCCGTACGCCTTGGCGACCGGAGACCTGTTCATCCTCACCAGTTCGGATACCTGCGGATAGTCCATGCCTGACTTCTGCACCATGGACTTCCACGCTTCCTTGTCGGTGTCGAAACTTATGCCTATGAATTCCACTCCTTTAGGATGAAACTTGCCGTACATGCGAACAACATCGGGTATGTCCTTGCGGCAGTCCGGGCACCATGACGCCCAGAAATCGAGCACCGTCCATTTTCCACGGAAAGAAGACAGGGCGAGCTTTCCGCCGTCCATGGTCTCAATCTCAAAACCCGGGGCGTCGCTCCCCTTCTTGACCAGTCCGGCCGCATATTTGTCATCGAGATCGCCGACCGGCCCGAACTGGGCCCCGGCACGCAGAGGCAGCAGCGCCAATGACGCAGCCGCCAGCAATTTCAAAAAAGTTTTCATATCTCCGTTTTGTTTTGTCCCTTTTGTCCGATACAGCCGGTCACTCCGGCCGCTCCGGCATCTCCGGTCATTCCGGCATCTCCGGCATCTCCGGCCGCTCCCACCGCTCCGGCATCTCCGGTCATTCCGGCCGCTCCGCCGCGAAGGCTGTATTCGCAGCCGCAGTACAGCTGATTGTAGAACCCGAGCTCCTTTATGATTTCGCTTCTACGCAGCTGCAATCCGCCTTTTCTCCAGTTCTGGGCCCACCAGCGCACATCGTCCCAGGCACTGCAGGCGGCTTCTCCGGCCGCATCCACCTGGGAGAGATCCTTCCACCTGGAAGACGCGAGCGTCGTAGCGAGAATACGGTATCCGTGTGCATGGGCGTAAGACGCGGCACGGGACAGCCTGTATCTGAAACAGCCCAGGCAGCGCGCTCCTCTTTCCGCTTCGTTCTCCAGCCCTTTGGCCACACTTTCCCATGCACCGTGGTCATAGCCGTCTTCGATGAAGCCTATTCCCATGTATGCGGCGAACCGCCTGCATTCATCTCTCCTGACGGCATACTCCTCCGAGGGCCAGATGTTTGAATTGCTGTAGAATATCACAGGTTCAAGGCCATGGGCCAGCATACATTCGACTATCGCTCCCGAACAGGGGGCGCAGCACGCATGGAGCAATATGCGCTTTTCTCCTTCAAGAGCTTCAAGATGAAGCCATTCTCTGTTTCCGGTCTTTCCCATAACTGAACAAAATTACACAATAATTCCTACCTTTGGACTCATGTCCAAATTTTCAGCCGACATAAAGCCTTGGCTTGCCGTCAGTCCGCTTGCCCTGTTCCTGGCCGTATATCTCATCTCCTCGCTGGTTTCCGGTGATTTCTACAGGATTCCCGTATCATCGGCCTTCCTGACAGCGTCCGTCTACGCCCTGTGCCTTACCAAGGGCAGCGTCGAGGAGAGGCTGGCCGTTTTTTCAAGGGGCGCAGGCGACGGCAACGTGATGCTGATGATTTGGATCTTCATCCTTGCGGGGGCTTTCGCCGCGACGGCCAAGGAGATCGGCGCGATTGACGCGACCGTGAACCTGACCATGATGATAGTGCCCGAAAAACTTCTGCTGGCCGGTCTTTTTCTGGCCGCATGCTTCGTGTCCATGGCCATGGGAACGAGCGTCGGGACCATCGTCGCCCTCGTCCCCATAGCTTCGGGAATCGCGGAAGAAATAGCCGTGCCCGCCGCAATGATGACGGCCATAATCGTGGGAGGCGCTTTTTTCGGAGACAATCTTTCATTCATTTCGGACACCACCATAGCGGCCACGAGGACGCAAGGGTGTTCGATGTCGGACAAGTTCAAGGTAAACATAAAGATAGCGGGTCCGGCCGCCCTGCTGACGGCCGCCCTGTACCTGTTCATGGGGGCCGGGATAAACACCTCTCCGTCCGTGGGCGAGTTGGAATGGGGCAAACTGCTCCCATACCTTTCCGTAATGATTCTCGCGATGTCCGGACTGAATGTCACCCTCTCCCTCTGCATAGGCATCGTCCTGAATCTTGTCATAGGGGCCGCCTATGGCGACATGGGATGGCTGTCCTTTCTGTCGTCCGCAGGAGCGGGGATTGCCGGCATGGGCGATCTGATAACCGTCACTCTGCTGGCCGGAGGAATGCTGGCAGTGATTAAGCATAACGGAGGATTCGATTTCCTGACACGGAGGCTTGCTTCCGGAGTTAGAGGGAAAAGGGGCGCCGAGTTCTGCATTGCCGCCATCGTGAGCCTGGCCAACCTGTGCACTGCCAACAACACCATCGCCATCATCACTACCGGCGGCATAGCAAGAAACATCTCCGAACGCTTTTCGTTGGACCCACGCAAGACGGCGAGCATTCTCGACACCTTCTCCTGCATAATCCAGGGAATAATCCCCTATGGCGCACAGATGCTCATGGCTTCTTCACTTTCGGGCGTTTCCGCCATAGCCATCAGCAAGTACCTTTACTATCCGCTGATTCTCTTAGTGACGGTCTGTCTGGCGATCATATTCAGATTTCCGAGGAAGGTATCCTGATTTTAATTTTTTAAATACAAAAATTAAAAATTTATTTATTGAATCGGATATAATTTCTTCAAATTGGAAGTATAAAACTATTTGCAGAATAAAATAGAATATCTATATTTGTCCCAGGCATTGAACATTCTTTTCATGTCTATTTGTTAAGTTCGTTTTACACACGAGGCTGCGGTTTTGGGGAAAACCGCAGCCTCTCATCTTTGTCCGGCTTCAGGCAGCCGGCAAGTTTCATTTATGTTTACAGTTCCCAGGCAAGGGCGGACGCTCCGAGTATGGCCGCATCCGATTCCTTGAGCTGAGAGAAGATAATCTGAACCTTGTTCTTCCAGATTTTCATCACGTTCTCGTTCATGGCCTTGAGCATGGGCTCGTACAGGAACTCCTTCGCCCTGGCGAGTCCTCCGAACAGGACAATCGCCTGCGGAGAGCTGAATTCTATGAAATCCGCGAACGATCTGCCGAGAATGCGTCCGGTGAAATCGAATATGCGGAGAGCCATCTCATCTCCCGCCTTGGCCGCTTCGTACACATCTTTGGAGCTGATGTTCGTCACCTTGCGGAGAAGCGAGGGCTCGTTCGAGGCCTCCAGCCACTCACGTGCCGTGCGCGCGACTCCCGTAGCCGAGCAGTAAGCTTCCAGACATCCCGTCTTGCCGCAGCCGCAGAGCCTGCCGTTGTAGCGTACCGCGCAGGTATGGCCAAGCTCGCCGGCAAATCCGTCATAGCCGTAGACTACCTGGCCGTTGATGACGATTCCGCTGCCTACGCCCGTGCCGAGGGTGATCATTATGAAATGCTTCATCCCCTTGGCGGCCCCGTAGGTCATCTCGCCCACGGCCGCCGCGTTGGCATCGTTGGTAAGCGAGACCGGTATGTCTCCTATTGCCGCAGAGAACTGTTTGGAGAAGTCCACCGAGCCATCGGCCGCCCACTCTATGTTAGGAGCATAGGAAATGGTGCCGTTGTAGTAGTTTCCGTTGGGAGCGCATACTCCCACGCCTCTAACCTGGCCTTCCTTGCCGCTTTTGGCGACGACATCCTTCACGGCAGCGGCGAGCGCGGCGATGTACGCATCGGCGTCCTTGCCGTATGTGTCCGTACGTATGGCCGTCTGGATCAGAATTTTACCCTTGGCGTCCACCACGCCTATCTTGGAGGTCTGTCCTCCGATGTCGATTCCGACGACATAATTCTTTTCAGCTTCCATGACTTATCATTTGTTTAAACCGACCTTGGAGCCTTTGACACAGAACCAGAGAAGGTATGCGTAGAAGATGAACAGGCAGAAAGAAGCGGCTATCACGCTCGTCTTGTCAACGATGGTGCCCAGGATAGGCATAAGGACGGCAGCTCCGATCACGCCGGTGTTGATGACGCCCGTGGCCGATTTGGTGTGGGGGCCGAGCTCCTGAAGTCCGAGATTGAAAATCAGAGGCCACATCACGGAATGGAAAAGTCCGGCGGCAATCATGGCATAGATGCCCGCATAGCCCGGAAGGACGATGCTGAGGAGAATGCAGGCCGCACCGAGGCAGAGGCAGGAAGCGAGGAGCTTTCTAGGCTCGAACTTGGCGAGGATGCCCGCACCGATGAATCTGCCGACCATCATGCCGCCCCAGTAGAACGCAAGATAGCTTGTAGCGACGGAGGTGTAGTCCGAATCAGCTCCGAGCAGGTCGCGGAATTTGTAGGGAAGCATGGAGGGCACTCCGATTTCCACTCCCATGTACATGAAGATGCCGAGGGCGCCGAGCCACACGTGAGGGTACTTGAATACGCTGCTCTTGTATTCGCGATGTATCCCGGCCTCTTCAGCCTGCTTGCCTTCGTCAATCTTCGGGAGCTTTATGGCTACCAGCAACAGGCAGATGATGAGGGTGAAGATGCCGAGTCCGAGGAACGGTCCGGGAACTGCCGACGGCGTAGGGGCCTGTCCTCTGATGATCACGTAGGTTATGAAAAGAGGAGCAAGGGTGGTGGCCACGGAGTTGAGTGCCTGGCTGAGCGTCATGCGGAATGCGCCCTTCTCAGGAGAACCGAGGACCATCACATAGGGGTTGGTCACGTTCTGGAGCATGACCACTCCGCAGGCCACGAGGCACATGCAGCCGAGGAACACGGGATAGACCGCCGTGCCGGCCGCCACGGCAGCCTTGATGCCCAGGGAGTTGACAACGAATCCGAGTCCGGACACAGCCAGTCCGAGCAGAAGGGTGCCCTTGTAACCTATCTTGCTCATCATAAGAGCGAAGGGGATGCTGAGCAGATAGGCCCCGTAAAAGGCCGTGTTGACATACTGCCCCTGCTGGGCCGTGAGCCCGAAAGCTTTGGTGCAGAATGTAATCATAGAGTTGTTCATCGTAGTGATGAATCCTATCAGGAAACACACTATGAACAGAACGATAAGCGCGAACGTGTAGTTCGGTTTCTTGACTTGTTCCATTTTGTTTATGTTTTATGAGTTAACAGATTCTTTCATATCCTTGTCCACCATGGCACAGACGCACGAGTCGGACCATACATTTTCCGAAGTCTCTATCATGTCAAGTATGGTGTAGATGGGCAGAATCACCCCCATTATCCCTATGGGAGCCCCGGTGCCCGAGACGAGAGAGAGGGTAAGAAAAAAACAGCCCATGGGCACGCCTGCGTTGCCGATGGCACATATCACCGAAAGGACGACCCACAGCAGCATCAGCGGCAGAGTGAGCTCGATTCCTCCGTTCTGCATCACGAAAAGGGAGGTGACAAGCACGAATGCGGCGCAGCCGTTCATATTTATGGTAGTGCAGATAGGCAGCACGAAGCGCGACACTCTGCGGTCGACCCCGAGGCGGTTTTCAGCGGACTCGACGGTCACCGGCAACGTGGCCACGGAACTTTTGGTCAGCAGAGCCATAAGCACCGCCGGGGACATCGCGGAAAAAGTCTTCAGCGGATTGATGCCCTTGGCGAGCAGGAACAGAGGAAGCACCAGCACGAACTGCAGGATGTTTCCTCCGAGAATCACCGCGACGTATTTTCCGATGGAACTCAACACGAATCCTGCGCTGAATTCGGCTGTGAGCTGAGCTGAGAAGGCCATGATACCCACGGGAAGTATGAAGATGAGCCCCTTTATCAGCATGTAGAGGACCTGCTGCAATCCGGAAAAGCCCTTGACCACCACCTGCTTTTCTTCGCTGTCCGGCAGTTTTGCCAGAGCGATGCCGATGGCGGCGGCAAGAAGCAGCACGGCCAGCACGTTCCCCTCGAGGAGCGGACGTATGATGTTGTCCGGAATGACGGAGACCACGTGATCATAGTAGGTGGTCTCCCGCACTTCCGCCGGAAGCTTGTCCGATGAAGAGGCTATCACTTCCTGAGGAACATTGCCGGGGGCGATGGCCATATAAAGGAGCATGCCTGCAAACGCCGCGGCGAAGGTGGTCAGCAGGGTATAGACAAGAGTCCTGCTGAAAATCTTTCCGCTCTCTTTCCTTCCTCCCAAAGAGGAAAGCGTGGTTATCACGGCGAGCGCTATGGTAGGCACGGCTATAAGCTGGAAAAGCCTGGTGAATACCGTGGCCACAAAGTCTATCACCTCCTTCAGGCCTTCACTGCGTATGAAACCCAGCGCCACGCCGGCGGCAAGGGCCGCAAGCCACGCGATGAGTCTTCTTCTTTCTTCTTTTTTACTGTCCATTGTCCGTTCGCATTACAACACCGCCGCAGTCTACAGGGAAGGTCCGGCGTAAAGTTTCAGAAGATCAGGAACCTTTTCCGCGGGAAGGACCTTGTAGCTGTAGGGGACGCTGACGACGCCCTTGTCCCGGGGAGTGAACGGTTCGCTGAAGTGATTGTCCCTGAAGGTGTATCCGTTGGCGTTAGGCTCCGCCCTGAATATGTTTTCCACTCCGGGCTCGAACCAGCAGCCTTCCATGAGTATTTCCGAGCCTATGCAGGCATATACCGCCTCGAAGTAGTTTCCGGGGCAGGCGTAAAGGTTGTTCAGGAGATGGACGGTGCCCCAACGGACAGCCGGCATTCTCACCTCACAGCCATCTCCCCAGATGCAGCAGGCATAGGTGACGTTGAGGTTGTCCACGCCCTGATCGGGATTTTCGCTGCTCGCTATGAGGTTGGTCGCCTTGTGGTCATAGGCCTTGTCCGTATACTGGAACTTGCACCAGCTCACCGTTATGAAATCCGACCTGGAATTGATGTCGAAGTTTCCGTCAAGCCCGTCAGTGAAGCTGCAATGGTCCACCCATATATGCCTGCTACCGTCGGAGACGGTCAGAATGTCCGCTCCGCCCACGTCCACCGGGCCGGGACCGCGCAGGTCAAGATTCCGCAATATGATGTTCTCACAGCCGCTGAGCCCGATGAGGCCGGCGTTCCTGTACGCTTCACTTTCATCGCCGGTGTAGTCTATTATGGCCTGACGGGTGTGCTGTTCCCTTTCTTCACGGACATATGCCCCGTTGGAAAGCGGCCCGCCGCCGCCCTGGTCCGACATGGATTTCACTCCGATGCTGTCCAGCAGAGCCCTCAAATCGGGAGTTACTTCGAAAACGGTGCTCACCACGGCCCCGTTCCTGCCGACTATCGTCTTGTTTTTCAGCCCCTCGAACCGCATGAAACCCGACACGGGGAAAACCTTCTCCCCCGCTCCGTCAAGGATGACCGTAGAGTAGGAGTTGACGGCATCCATGATTCTGTCCTTCATGTCACCGCCGTCGCTCTTCAGGACTATGGAGTCGCCCCGAGCCCCTCCGCAGACATCATAGGCTTCCGCGCAGGTCATGGATATGCAGCCCGCCCAGCCGAACGGCCTGTCCGGCATGTGAGACAGGCTGTCTTTGCTTCCGGAGCACGAAACGGCCACAGCTCCCGCGAGAAGCGTAACGGCCAGGTGTGAGAACAGTTTCATTACCGCAAGATACTGATTTATGGCTTTATGCAAGAATTTTTTTCACGATTGCGGAGATTTCCCTGCCGTCCGCCAGGCCTGCAAGTTTCTTGGTGGCGGCTCCCATGACCTTGCCCATGTCGGAAGGCGCTTTGGCGCCGACTTCAGCCACGATGTCTCTGATCCTGCTTTCCAATTCTTCGGGAGACAGAGGTTTGGGGAGGTAAGTTTCGAGCACCTTAGCTTCTGCCAGCTCATTGTCCGCCAGCTCTTTGCGCCCGGCGGCATCATATTGTTCGGCCGACTCGTTCCGCTGCTTCACAAGTTTTTGGATGAGCTTCATTATGTCGCCGTCAGTCAGCTCTTTGCTGCCGCCTTCGGAAGTTTTGGCAAGGAGTATGGCCGACTTGACAGCCCTGACTGCGTTTAGCCGTACATGGTCATGGGCCTTCATGGCTTCCATGATGTCTTTTTGAATCTGTGTTTCCAGTGCCATATCTCAAAAAATTTATTGCTGTTTTTCGGCCCTCCTGAACAAATCCAGTATGAGGTCCGTGAATATTTTCGGTTTTTCCATGTTGGACATGTGTCCGCAGTCGGGGATTACCGTCTCGCTGGCTTTCGGAAGATAGGGCAGCATTGAGCTTTTGGGTTTATGTTCGTACTCCCCCGACAGGATCAGCGCCGGTACGGCGGGCTTCCTGACCTTTATCGTGTCCCAGGCCTCGTAGGCGTAGTAGAGGCGCATCTCCCTGTTAAGCAATTGAAATCCGTCCCAGTCTTCGACCTGCGCGGTCAGGGACTGCCTGATGTTCTCCCTGTCGGTGCCGCCGCCGGATATGAGCTGCTCTATCCATTTCTTTTTCCATGCCTCCACCCCTTCGGCCTTCACCGCGGCTATCTCGGCATCTTTTTTTGCAGTCTCCAGGCTGTCGAACGGCGTGGAGGGACCGGGCATGTTGCGTATGACCCCGGAGGAAAGCGTCACGGAAATCATCCTCTCCGGATGCATGGCCACCATGTCGCCCGCGACAAAGCCGCCCATGGAAAGCCCCACTATGTGTGCCTTGTCTATGTGAAGAGAATCCATGACCGTGAGCATGTCGTCCATGTGGGTGAACTGCACTCCCGGCCGCTGCTTCGACGAGCGGCCGTATCCTCTCATCTCGGGGCGGATGACTCTGTATCCGGCATCCACGAGGGGCTGCACCTGAGGGTCCCACATCCTCATGTCCAGAGTGTGGCCGTGCAGCAGGATAACGGGGAGGCCCTCTCCTACAGATTCGTAGTAGATCTGTCCGCCTTCACTTACCGGAATGTAACCGCTTTCGGTCACGGTGTTTTTTCCGCATGCGGCAACAAGCAGCATGACAGCTGCGGCCAGTCCGGTCCTTCCCATATAAAGTTGTTTAAGGGTTCTCATGTCAGATGTAAATTTAACAGCAGTTTTAAATAAAACAAACTGTCAATGGCTTATTTTTATTATTTTTGCCGCCCCCGACACAAAAATGCTCCGTGGCGGCCTCTATATGAACGATATTGAAACACATATAATCGCCAAGGCCGATGAAATTCTTGGCACCGAGGGTACGGCAATCGTGTGCCGGCTTCTCGGAGGCAGAAGCAACTATACCTATGTGATCGAGTCCGGCGGAAGAAAATTCACATTCCGCGTGCCCGGAAAAAATGCAGGTCTGTTCGTGGACAGGAATGCCGAACTGCTCGCCCTGCGGGAAGTCAAGCCTCTGGGCCTGACGAACAATACGTTATGGTTCGATCTGGAAACGGGCGAAAAAATGGCGGAATATGTGGAAGGAACCATCCTTTCATCCGTCGATGCGACGGCCTACAGCTCCATGTGCGCCGCGGCTCTCAGGAAAATTCACGGAAGCGGCATGAAACTCAAGGACTATGACCCTTTCGGCCGGCTTGCCGCCTATGAAAAGCTGTGCACCGGATACGGGTTCGTACACCCGGCGGAGTATTTTTCCATAAAGTCGGAGGTGAAAAGGCTGTATGAGGCCATGCGCCCGGAAAGGCTTCTCCCATGCCACTGCGACTTCCAGCCTTCGAATCTGGTGATGGGCACCGACAGGCTCTATGTGCTGGACTGGGAATATGCCGGCATGAACGATCCTTTCTACGACATTGCCTGCCACGGAGATGTCGGGGAAAGGGAGATGCGTGCGCTGCTCAAGGCCTATGTGGAGCATGAACCGAAAAAGGAGGAGCTCGACAGAATGTTCAATCTCCGCGCCTTCCAATGCCTGCAATGGTACAATGTCGCCTCCATAAAGGACAGAGTAGGCATGGGGGCGGAGCTTAAACTCGATTTTGCACAGATTGCGGCTTCCTATCTCGTGACTGCGGAAAAGATCTCTTCGGACATAGTCCGCTGACGCCCAGTCCGGCTCATCCCGCAAAAGGCTCGGTAAGAACGGCACGTTTCGCGCAGACCTGAAGCCATGCGCCGCGGGCCAGCAGATGGGCGAAATAGGCGAGCATCAGAAGGTGCATGGCCGTGACATCATAGACCTGCCCGTGGAAGGCCATGGAAACATACCACACCCCGAAGAACGCCACCACCGCGGCGACGGTCGAATTTCTCAGCGTCACGGCAGCTGTCGCACCGACATAGATGCCGTCCCATGTGAACGCAAAGCAGCCGATAAGCGGCATAGGCAGCAGCCAGATGAAGAATTTCCGGCAGCATTCCGCCACCTGGACATCGGAGGTCATCAGCCTTACGATCGGGTCGCCGCACACGAAATAGATAAGCACGAAGAACAGTCCGAGTCCGAAACTCCACACGAAAGTCCACTTGACGGTCTCTCCGGTCTTCTCCTTGTCCTTCATGCCTATGTACTTGCCCGTGAGGGCCTCTCCCGCATAGGCGAATCCGTCGGTGAAATATGAGAACAGCATGAGCAGCTTCATCATTATGGAGCCTGTGGCGAGAAGGAGATCCCCGAACTTGGCGGAGATGACGGTAAATCCTACATAGACTATCACCAGACAGACGGAACGTATGAAAAGGTCTCCGCTGACAGACACATATCTGCGCAGATGCGCACCCTTGAGGGAACTGGGCAGAGACACTCCTGAAAAGACTTTACCATATTTAAATATGCAGATGCCCAAAGCATAGAGCAGGCCGGAATACTGGGCGGCCACGGTGCCCCAGGCTATGCCGGAAAAGCCCAGTCCTCCGAATCCGGCAGACGGAATCCCAAGGGAAAGAACTATGCTCGCCGCTATGTTCACCACATTGACAGTCAGGTCGGTGGCCATGGAACTGACCGTGTCCTGCATCCCTATGAACCACCCTTTGAAGGAGAACAGGCTCAAGGTGGCGGGCGCGGCCCAGATGCGGATGAAGAAATAGCGCAATGCCAGTTCCTTCACTTCCGGAGAACAATCGACGACGAGGAATGCGAGTTTGACGAAAACCCATTGCAGGACAAGAATCGCGGCGGCTATCATCATGGCCAGCGATACTCCCCTGTAAAGGATGCGTGCGCTTTCTCCGCGGTCTCCACGTCCGTATGCCTGGGCCGTCATGCCTCCGGTGCCCACCCTGAGAAATCCGAAATTCCAATACAGGAGGTCGAACAGCATCGTTCCTATGGAGATGCCTCCGATGAGGGTCGCGTTGGAGAAAGAACTTGCGAGATGTCCCGCCACTGCTATGTCCACCATGCCGACGAAGGGTACGGTGATGTTGGCGAGGATGCTCGGTCCGGCAAGCCGGAGTATGTCTCTGTTTATCTGTCTCATTATCTGAATTTTCCGTCCTCTTCAAGCATGCCGAGATAGGAATTGTAGCGTCGGGGGTCGATTTCCCCTCTGTCGACGGCCTCCTTTACTGCGCAGCCCGGTTCATGGGTATGGGTGCACGGAGAGAATCTGCAATCCTTGGAAACTCTGAACATCTCCGGGAAGTACAGGGAGATTTCCTCTTTATTCAGGGACACCAGGCCGAAGCCGCGGAGTCCCGGCGTGTCTATTATGTATGCTCCTCCGGAGGTCCTGTACATCTCGTAAAGAGACGTCGTGTGCCGGCCTTGCAGATGCGCCACGGATATTTTTCCTATTTTCGGCTCCAGGGAAGGGTCCAGGGCCTTTACAAGGCTGGATTTGCCGGTGCCCGATTCTCCGGAGAAAAGGCAGACTTTGCCGGAGCTCTCTTCCGCAAGTCTGTCTATCCCTACCCCTGTGACGGCTGATGTCTCCAGCACTTCATAGCCGGCGTTCCTGTACATCCGCACGAAATCGGCCACTTCTTCGGCGGCTTCAGTCCCGTAAAGGTCAATCTTGTTCAGCACGATTGTAACCGGCACTCCGTAAACCCCGCACATGACCAGAATCCTGTCCAGAAAAGGCAGCTTGATTTCGGGGAAGTACAGCGTGACCACGATGTAGGCCATGTCGATGTTGGCCGCTATAACATGGGACCGGCGGGAGAGATTCGCGGACTTGCGGATGACGTAGTTTCTGCGGTCCAGTATTTCCGAGATGACGGCGGGGTTCAGGGTCGTCACCGCATCCGTGCCCTGTCCTTCCGGGACTTCCGCCGTCCACTCCACTCTGTCTCCCACGGCGACAGGGTTGGTGGAGGAGCTGCCGCTCATTCTTACTTTCCCTTTGAGGAGCGCCGGGAACGGCTTCCACGACGGCAGTTCCGACAGCATGTAGTGGCTGCCGGCATTTTTTATCACAGTGGCCGAACCTCTCAAAATCATATATTTGCCAAATGTCTGCAAATATAGTTCTAAAAAGCCGATTCCCGCACCGCATCCGTTCCCTTTTCCGGCAGGCTTCAAAAAAAAGAAAGATTTCCAAAAGCAACGGAAAGATATGTGAATCCCGTACAAGCGGTCATTTTTTGAAAAGTGTTATTTTACATTGTCATTTATTATTGAAAAGTGTAAATTTGGACACCTGAAATATATTGAAAAATGTAATAATGCTGTATAGGAAGATCACCGGCTACATTGAAAGCCACCTGAAGTCCGGAACGGACAAGATACTGCTGATAGAAGGAGCACGGCAGATAGGCAAATCATTCATAATCCGCGAAGTCGGAAAAAAGTTGTTCGATAACTTCGTGGAAGTGAATTTTGTGGAAGATGAGGAAGGGAACCGAATCTTCAAGGACATCAGAACGACTGAAGATCTTTATCTGAATCTCAGCATGGTGTCAAACGGAAAGCTTGGCACGTACGACGACACTCTTATACTGCTGGATGAAATTCAGCAATATCCGCAGTACCTGACAATGCTGAAATTCTTACGGGAAGATCGCAGATACCGTTTCATCGCCAGCGGAAGCCTGCTCGGCACAGCACTTAGACAGACCACATCGATCCCTATCGGAAGCATAACTGTCAAGCAAATGAGCCAGTTGGACTTCGAAGAGTTCTTGATTGCCAACGGATTCGACCTGACCGCTACAAAGGTCATCCGCGATAAACTGAACGCAAAGGAAACGCTGCCTGAAAATATGCACGGGCGGATAATGGATTTATTCAAAAGATACCTCCTTGTCGGCGGAATGCCCGATGCTGTAAATGAATATCTCAACACCCACAACATCGTAAAAGTACGTGAAATACAAGAATCCATACATAGACTGTACTCTGAAGACGCATCAAAATACGAAAAAGAAAACGGCCGGAAACTTCTCATACGACGGATTTACGATATGATACCGTCACAGATGGAAAACAAGAAGAAGCGTGTGGTTGCGAAGGAGATACAAAGGAAAAAGGGAGATCGGTTCGATGCCTATACAGAAGAGTTTGAATACTTGGTGTCATCCGGTACGGCCATTGCGGTTCACGCAGTATCAAATCCCCGCTTTCCTCTGAAGGAATCCCTCCGGAAAAACCTTCTGAAACTATACTTGAACGATGTCGGACTGCTGACAGGAGACCTCTATCACAACAATATAAGACCTGTGATTAATGACGAAAGGAGCGTCAATCTCGGGGCCGTCTACGAAAATGTCGTAGCGCAGGAACTTAAAGCTCACGGGTACAACCTGTATTATTACGACAATAGACAAAAAGGAGAAGTGGACTTTCTCATCGATGATTACGACAACCTGACCGTGCTGCCTGTCGAAGTCAAATCAGGCAGAGATTACTCAATACACAGTGCATTGAACAACCTGATGAACAACGCTGACTACAATGTAAAAAAATCACTCGTGCTGTCGAACGAACGAATAATCAAGGAAGAAGGCGGAATAATCTATATGCCTGTCTACGCCGTGATGTGTCTCGACCCGACAGGCGGAAACGAAGAAGAAATGGTTTTTTGACATACTCCATGCGTATTCAGTCAAAAAATCCGTAAACAGGAGGATATGACAAAATCGCTGTTTATATTTGTCGCGTCAAGCCGGAATCATGGCTTGCTCCAAAAAACATTCTGATGAGTCTGTACTCCTATTTCAGAATCAGCAAGCCGTCCGAATCCGAAGTTCCGGAGGACAAGGTTGATTCAGAATACAAAAGGCTGCGTTCCAGGACTTTCTGGGGCGTCACGGCGGCATACTGCCTGTTCTACGTCTGCCGCATGACCCTAAGCGTCGTGAAACAGCCCGTGATAGACGGCAACGTGTTCACCCCCGAACAAGTCGGTATAATAGATTCCGCCCTGCTTTTCGTCTATGCGCTCGGCAAGTTCACCAACGGTTTCATTGCGGATTACTGCAACATCCGAAGATTCATGGCGGCAGGACTGTTCATATCTGCCGCGCTCAATCTGGTGATGGGGCTGACAGGCCTGCTCCAGGGCTGGGCAGGATTCTCCTCCGTTCTGCTTTTCATCATTTTCGCAGTGCTCTGGGGAACGAACGGATGGTTCCAGTCCATGGGAGCGCCTCCGGGAGTCATCAGCCTCTCCAGATGGTTTCCTCTAAGCAGAAGAGGCACATTCTACAGCATCTTCTGCGCCACTCCGTATTTCGGTAAATTCCTGTCCATGATTCTGATAGGTCACGTGGTGCTGTGGCTGGGATGGCAGTACGGGTTTATCCTCGCCACCGCAGCCGGAATAGTCGGCGGCGGACTGATACTCGCCTTTGTGTCCGACACTCCCGAAAGCAAGGGGCTGCCCTCCATACAGGCCCTGTCCGGGGAGAAGGCCGGGAAAGAAGAGTCCATGCCCACCAAAGCATTGCAGAAAGCAGTGCTGCGGAACCCCGCCGTATGGATAATAGCCTTGTCCAGCGCATTCGTGTACATAACCCAATACGGCATTTCCAACTGGGGCATATTCTTCCTGCAGAAGGCCAAGGGGTATTCGCTCACCAATGCCACCTTCATCATCGGGCTTTCCGAAGGGATAGGCGTGCTCGGTACGGTGTTCGCCGGATGGCTTTCGGACAAGGCTTTCAAAGGCAACAGGCTGAAGCCGGTGGTCCTGTGCGGGACGGTCTGCCTGGCCACGATGTCTCTGTTCATGCTAACCGGAGGGGGCTATGTCCTGAACGTGGTATTCCTCTCCGTCGCAAGCCTCTCGCTTGCAGCGCTTTACTGCATAGTGGCTGGGATCATGGCTCTGGACATAGTGCCGAGAAAGGCCACCGGTGCCGCATTGGGAGTGGTGGGCATCTCAAGCTACCTCGCCGCCGGACTGCAGGGCATAATCAGCGGAGTCCTCATAGGCGGCTCACGCACCGGGGACAGCTACGATTTCACCCCGGTCGCCGTTTTCTGGATATGTTCCTGCCTGATTTCCTTTATACTGCCTGTCCTGAACTGGAAAGTGATGAAGAAGAAAGTTATTTCATAAATTTGATATATTTGTGAAAACAACTGACAACCCATGCTTTCCGAACAGAAAATCGAAGACGCCCTGGGGCATATCTTCGCAGACCCCAGATTCAAAAAAGAACCGGCAGGCCTTTATGACCCTCTGAGATATATGATCGCCATAGGCGGAAAACGAATCCGCCCGAGGCTTTGTCTGCTTACGTACTCACTGTACAGAGACAGTCTGGACGACACTATTCTCCAGCCTGCCTGCGGACTGGAGGTCTTCCACAGCTTCACGCTCATACACGATGACATAATGGACCGTTCACCGCTCAGAAGAAAGGTGGACACGGTATGGAAGAAATGGGGAGAGGACACCGCGATTCTTTCCGGAGACGTCATGTGCATAGAAAGCTACCGCAGGATAGCTGCGGCTCCGGCCGACAAACTGCCTCAGGTTCTCGGACTCTTCACCTCCACGGCCATGGAAGTGTGCGAAGGCCAGCAGTTCGACATGGATTTCGAGCGCGTGCCGAAAGTCAGCATGAGCGACTACATGAAAATGATAGGCCTTAAAACCGGCGTGCTGATTGCCTGCGCGGCAAAAATGGGCGCGATGATTGCCGGAGCCCCCGAGGAGGACTGTGAAAATCTGTACAGCTACGGATACTTCCTCGGGCTCGCTTTCCAGGTCGCCGACGACTATCTGGACGCATACGGTGACGAGAAAGTGTTCGGAAAACCCATAGGAGGCGACATAGTCAACGGCAAGAAATGCTGGCTCACCACCTATGCCCTCGAGAATGCGGATCCGGACACGGAAGAAGCCCTGCTCGCCGCCCTGGCGCTTCCGTCAGGCTCGGAAGCGCAGAAGAAAGAAAAGATAGACAAGGTCAAGTCTTTCTACGAGGCTCTCAACGTGAAGGAAGCCGCCAAGGCTGAAATAGCGAGGCTGACGGAAAAAGCTCTGGAGTTTGCCGCGAAGAGCTGCGGCGGAGAAAAGATGCAGCGTCTCCATGACTACGCCGCAAGGCTCGTGGGCAGGACTTTCTGAAGCTGCAATGGACAGGAAAGAGCTTGAAATCATGGCCCCCGCAGGCAATTTCGAATGCCTGGCGGCTGCCATAGAAGGCGGGGCGGATTCCGTATATTTCGGTGTCGGCCGTCTGAACATGCGCTCGCATTCGGCGAACAATTTCGCTGCGGAGGATCTGCCGGAAATCGTGAGGATATGCCGGGAAGCCGGGGTCAAATCGTACATGACGCTCAACATAGTCCTGTACGAGGAAGACATCCTTCCCGCACACGAGGTTCTCGATGCGGCGAAGAAAGCCGGTGTGGACGCGGTGATAGCTTCCGACATGGCGGCCATCACCTACTGCAGGGAGATAGGCATGGAAGTACACATCTCAACTCAGCTGAGCATATCGAATTTCGAAGCGCTCAAGTTCTATTCGGCCTACGCCGACGTGGTCGTCCTTGCGAGGGAACTGAATCTGTCCCAGGTGAAGCGCATACACGAGCAGATAGTCTCCGAGGGGGTCAAAGGTCCGGGAGGCAGGCCGGTCAGGATAGAAATGTTCGCACACGGGGCCTTCTGCATGGCGATCTCCGGCAAATGCTACCTGAGTCTCCATGCCTACGGAGCGTCCGCAAACAGAGGTGAATGCTACCAGATATGCCGCAGGGGATATGAGGTAACCGACCTTGAAACAGGGAACAAGCTCCGGATAGACAACAAATACATAATGTCGCCCAAGGACCTGTGCACCATTGAATTCATGGACAAGTTCATAGACGCAGGCGTGAAGGTGTTCAAGATAGAGGGCAGGGCCCGTTCCGCAGAATACGTGAAACGCTGCGCCCAATGCTACAGGGCGGCGGCGGATGCCGTGTGCGAAGGGAGATACACCCCCGAGCTCACCGCAAAGCTGAAGGCCGGACTGGCGGAAGTGTTCAACCGCGGTTTCTGGGACGGATATTATCTCGGCGCAAGACTCGGGGAATGGAGCGACGTCTACGGCAGCCAGGCCGGCAGGAAGAAGGTCTACTGCGGGAAAGTCACCAACTGGTTCGACCGCATCCATGTCGCGGAAATCGCCGTGGAATCCGCTCCTCTCGAGAAAGGGGCCGAGGCCATGGCGATAGGAAACGCGACCGGTGTGGTGGAGTTCACGGTCACGGACATGCGCGTGGATCTGAAACCGGCCGAGAAAGCGGAAAAAGGGACGCGCTGCTCCGTAGCCTTCGGGGACAACATCGTCAACGGCGACAGGAACGCACGCCTGCGCCGCGGAGACAAAATATACCTCTGGGAAAAAGCCTAATCAAATCAGATATGAAAAAGACAATCGCAATCGCAGTTTCTCTCCTTGCGCTGGTTTCCTGTGCGGACAGGCAGGGCAACATCTTCGAACAGGAGTGGAACACACCCTACGGCATGCCGCCGTTTGACAAGATTACCCTTTCGGACTACATGCCAGCCATAAAGGAAGGCATAAGGCAGCAGAACGATGCCATAGCGGCCATCGTGGCCAACGGTGACGAGCCGACCTTCGAGAACACCATCCTGGCCCTGAGGAACAGCGGTGAACTCCTCAGCAAGGTAGGCAGAGTTCTGAACAACGTTTCCGGAACGGACGCCACCGCCGAACTCAGAAAGATAAACGAAGAAGCTTCTCCGCTGCTCTCCGCCCACAACAGCGGCATCTACATGAATCCGGACCTCTTCGCCAAGGTCAAGGCTCTCCACGATGCCGACCAGAGCCTGTTCACGAGAGAACAGCAGATGATCATTGACGAGGAATACCGTTCCTTCACAAGAAACGGCATCAACCTGGATGCTGAGGGACAGGCTGCTCTAAAAGACATCAACAGCCGCCTTTCCCTGCTGACGCAGCAGTTCTCCAACAACCTCCTCGCAGAGAACGAGGCTTTCCAGAAGGAGTTCGGGATACCGGTGTCCGGATATACCGCAGAGATGACCTCCAACCCGGACAGGGACTATCGTGAACGTCTTTTCAAAGCCTACTCGTCACGATGCAACCATGGGGACGCCAACGACAACAAGGCCGTGATACTCGAAATCCTGAAACTCCGTGCCCGCAAGGCGGAACTCATGGGATTCCCCAACTGGGCGGCATACAGGCTTGACGGCTCTATGGCAGGCTCGACCGAAACCGTGGATGCGTTCCAAAAAAAGGTGATAGAGGCCTCCATGCGTGCGGCACGGAAGGACGTTGCCGAGATGCAGAAGATCATGGACAAGGACATAGCCGGAGGAAAGGTGGCTGCAGGAGCTAAGATTCAGCCATGGGACTGGTTCTATTATGCAGAAAGGCTCAAAGCCGAAAAATGCGATGTCAGCGAAGCGGACACCAAACCTTATTTTGAACTTTCGAAAGTAAGAGACGGCCTGTTCTATGCCGCCGAGAAGGTCTACGGCATCAAGGCCGAAAAGACGGAAGGCGTTCCGGTATACAATCCGGAGGTAGAGACCTTCCGGATCATAGACACCGACGGAGCCGAAACGGCCCTGTTCTATACCGACTACATCGCACGTCCTTCAAAGGGTCCCGGTGCATGGTGCACTTCATTCAACGGCAGATACACCGACGACAACGGCAAACTTGTCCTCCCCATAGTGGGCAACGTCTGCAATTTCGTACGTCCGGCGTCCGGAGACTGCCTCCTCACCGTGGACGACGTGATCACGGACTTCCACGAATTCGGGCATGCGCTCAACTCCTTCTTCGCAAGAAGCACATACAAAGGCGGTGCAGGACGCACCGAAATGGCCGAGGTGTTCTCGCAGTTCAACGAGAACTGGGCGTTCCAGCCTGAAATTCTTTCGCGCTACGCCGTGAATCACGAGACCGGGGAAGCCATTCCTGATGAACTCGTGGCAAAGATCAGAGAGTCGCTGCGTTTCAATCAGGGATTCCTTACCGGAGAGAACTGCGCGGCAGGTACGCTGGACATGAAACTGCACGAACTCGGTTCAGCCGAGCTGGCAGATCTCGATCTCATGGAATATGAGAAGAAAGTCTGCAAGGACATGGGGCTCATAGACGAGATGATTCCCCGCTACAGGACCACCTATTTCGCACATATCTTTGACGGAGACGGCTACAGTGCAGGATATTACAGCTATCTGTGGACAAGGGTGATAGCCGAGGATGCCTTTGCCTATTTCAGGGAGAAGGGAATCTACAATCCGGAGCTCGCCTACAATTTCCGTCATATCCTCATGGAGAAGGGAGGCTGGGACACCGACATGGCCCTTTACGAACAGTTCCGCGGCGCACAGCCTGATCCGGACGCCCTGCTCAAGGCACGCGGGCTGGAATAGCCGTTCACGGAGGCAGCCGCCCGTTGAGGCGGCTACTCCCCTCTTATAATCCGCCTGTCTTCGTCCATGTCGATTCCGACTTTTCCGGCAATCCGTTCCCTGACTTCGGTGATTTTCTCCCTGTTTTTGATAACCAGGTTCTCGACATAGACCGCCGCCATGGAAAGGAAGAAATAGACCATCGTCTGCACGGTCATCGCCATGAACTGCGATGACGCAGACGAAAGGTCTCCACCGGCAACGTTCATGTTCAAAAACGCCCTGACTCCGAAAGTGGTGGGGAAAATGTACGAGAACACGGACCAGAAACGCGGGAATGAGGTGACCGGCCAGGATGACCCCGTCAGGAAGAGACATATCGGAGACATGAACAGAAAGAGTACGAACACCGTCTCCCTCTTGTTTATGAGCGTGCTCCACGCCATGCAGAAGAAGACGCAATCCGTAACGAAGAACAGATCCAGAAGCAGGATGTCCGCAAACGCTCCTCTTTGAGGCAGGCCGAATATGGCAGGGACAATCATGGTTATGTACAGGGATACTCCTGCATATATAAGCCAATAGACCGCCCCGCGGCCAAGGACCACCCGCCCTACGCCATGCCCTTCAAGCCTGTCAGGCAAAGACGCGAAACTGCGGTTCTGTTCACGCATGGTGCCGGCAAGCAGGGACATGCCGTAAAACATGGTCTGCTGCACAATTACAAGAAGAATCGCCGACACGAGGAAAAATGTATACGAAAACGCCCTGTTGTAGGGGTTGTTGTCTTCGTAGGGAACGGCATGCACAAGCTGTTCGGCCTGTTCCCCGGTGATTCCCGCGGCGGCGTATCTTGTAATCTGGATTTGCCCGAGCTCCGACAGCATCACATGGTTGACGGCCATGAGCGCATTTTTATAGTATAGAAATGTGCTCATGTCGCAGTATACGGACACCGTGGCCGTTCTTCCGCCGGCTATGGCGGAGCCGAAATCGGAAGGGAAAAAGACTATCCCGTTGACTTTTCTCTCCCTCAGTAGCTTCTCCGCTTCATCCATGTTCAGACAGCGCCGGGCCACGGCAACCTCCCTCGTCGCATCAAGCTCCCTGACGAAACGTCTGCTTTCGGAACAGTCCGCCATGTCCACCACGGCGACGGGAGTATCTTCCACAACACCGTTGAGGTAAACGATATTGTAGAGAATCGGGTACAGCATCCCCGCCACAAGGAAAATCAGAAGCACTCCGCTGTCTGTGAAGATATGCTTGAACTCGTGCAGGGCTATTTCGAAAAAATCCCCGAACCAGCGTTTTGTGTATGAACTCTCTTTCATGGGCTGTCAGTTTGTAGGGAAATTCTGCTTCAGATATGCTCCTTTCAGCCTGTTCAGCACGAAAAGAGGCAGGAAGAGGAAACACAGCATGTGTATGACCTCGGGCCACCAGAATGCGAATCCGTTTCCGAACAATACCTCATGGGTGTAGAATATGTAGTAGTGCCTCAGCGGGAATGCGGCGGAAAGGCCCTGAATGTACGGAGGCATGACCTCTATGGGCAGGGTAAAGCCCGAAAACGAAAAGCCCAGCACGCTGTACAGCGCTCCGATGCTCAGAGCGAGCCTGGGCACAGGGAGACAGCCTATGATGAAAACGGCTATCGCCTCGCTGGAGAGTACCAGGAGCAGTACATCCGCGAACATGTTCCAGATCGAGCCGGCTATGGGGAATCTGGCCCAATGGTAGAGCATGATGATCATAATCAGGCCCAATGCCGAAAACAGGATCGTAAAGACGGCCAGCTTTCCTCCCAGCACCGTAATTATGGAGCCTCCTCCCGTCTTCATCAGATGCCTGGACGTCCCGTATTTCAGTTCCATGCCGAGAGAGTAGACAAGCACGACTATCACTATCATCTCCAGATAACCCGGAAGCAGGATATTGCTCAGATAGTAGCCGTAGTTCGTGTAGGCGTTGCCAATCTGGTGAGTATCCACCGCTATCGGCTGAATCATGCCCTTTATGGCATCGTCGCTCATTCCCCTCATCCGTAACATTTCCCTCTGGACTGCGCCGTTTGTCAGGTTTATCATCTGGAGAATGTCCTTGTACGCCAAGGCACCGCCGACAAAATACAGGCTGTTGAGGTAGTAGTCTATTTTCGGACGCCGCTGGGACTGTATGTCCCTGTACATGCCCTCCGGAATGACGATTATGGATGTGACCTTGCCGCTCTGCATGGCCGCCCTGGCGCTGGAGAAGCTGTCGAATTCCACGACTTTACCGAGCTGCGTGGCATCCAGCTGACGCCTGAAATTTCTGGAAAGGGAAGAATTGTCCCCGTCCACAACTGCTATGGGCAGATCATGGGGCAGTCCGTCTTTGAAAAAAGTCAGACAGAAAATGGAACAGAATGCCAGCACTGCCACCGAACCGAGAAGGTACACAGGTCTCTGCCTGAAAATCCTCAGTTCACGGCGTGCGACGGCTATCATGTCATGCCACCTTCCCATCGTTTTTCTCCATTATTTCCCGGCTTTGGTCACGATTGCCGTCATGCCCGGACGCAGACCCTCCACCGCACCGTCAGGAACGGCTCTCACCTCGAAGGTTTTGGCGTCATACATTCCCGTCTCCTTGGTAGCCTTCCATGTAGCATAGGACTCGCGGACGGCGAGATAGTTTACGGTCGCCGTGCACTCCTTTCCGTCAAGGGCAGGTATCGAGACAGTGATCCTGTCTCCCTGCTTAAGACCGTGGAGATAGTCTTCGCGTACATTGAAAGTGAACCACATGTCGCTCAGATCGGTTATGGTCATTATCGGAGACCCTTGTCCCACCAGTTCTCCCGCTTTGGGGAACGTGGCCGACACTATCCCGTCGGAAGGAGCGGTGAGGAAGAGTTCGCCGAGGTAGGACTCAACCTCCATCATGGCCCCCTGTGCCTGGCTCACCAAAGCTTCGGCAGCCGCCTTGTCTTCTTTTCGGGCACCGTTCACAGCCATGTCATAAGAACTCTTCGCCGCCTTTGCCTGAGCCGCGGCCGCATCGTAACGCGCCTTTGTCTCATCATATTTCTGGGCGGAAACCACTTCCTGATCATACAGTTTCTGAATCCTTTCGAACGACTTCCTCAGCACTTCTTCCTGGACCAGAGCCTGCTGCCACAGTTCGTAAGCTCCGCTTATCTGTTCCTGACGCGCACCGTTCAACGCCTTGTCTCTCTGGGCGGAAGCGGCATTGATGGCCGCCCGTGCCTGTGCAAGCTTGGCACGCACTTCGGGCGAATCTATGTACACGACCGTGTCTCCTTTGTGGACCATGGACCCTTCCTTGACGTAGAGTTCCTCCACTCTCCCGGGCACTTTGCCTGAAACACGGTATTCGCTCGCCTCCGCTTCGCCCTGAATTACGAGGGGTTTAGGCTTGGAGACAAAATATCCTATGACAGCTATCAGGAGGATGATCCCTATCAGGGCAATCATCCCTATGACAAGATTGTATGATTTCTTTTTCTGCTCCATTGTCTGTTTTTGTCTATGATCTTTACTTTCCCGATGGCTGTCCGAAAGATACGGGCAGGTTGTCACCTTCGGCTTTCTGAAGGTTGACATGGTTCATCTGAAGTTCTATGCCGGCATCGATGTATTCGGACTGTGCCTGAAGCCATGCCGTATGGGCGGAGAGAGCCGTGTTCGTGTTAATCACCCCTTCTTCAAATCCCGCGGTCGCGGTCCTGAGATTCTCTTCAGCACTGCTCAGGTTGTTCTCCGCCATCTGAAGTTTTTCCAGAGTTTCGGTCTGCTGTTTTCTCAGCTGGCTGACCTGCAGATTGATAAGATTTTTTGCATCTTCGTACTGACTTCTGTACAAAGTGGCTTCCGCCTTGGCCTTGCGTGTTTTGTTGAGGGCCTCGAAACCATGGAAGATGGGGATGTTCACAAGCACTCCGGCACTGAACATGCCGCCGAATTCCTTGGAAAACCCGTTGTAGGGATTGGGGTTCGCCATCGTATAGCCGGCCATGAGGGCTACCTGGGGAAGCATGTCCGCCCTTGCCACGGTGATTTTCTTTTCGTAGATATCGCTCGCGATGCTGAGACTCCTGGTTTCCGGCCTGTCGCCGTATATCTGCTCCATGTCTTTCTGTGCAAGGACATCCGGAACAGGGATGGCATCGAGATTCTCGTCCGCAAGAAGCACGTCGCTGTCCAAAGGAAGACCTATCTGCTTGCAAAGCAACATCTTGGCAAGGGTAAGTCCGTTTTCGGCCTGAGTCTTCATCATGTCCGCCTCGTTGGACTTGACCTTTATCTGGAGTCCGTCCGATTTTGTGGCTACGCCCTCGGCAATGGCGATTTCCACATCCTTTTCCATCTTGCGCAGAAGGTCGGAGTACGAATCTGCAAGCTTCTTTTTGTTGGCGAGGGAAACTATCTGCCAATAAGCCTGATCAACGTCCACTACGGTCTCCTGATACTGCTGATCGTACTGTGACTTGGACAAGTTCTCGGCAAGTCTCGCTATCTGGTTGGCAGCTATGATCTTTCCTCCCATGAACACAGGCTGCTGCAATGTGACGGCACCTGCGAGCACATTCTGCATGTCCACATGGAACTTGTCGTCAATCTGCGCTCCTATCCCGTTGATCGCCGCGGCTATCTCCCCGCTCTGCGCTTTCTGCATCACGGACTGGAAAAGAGGGTTGGTCATTATCTTCTGGGCCGCGGCGGGATCGGAAGCCATGATCTGCTGTACGATTCCCTGCAGCGATTCGGTCGCACTTTGGACCAGTCCGGTCCCGGAGTTTCTCAATGCCGATGAAGTTTTGTCATCGATCAGGGAAATCTTTTCTGAATTGTAAAGATAAGCCCCGGTGGCAGATATCTTCGGAAAATAGTTTGCAAGAGCTATCTTCCTGTCATAGCCTGACATTTCCACACGGGTCCGGGACTGTTCCAGCTCTTTGTTGTTCTCTATGGCCATCTGCCTGCATTCGTCCAGAGTCAGAGTGCGCTGCGCGGACGCCCCGATCGGAAGGAATGCAAGGACAGCGAAGATGAGCGTAAGTTTTTTCATAAAATTTTTATTTTTTTCTTTTATCCCGGTCTGTTTCCGCCGGATTTTTCTCCAAAAAAATTTTTTACTTGCAAAAAAGTTGCCTATTTTGGTCAAATGTATTGAATTTTGGTCCAATCGCTGGTATATTCGTATAAAAACGAATAGCCTGCCTCCCGGTAAAGCTCCGGCCACAAGCTCACCGCGGTTGACAAAACGAGAGAAATATGTCCGAAAATTTTTACGAAGCCGACATAGCGACGCTTAAAACGCTATTCCCGCAATATGCCGACAATCAGCTCGGAAATGACATGATCATCGCCAAGCTCAGCATGGGAGAATCCCTGGAGTTTCTGCGAGAACCGTTCCGTTTCAAAGGATACATGGCCATTTTCTGCCTGAAGGGGTCCTTTTCGATGAACCTGAATCTCAAGAAGTATGACGTCCATGAGAATTCATTGATTTTCAGCATTCCGGGCTACATCATGAGCCTTTCCGAGATGGAAAGCGACAAAGAGCTGGAATTCATCCTCATAGCTCTCTCCCAGGAAGTGGTGTCCACCATCAGGTTCGACTTCAACAGGCTGTTTTCCGAAAGCATCCGGATTCTGGACAATCCCGTCATAAACCTGAGCGGAGACGAGCTCGGAATCGTCAAGGATTATTTCTCGCTCGCGCTGAAGGTGTCTTTTTCCGACATAACCAACAAGGAAGGCATCCTCACTCCGTTCATATCCTCTCTCCTTTACGTGGTCGCCTCATCATGGTTCAAGAAATACGAAAAGGCCAAAGAGATTGCCAAGATTCCCAAGCACACGGCCAGGACCTCGCTTATCTATGAGAATTTCCTCAGGCTCGTCACGGAATATCACAATTCCGAGAGAAAGGTGTCATTCTATGCGGACGAGCTCTGCCTTTCGCCGAAATACCTTTCCAAAATCGTCAAGCAGGTAAGCGGCAAGACCGCTCCCGAATGGATTGATTCGTTCGTCATTCTGGAAGCCAAGAACATGCTGCGCTACTCAAACTGTTCCATAAAGGAAATAGTTTTCAAGCTGCATTTTACGAGCCAGTCGGTATTCTACAAGTTTTTCAAGAACCACACCGGGCAGACTCCCAGCGACTACCGGGACAGAGAGAAAAAGCCGGCAAAGTAGAAGATGTTTTTTTCCGTCAAAGTCAGATATGACACCGTATGGGGAGAGGAGCTGAAACTGCGTCTGCACGATGGGCTTCTGCCCATGGAGTATTCTTCCCCGGGAACATGGACGGCGGAATTCGAAGGGGACGGACGCTACTCTTTCGAATTGTGGAAGGACGGCAGATGCATGAGAAAGGAATGGCGCGGACATGAACTGAGACGCGTAAAATGCGGAAAAGGACAGAACCGCATAGTTGTCCGCGACAGGTGGAAGGATGTTCCGGAAGATTCACCTTTCTATTCCGATTTCTTCACTGAAGTGATTTTCAGGAGAAAGGAACGCAAGCACGGAACGGCATCAAAGCATCCGGAGGCGAATCTCCTTTTTCTGGCAGACTGTCCTCAGGTCCGTCCGGAACTGGTTCCGGCCATGAGCGGAAGCGGCCCGCTGTTCGATGACTGGAAAAGATTCCTGCCTCTTGAAGGGAGAGGAGCCCCCCGATGGGAGATAAGCCTGAATGCGGATGCTCCTTTCGAGTACAAATTTCTGCTGCTGGACAGGAACAGCATGAGACCATTCGCATGGGAAGAGGGCAGAAACCGCCGCATTGACGGAATCCCGTCCGGAGGAAGCCTGCTCGTCATGGCCGATGCCGTGCCGGCATTTCCCCTGAAAGCATGGCGGGGCTCGGGAACGGCGGTCCCGGTTTTTTCCCTGCGCGGAAAAGATGATTTCGGCGTCGGAGAGTTCAAGGACATACGCCCTCTGGCAGACTGGGCCTCATCCTGCGGCATGAACGTTCTGCAGTTTCTTCCCGTCAACGACACCACTCTGACCCGCAGCAGACTCGACTCCTACCCCTACAATGCCGTGTCGGCGTTTGCGCTCCACCCCCAGTACATAAGTCTATCCGACGCCGGCGTAAGGCTCGGGAAAAAAGACAAGGCGACAGCCGCCGAACTCGACGCCCTCCCGGCGCTGGACTACGAGAGAGTCAACTCGGAGAAGGAGAGGCTGCTGAGAAAAGCCTATCCTTCATTCAGAAAGTCCCTGGACAATCCGGAGATCAGGAAGGAATATGACCGTTTCATGAACAGAAACCGGGAATGGCTTCTGCCGTATTCCGTCTTTTCCTGCATCAGGGACGAGAGGGGAACTTCCGACTTTGCTTCATGGGGCGAATACGCCGTGTATTCGGGGAGAAAGGCGAAAGAATATGCTGACGCACATGAGCATGAAACCGGTTTCTACTTCTACGAGCAATTCATTCTGGACAGGCAGCTGAAAGATGCGAGGGATTACGCCCATTCAAAAGGCATCTGTCTGAAAGGGGACCTGCCGATAGGCATAAGCCGTTGCAGCGTGGACGCATGGACTCATCCGGAACTGTTCAGACTGGATTCACAGGCAGGCGCCCCTCCCGATTTTTTCTCCGTAGACGGACAGAACTGGGGCTTTCCCACCTACAACTGGGAGAAGATGGCCGAAGACGGTTTCGCATGGTGGAAAAAACGTATGCGCCGCCTGGGAGAGTATTTCGACTGCCTGAGGATTGACCATATACTCGGGTTTTTCCGGATCTGGGAAATTCCCCGGCCGTTCCGCAGCGGACTGACCGGCCATTTCAACCCTGCGCTTCCCTATTCCGGACAGGAACTCGAAGACAAAGGTTTCCATATCGGCGAAGGCACCGCCTTTTTCGCAGGGAAGAATACCGTAAAGAAAGATGCCGTAAAGGATGAGAATCTGCGGCCCGATGTCCTTTTCCTGGAAGATCCGCGCAAGCCTGGATTCTTCCACCCGGCCATAGCAGGAAAGGGCTCTACGGCATACAAGAAGCTGGACGGCGGCATGAAGAAGGTCTATGATGCCCTGTACGAGGATTTCTTCTACCACAGACATGAGCGGTTCTGGAGGGACGGGGCGATGAGAAAGCTGCCTCCGCTGCTCAAATCCACAGGGATGCTCGTCTGCGGAGAAGATCTGGGCATGATTCCGGGATGCGTCCCGGAGGTAATGAAGGAGCTGAGAATCCTGTCGCTGGAGATACAGCGTATGCCGAAAAAATACGGGGAGGAGTTCGCCGACCCTGCGCAGTACCCCTACCTCTCGGTCTGCGCCACGGGCACGCATGACACCAGCAACCTACGCTCTTGGTGGCGGGAGGACAAGGACGCCACCCGGCGCTATTACTACGGATTTCTCCATTGTGACGGCTATGCTCCGCAGGACTGCGGGCCGCTCTTGTGTGAAAAAATCATCCGGAAACATCTTGAGTCCCCTTCCATGCTCTGCATCCTCCCGCTGCAGGACTGGCTTTCCCTTGACGGGGAACTGCGCTACCCGGGAAACCCGGACGATGAACGGATAAACGTACCGGCCGTACCGCATTTTTACTGGCGGTACAGGATGCATCTCCCTCTGGAAAGACTGACTGCCGACAAAGATTTCAGCCTGCTCATTCGTGAGATGAATTCCGATGCGGGCCGCGGGTAAACGGCAAAAAAAAATTCGCGATTGTCATTATAGCTTGTTAAATTTGTATGGCTACGTTTTAGTTCATCATAAAAATGAAAAGACTGATATTCGCTACAGGAAACCATGACAAGATAAGGGAAGCTGCCGAGATTCTCGGAGACGGGTACGTGATATGGACTCCTGAAATGTATGGAATCACTGAAGAAATTCCGGAAACAGGGGATACGTTGAGGAAGAATTCCATTCAGAAAGCCATGTACGTCCACGAACGAGCCGGAATGGATTGCTTTGCCGACGATACCGGACTGGAAGTCAATGTCCTGAACGGAGCTCCGGGAGTCAATACGGCGCGCTATGCAGGTCCATGGCACGATTCCGCCGCGAATATGGCCAAACTGCTTAAAGAAATGGAAGGGAAGACGGACAGAAAGGCATGCTTCCGCACCGTGGTGACACTGTACATGGACAAAGGTCTGTACACATTTGAAGGCGAGGTTAAGGGCAGGATAGGGTTCACCCAGCACGGCCACGGCGGATTCGGATACGATCCCGTTTTCATTCCCGATGAGATTCCCGATGAAAAAGGCATGACGGCACGCAACGTGCGCGATCTCACCATGGCCGAACTCAGCGAAGAGCAGAAAAACCTCATCTCCCACAGAGGCAAGGCCCTCAGGGCTATGGCAGATTTTCTCAGGACCCTGCAATGACGGAAGATGTCAGGCTCATAGTCCTCGCCTACACTAAATACGGCGAAAAATCGATTGTCCTTCATGCGCTTTCGCGCGAATACGGAAGACGCGGCTTCCTGGTCCGGGCGGTAAAAGGATCCGCCATGTCCATGTTCCTGCCTCTGAACATCGTGGAGGCAAGCGTCAGGGAGAATCCGAAGTCGTCTCTGCTCGCGGCCGACGGTTTTTCCGCCCTCTACCCCCTGAACGGAATAAGGGACAATCTCAGCAAAAACGCCATGACGATGTTCATGAGCGAAGTTCTGTACCGCGTCATAAAGGACGGGACAAATGAGGAAGGACTTTTCGACTGGTGCATGAAATCCATAATAACCCTGGACTCTCTGCCTGCAGGAGGATTCGGCAACTATCACATACGGTTCCTGCTGGAACTGGCATCCGCGCTGGGCTTCACTCCGTCCGAGGAGGACATGAAGCCTTTTTCGTCTTCGCACCTGGGAGAAATTTCCCTGATGGTGAAGCTTCCTCTCGCCGAGGCCATGCTGCTCCCTCTGTCGGGCGCATCGCGGAGCGAAATCTGCAAAGACATCCTCAAGTACCTCGAATACCACACTGAATCGACCATAAACATAAAATCACTGGACGTTCTCAGAGAATTGTTTCACTGAGACATGCTCCGAAACATTTCCAAAAAATGAAAAAGAATCACAGCTGGATTAAAGACTCGTTCATTTTTCTCGTCCTCACGGGACTGTTCTTCGGCGTGCTCGGCCACTTCATGGGCGGGAAAAACATGATGAGCACCATCATGTCCACCGCACACGATCTGATTCTCAACACGGTGTTCTACCTCATGGGCATCATAGTCCTGGCCGGAGCCCTCAGCTCCCTGTTTTCGGAATTCGGAGTGCTGAAACTGCTTGAAAAGATTCTGACGCCGCTCATGAAACCGCTTTTCAACCTTCCCGGTGTAGCGGCATTGGGTGCGGTGATGACCTTCATGTCGGACAACCCCGCAATCATGACCCTTTCCAAGGACAGACAGTTCAGTTCATATTTCAAGAAGTACCAGATGGCTTCGCTCATCAACTTCGGAACGGCATTCGGAATGGGCTTCGTCGTGCTCATCACCATGATAGGCTACGACACCGCAGCGGCGCTTACGGGCCTCGCGGCCGCTTTCGTGGGGGCGGTCATATCCACACGCCTGTTTCAGCGGTCAGTCCTGAAGGCGGATCCGTCCCTTGATTCACAATACGTTCCCGAGCTGAACGAGGAAGACATAAAGGAAGAAAAAGATGAAGAAACCCAGACAGGCGTGTTCATGCGCTTCCTCAACGCTCTGCTCGACGGAGGCAAGAAGGGCGTGGAACTGAGCATGTCCATCATCCCGGGCGTGGTGATAATCACCACTTTCGTAATCATGCTTACCTTCGGCCCGGGAGAATCGGGCGAATACACCGGAGGCGCAGGAGAAGGAGTCCCGGTGCTGCCCTGGCTCGCGGAAAAGGTCCACTGGATCTTCGAATGGCTGTTCGGGCTCACGGACATGAAGCTCATAGCTTTTCCGATGACGGCCCTCGGTGCGGTGGGCGCGGCTCTCGGACTGCTGCCCACATTCAATGCGGCAGGTGCCCTGGACGGAAATGCGGTAGCCGTATTCACGGCCATAGGCATGGTGTGGAGCGGTTTCCTCTCCACCCACACCGCGCTCATGGACTCCATCGGTTTCCGCAAGTTTGTCCCCAAAGCGATTCTCACCCACACTGTCGCAGGTCTCATCGCCGGAGTCCTGGCCCATCTGTTCTATCTCCTTTTGTCGCTTTTGTAGCCGCGTTTTTCCTTGCCGCGCCGGCCGTTGCGCTTCGAGGCCTGAATCGCCGCCTTGACCTTGGCCTTCCTGGCTTCCTTGTCGCCGTGTCCGGGTTCGGAAGGGCCTGAACGGGCCTCCGCTATGCCGTCCTCGATAAGCTCATAGTCCAGAATCCGCTGGTCAAGGTTGGTGTTTTTCACTTTTATCTTCACAGGGTCGCCGAGCCGGTAGACCTTGCCGCTGCGGCGTCCGACGATACGGTAGTGCGCCTCGTCAAATTCGTAGAAGTCGCTCTTTATGTCGCGCAGGGGGACCATGCCTTCTATCTTGGTGGGCTCTATCTCCACATACATGCCCCAATCCGTAAGGCTGGATATGTGCCCGTCGTATTCGTTGCCGATCTTGTCCTCCATGAACTCGACAAGCTTGTATTTCACGCTGTCCCTTTCGGCGTTGGCGGCAATGACTTCCCTCTCCGAAGCATGGACGCACTGCTGTTCGTAATAGGCCTTGTCCTGGGACGCGCCCCCGTTAAGGTATATGGAAAGCAGCCTGTGCACCATGGTGTCGGGATAGCGGCGTATGGGAGAGGTGAAATGGGTGTAGAACCTGAAGGCCAGCCCGTAGTGGCCGATGTTGTCGGTACTGTAGCACGCTTTCGCCATGGAACGCAGCGCAAGATTCTCCAACGCCTGAAATTCGGGTTTGTCCTTGGCCTCGGACAGCAGGCCGTTGAGTTCCTTGGCCACTTCCCCTTCCTGGAAGTTGACCTTGTAGCCGAAATTGCCGGCGAAACTGCTGAGGCCTTCCAGTTTCATGGAATTGGGCTCGTCGTGGATACGGTAGACAAAAGTCTTGGCGTTTTTGCGCGCCTTGCCGTCCATCTTTCCTCCGGTGGCGACGAACTCGGCGACGGAACGGTTCGCAAGCAGCATGAACTCCTCTATCAGCCAGTTGGCTTCTTTGCTTATCTTCTGATACACTTCCACGGGCTTGCCGTTTTCATCCACCTTCACCTTCATCTCGGGGCGCTCGAAGCTTATGGCACCGTCGGCGAAACGTTTCCTCCTGAACATGGAAGCGAGATTCCACAACGTGAGTATCGCCTGCTTCATGTCCGCGGGAATGACGCAGCCGTCATTGATTCCGAACACGTCCGAGTCGCCGGCGCCTTTGCCGTCGGTCCCGCCTTTTATCTCCATCTGCATGGCCTTGGGCCCCGCATCTATGATCTGCTGCGCCGTTTCGTATGCGAACCTGTAGTCCGAACGTATCACGGTCCGTCCGAACCAGTGCGAGGCGACCCTTCCTCTCGGAGTGATTTCAAACACCGCCGAGAAGGTCAGCTTTTCTTCATTCGGCCTGAGGGAGCAGAGCTTGTTGGACAGTTTCTCCGGCAGCATAGGCACAGTCCTGTCCACGAGATAGACCGACGTTCCCCTGGCCTGGGCCTCCTTGTCCACGACCGAACCGGGAGTGACGTACCATGAAACATCGGCTATGTGCACCCCGACTTCATAGTTGCCGTTGTCCAGAGCCTTGAACGACAGGGCATCGTCGAAGTCCTTGGCATCCGCCGGGTCTATTGTGAACGTGAGAGTGTCGCGGAAGTCGCGGCGGTTTTTGAGGTCTTCCGCCGTTATCTTGTCGGAAATGCCGTCCGCCGCATTTTCCACTTCGGGCTCGAACCTGTAGGGCAGACCGTACTCCGCCAGGATGGCATGCATCTCCGTGTCATTCTGCCCCATTTCACCGAGGACATCCACGAGATGGCCGTGCGGATTGGATTCGCCTCTTTTCCACGAGTCCACGACGGCCGCGACCTTCATCCCGCTTTTCGCCTTCAGTTCGGAACGCTGCCCGTCCACGGTTTCATAGACGCCCTTCACGGAAAACGCCCCGTCTCCCTCGCGCACAAGGCAGCCCTTGAAGTCGGGGGTTTCTTCCTTGTCCGCAGACTTTCTGCCGCCGTACACCGGTCTGCCGTCCGGACCGAGGATGTCTATGCTAATGTCGTAGGGCATGAAACGGCTCTGCATCAGCACCCAGGCCTGATCGCCTACTATGTGCAGCACTCCGATGAAAGGCTTGGAGGAACGCTCCAGGACCGCCTTTATCTCCCCTTCCTTTCTGCGGCCGCCGGCACCCTGCCTGGTGATGACGAACCTGACCCTGTCACCGTTGAGCGCACCTGCGGTCTTGGTCGCCTTGACAAACACGTCGTCATCGCGCTCCGCCGCCCCGTCAGGAGTGACGAAAGCATATCCGTCCCTTGTCATGCGTACGGTTCCTTCAGCCTCCGGCAGGTTCTTTCTGATGTTCTCTTCGGTCTTCTTGATGAAGGAGCCGTTCTTTCTCTTTGCGCTCATAGTTATGGATTTACTTTTACGGACTTCAAATATTTTCTATCTTTGTCCGGCTTTGAAGAATTCTATATACATTTTCCTGCAAAGGTAGGAAAAAGGACTATAAAAAGACACTTATATGAAAGAGAAAAAAGTACTCCTGATGATTCTCGACGGTTGGGGAGAAGGCAGACACGACTACACCAATGCGATTTATTCCCAGGGAGCTCCGTTCATAGATTCCCTCAGGGCGAAATATCCCTTCAGCCATCTCCAGGCATGTGGAGAATACGTAGGACTGCCGGAGGGCCAGATGGGCAACTCGGAGGTCGGCCACATGAATCTGGGCGCCGGCAGGGTCATATATCAGGACCTGGTAAGGATCAACATGGCGGCAAGGGAGCACAAGTTCCTTGAAAACAAAGAGATAAAGGCCGTATATGACTACGTGAAGAAAAGCGGGAAGAAGCTCCACCTCATGGGTCTCACATCTTCGGGAGGCGTCCATTCCTCACTGACGCACGTCTATGAATTCCTGCATGTCGCCAAGGAATACGGGCTGGAGAAAGTGTACGTCCACGCTTTCATGGACGGACGCGACACCGACCCCAGAAGCGGCAAGGGCTTCCTCGAGGATCTGGAGAAGCACATGGCGGAGACGACAGGAAAAATCGCCACGGTCTGCGGCAGGTTCTACGCGATGGACAGGGACAAACGCTGGAGCCGCCTGAAAGAGGCCTACGACATGCTTGTGGACGGAAAAGGCGCGAAATTCACTTCGGCGGCCGAAGCCATCCAGGCCTCATACGACGCCGACGTGACCGACGAGTTCGTGAAGCCTATAGTAATCACTGACGGAAACGGCGAGCCTCTGGCAAAAATCGAAGAGGGAGATGCCGTCATTTTCTACAATTTCCGCAACGACAGGGCAAGGGAACTCACCTCGGTTCTCACCCAGAAAGACATGCCGGAAGAAGGGATGCACACGATTCCGCTGTACTATTGCTGCCTGACTCCCTATGACGCATCCTTCAAGGGCGTCCACGTACTGTTTGAGAAAGAGCTCGTAGACCAGACCCTCGGAGAGACTGTCTCCAAAGCCGGGAAACACCAGCTGCGCATAGCGGAGACGGAGAAATACGCCCATGTGACGTTCTTCTTCAACGGCGGAGCGGAAGCGCCCTACGAGAACGAGGACAGGATTCTCGTCGCATCCCCCAAGGTGCCGACATATGACCTCCTGCCGCAGATGAGCGCACCGGAGGTGGCCGAAAAACTTGTCAACGTCATCAATACCGGAAAAGAAGACCTGATAATCCTCAATTTCGCCAACGGCGACATGGTCGGCCATACCGGAGTGTACACCTCCGTAACCCAGGCCGTAGCCTGCGTCGACAAGATGGTGGAAAAGGTGGTCAACGCCGCCGTGGCGCAAGACTACGCAGTCATAATAACGGCGGACCATGGAAATGCGGACCACGAGGTGAACGACGACGGCACCCCCAACACCCAGCATTCGCTCAATCCGGTGCAGTTCATAGTGGTGAACGCAGGCGACGAGGTCAAGACCGTCAAGGACGGAGCTCTCTGCAACGTGGCTCCTACCATTCTGAAACTGATGGGCATTCCCGCGCCTCCAAAGATGACCGCGGAGCCGCTTATCTGACCAAATCGGGCCTGACGGGATTTTTTTACTTTGCTTTCGGATATGAACTTTCTCAGATATGCTTTAGCTTCAGCCGCAGCCGGGCTGTGCGTCCTCTCCGCAAATGCGCAGAGCAGGGATTTCAGAATCGGCAAATGGACGGAGATAGACAACGCGATTCTCAAGGAACTGGAAAGATCCTATGTGGACACGCTTCCGATAGACAGGATGGAAAGCAACGGGATAAAGGCCATGCTGTCAAGCCTGGACCCATATACCGTCTATGTCCCCGAAGAGGAGAACGAGGACTTCCAGATGAGCATAGGGAAAACCTACGGCGGAATCGGCGCGGTAATCTACAAGCCTGAGAAGGACGGCTTCGTCTACATAAACGAGCCCTATGCGGGAAGCCCGGCCCAAAGAGCCGGACTCGTTCCCGGAGATCAGATAATGGAGATCGACGGAGTGTCCACAATCGGACTTGAGACCAAAGAATGCAGCGACAGGATGAAGGGCAAACCCGGAACGGAGGTCAAATTCAAGGTCAAGAGAGTCCGCGGCGGCAACGATGAGACCATAACGGTCAAAAGGGAAAGGATACACCTGCCCGATGTGGAATATGCCGGCATGGTGAACGATACGACAGGATACATCCTGCAGACCGGATTCACCGAAAACGTGTCCGCGGCGGTCAGGGAAGCGGTGCTGAAGCTTAAAAAAGACGGCATGAAACTGCTGGTGCTCGATTTGCGCAGCAACGGCGGCGGACTGCTCGGTGAAGCGGTGAACATAGTTTCCCTGTTCGTCCCCAAAGGGTCCACGGTAGTGACGCAGAAAGGGAAGATGGATTCGGAAAGCATCGAGTACAAGACCACCCTCGATCCCATAGACACGGAGACTCCCATGATAGTGCTGGTGAACGGAGGCACCGCTTCCGCATCGGAAATCATCTCAGGAGCGCTTCAGGACTACGACAGAGCTGTCATCATGGGAAAAAGAACCTACGGAAAAGGTCTGGTGCAGAGCATCCGTCCGCTTCCGTACAACGGACAGCTGAAAGTCACCACGGCGAGGTACTACACACCGAGCGGACGCTGTGTCCAGGCCATCAACTACTCCGAGATGAACGAAGACGGCAGCGTCGCGCACATACCCGACTCGCTCACCCATGAGTTCAAGACCAGAGGAGGAAGGACAGTGAGGGACGGCGGAGGCATCACTCCGGACATAGAAGTCGCAGATCCTAAATACAGCAGGATAGTGTATTCGCTTGTGCTCGGAGGAATAGTGGAACAGTACGCCCTGGACTATGTCATAAGGCATCCGTCCATAGCTCCCGCGGATGAATTCCATTTCAGCGATGAAGAATATCAGGATTTCGTCAGCTTCGCCAAGGACAAGAAGTTCGATTCCAGATCGAGTGCAAAGGCACTGTTCGACCAGATGAAGAAAGAGCTGGAGGAAGACGGCATAAGCGAGTCCGTTAAAGATGAGCTGGACGCCCTGGACAAGGCCATAGACATAGACAAGGTGGATTTCCTGAACATGAAGAAAAGCGAACTGGTTCCGTTCATCGAAGAGGAAATCGTAGTCCGCTACTATTTTCAGGAAGCCGGGGTGAAGGTACGCCTGCGCTACGACAGCCAGTTGAAGGAAGCTCTGGCCAAATACGTGCCCCTCGCGTCATCGCCAAAACCAGCTCAGTGACAAAGGGTCGCATTTTCTGACGGCTGCCGCTTTCTTTTTTCCGATGGCTTCGTCAAGCCCCGGGAAAAGACGGTAGCCGAGTCTTTTTTCAAGTTCCGCTATGGTAATGGCCATTTCCGGCTTTACCTTTCCGACGGAGGCAGGTCTTTTACCGTATTCTTCGTGGTTGAACCAGAATGCACAGCCGATGAACTCGCCCCTTTCCGGGCTGTCATGCCGACTGTCCGCGGATATGTAGCTCAGCAGGGCCTTGAAATATGCCGACGGCACCGTTACCTTCCTGCCCGACAGGTCGAGGGCGTATTCCGATGAGCCTTCCGTCACACAGCCGGTCACGACATAGAGAGTGTCGGATGCGGAAGCCCATTTCCTCACTTTAGTTTCGAGATCCGCCCACAGGCCGCCGTTGAAATCGTTGTTCTGGGGAGTTATGTTGGTACTGTAGAATGTGGAAGCATTGTTGCGCCTTGTCCCCTGCCTGTCCGCCGACGGGATCTGATGGCCACGGGAATACCACCGGCCTCCGCCGGCTTTCCTGTAGGCCCTGCCGACATCCTGCTGTTTTTCCGCCGGGAGCAGAGGGTCGAAGGCCCATTCGTCGCTGCGCCCGACTTTCTCTCCCATGTTCCACATGCTCAGAGGATATGCGACCCACACTGAGACAAGATCCGCATAGCTGTAGCAGAAAGTATAGTTCCGTGTTCTGACGTTTTCCACATCCATGTAATGACGGAAAACTTCGTATCCGCCGTCCGCCGGAAGCTCCGGCAGTTCCATCCAGCAGCTCCACACGGCCCTGTCCGGAGATTCGTCCTGAGTCTTTCCGCAGGAATGGAATGAAAATGAAAGATTGATGATAAGGCAGCCCGCAAGCGCGGCCGCAAGTGTCTTGACGCTCAATACCAAAAGTTTTTTCAGAAGCATGAGTATTCTCCTCCCGGACATTTCCCCGCCCCGCATGCTTCACACTCCGTCAAATGTAAGCAATAATCCTCCTCAAAACAATCATCGGCATCCCGTCATAAAAAAATCATGCGGAACCTGCCGCGTCTTGCGACGCACGGCTGATTCCGCATGATCGGTTTTGCCGGTTTCCGTCCGTTTCTTCCGACGATGTCCGCCGGAAGGCTCCGGGCGGAAGCCTCAAGGCTTAGAATGAATACTTGGCCGTAAACATCATGTTCCAGGTGGAAGCTGTGCTGTTGTACTTGCTCCAGGTAGGTTTGGTGAATGTATAGGCGCCGGATCTCGTGTCATACTTCAGAATCTGATCCGAGCTCATGCGCTTGATCGTGCCCCAGTCGCTGTTGAGCATGTTGGCGACATTGTTGATGTCGACGGCAAGCTGGAGAGCATGGACTTTCTTGCCTACGTTCAGCTTGAAGTCCTGAGCCACCTTGACATTGATTCTGTTTACCCAAGGCATGACTCTCGCGCCCCTTTCGGAGTACTCTCCCCTGTGGTTCTTCAGATACTTGTCGGAGGACAGGAACTGCCGGTATGCGGCCTTGTTCTCGGCTGAGCTGAAGTTCATGGAGTTGAGTTCTGCGTCCGTAGGAACATATATCAGGTTGTTGGCACCGCCGTCTCCGGTCACGTTGTTCATGGTGTAGGAATACCTGGTGTAGGAGTAGTTTCCGACGTAGCCATAATTGTAACCTTCGTAGAAGAGTCCGAGAGTGGTGGCGAGATGTCTGCCCTCGTCGATACGGTAGCTGACATTTGCAATCACACGGTTAGGAGAAACGTATGTGCCATGGCCGAGTTCAGGAGTCTTGGAGCCTTTCACATTGTAGGTCATGGTGTTGTAGGCAGAGCTGATCTGGTCGCCTATGCCGTCGGAAAGCGACTTGCTGTCACTTCTGGTGTAGGCTGCCATGAGGGAAAGTCCGAAGGGGAAATCCTTCTGCAGCTGTGCGGTAACGGAATAGTACCATCCGTGGACGTCGTTCACATTGTAGATGTAGTACGGATTCACGTTCTGGCGGCGGCTGTTCTTGAGGTTTTCAGACACCCATGTAGGGCGTGCCTCAGGCTCTCCGGGGAGAGTGATGCCGCTGCCCTCGACTATGCCGAGCTTGTCGACATAGACGGAATTGATGTCATAATTGTAGATGCCCTCAAGAGTTCCCTTGATTCCCCAGGGGAGTCTTGCATCCAGGGCAAGAGACGTTTTCCATGTGGTAGGCATCTTGAGATTCTTGGAGAGAACCGTCGCGCCCGTAGGAGCATAGAGATCCTGCGCATGGAAGTTTCCGCCGTAAAGCTCGTTGAGGATGTCGGAAGTGTTGTCATGGAAAGACGGAGCTCCGGTTGCCGTGGCACCGGCAGTGCTCGTAGTAGTGATGTACTGGGCCTGCAGGCAGTTGCTGTTGCCGGCCACGGACACAATCCACACGAAAGGAATTCTTCCGGTGTAGATGCCGCTTCCGCCGCGGAGCACAAGGTTCCTGTTACGGAGAACATCCCAGTTGAAACCGATTCTCGGGGAGACGTTCACGCGGCCGTGAGGCATGTCGGAAGTCTTGTGTCCGTAGAGAGTGGTGCCGGGAGTTCCGAGAGCCGTGAACTCCTTGTTCTCGTTGTTGTCAAGAGAAGGATAGAAAGGAAGCTCGAAGCGGATGCCGGCGGTAAGCTTGAAGTAGTCGCTGAAGCTCACTTCGTCCTGGACGTACCAGGAAGCCTGCATGTACTGGAATGAAGGATATACCTGCTTGAGGTCGTCACGGTTGGAATGCGTGATCGCGAACGCGGCCGGAGCGGCGTTGTTCTTGAAGTCAGCCCATGAATTGTAGACATAGTATCCGAGACCGCCCTGCATGAAGCCGTTCTTGGTCTTGTCCCACTCGAACTGGAATCCGCCGACAAGGTTGTGGATGCCTGTACGGTAGTTGACCTCATCGGTAGCGATTACCGTGTGGACGTCACGAAGGTTGCCGTATGTGAAAGGATCGGGACCGAAAGAGGTGATGACCGCCCTTGTTTCACCGCCGAGCTCGTTGCCGGCATAGTCATGGGTGATGTCCTCGAGGATGTCCACCGTAGGGAAGTTCTTTCCTACGAAGCTGCGGGGTTCGTCCTGATGTGACCAGGTGACACGGAGAAGGTTGTTCAGACGTCCGTCAAGGAAGCGTGAGTTGAGCTCTCCGGCAAACGACATGAAGTTCTGCTCCTGATAGTAACGGCTGCTCTCGAAGAACTGCGCGTAATCGGATGTCCTTCCGTAGCTGTTCCTGTTGTAAGGGTTGGGGGAAAGAGGGTTGACCGATGAAGAAGGCGATGAAGAATACTTGTTCATGGTCTGGCTGTAGCGGACATTGAGCTTATGGTTGTCGTTTATGTTCCAGTCCACACGGGCAAGCACTTTCCAGTCGGGAGTCTTGAGGGAATAGCCCTCGTATCTTCCCGGGTTGTAGCCGTATTTTTCAGAAAGGTAGGATTTGACTTCCTCCATGAACGCCTGGGTAGGACGGAGCACGCCGGTGTCGCCTCCGAAGGCCTCGCTTTCGCTCTGACGCACCCTCTTGGATGAGCCTGGCTGGTTGTCGAGAGCATATTCGAAGTTCACGAAGAAGAACAGCTTGTTCTTGATGATGGGAGCGCCCACGGTAACTCCGGTGACGTTGTCCAGATAGTCGGTCTTGTTGACCTTCTTGTCGCCCACTTTGTAACCGGTGATTTCATCGGCCTTATAGTAGTTGTACACGGAAGCATGAAGCTCGTTGGTACCGCTCTTTGTCACAGCGTTTATGGCACCGCCCGTAAAGCCGGACTGACGCACGTCGAACGGAGTGATGTTTATGCTCATCTGCTCGATGGCATCCATGGAGATGGGGGTTCCGCCGGCGGGAAGGTTCGCACCTATGCCGAATGCGTTGTTGAACGCGGCACCGTCCACGGTCACGTAGGATGAACGGTAGTTTCCGCCACCCACGGCAAGACCGTTGGAGGTGACCGAAGCCTGAGGAGTCAGCCTGAGGACGTCATTGAGCGCACGGGACGATGTAGGGAGAGCCTCCATTGTCTTCTGGCTCACGGCCGTGCCGGCTCCGGAGCGGTCTATGCTCATGCTGGAGGAAGAGGCATCGGCGACGATGACGGTAGCATCCAGGCCCATGGACTCCACTTCCAGTGAAGCGTTCACGTTGACCACCTCCGAAAGAGGGGCATATACTTCATTGAATTCCACTTTTCTGTAACCGAGCATCTCGAAGGTCACATTGTAGGGGCCGCCCGGAGTGATGGAATTGATGCGGTACGCACCATTGGCATCAGTGACGGTGTAGTAGTTCGACCCTGAAGGGGTGTAGGTAGCGATAACGGCCGCACCCGCGACAGGTCCGTCCGCGTCGACCACACGGCCTGCTATGGACGAAGTCGTCACCTGAGACCATGCAGCTGTCCCGGCAGTCAGCATAGCGGCTGCAAGAACAAGTCTTTTAAGAACTTTAAACATTTTGATAGGTATAGAACGTAATAACTTGCTTCACTGTCTGTAAAAAAACAGGCGCAAAGATAGACCTATTTTTTGATATATAAAAATTTTAAAAAATGACGCCGCTCTTCGCAATCTTCCGCTTTATGTTCGCCATATCGAAAAAAACACTATATTTGCGCCTTGAAATGTGGACAGATTTGATTGCTTGCAACCACGTAAAAAAATGCTAAAAACTTCATAGTGTTTTTTTGTGTATCATCCGCTCCGCATTTCCGCACGGAGCTTTTTTCGTAAATACGGCAGCTCCATGGACTTTACAAAAACAAAACATCTATGAGCACTTATCTATTTACCTCTGAATCTGTCTCGGAAGGACATCCGGACAAGGTAGCGGATCAGATATCGGATGCGGTACTGGATGAATTCCTGCGCCAGGACCCGAACGCAAAAGTGGCCTGCGAGACATTCTGCACCACCGGACTCGTAATCGTGGGAGGAGAGGTCCGCAGCGACGACGCCTACGTAGACATACAGCAGACGGCCCGCGACGTGATAGCCAAAATCGGATACGACAGGGCGGACTGCATGTTCGACAGCAACTCATGCGGCGTGCTTTCGGCAATCCACGAGCAGAGCGCGGACATAAACCGGGGTGTCGAACGGGGCGACAGCGCAGAGCAGGGAGCAGGCGACCAGGGCATGATGTTCGGATATGCCTGCGGAGAGACGGAAGAATACATGCCCCTTCCCATAGCGCTTTCCCACAGAACCTTGCGCATTCTGTCCGACATCCGTCGCCACAGCCCGGAGCTCATGCCCTATCTGCGTCCGGATTCGAAATGCCAATACACGGTGGAATATGACAGCAAGACCAACCGCCCCCTGCGAATCCACACGATAGTGGTCTCCACCCAGCACGACGAGTTCCTGGCAGGCAGCCTCGGGAAAATCGCATACGCGGATGCCGTAAAGAAATACGGCCAGGAGAAAGTGGATGCGGCTATGCACGAGAAAATCGAGAGCGACGTCCGCAAAATCCTGATTCCCAAAGTGAAGGAAAGTCTTCCCAAGGAAACGGCCGAATTGTTTGACGACAGGCTCATCCTCTTTGTAAACCCGACAGGAAAGTTCGTCATAGGCGGACCTGCCGGAGACACCGGCTTGACAGGCAGAAAAATCATCGTGGACACATACGGAGGAAGAGGTGCCCACGGCGGAGGCGCTCTGTCCGGGAAAGACCCCTCAAAGGTGGACCGCTCGGCAGCCTACGCCGCAAGGTACATAGCCAAGAACATGGTGGCGGCAGGCGCGGCCAGGGAGATGCTGATTCAGGTATCCTACGCCATAGGAGTCGCTGAACCGGTGAGCATATACGTCAACACCTACGGCACGGCCAACGAAAAGATAAAGGCGGCCGCAGGAGGAGACGGCGCCGATGCGGACATTCTCATAGCTTCCGCAATAGGAAAACTGTTCGACCTCAGGCCCGCATCGATTATCGAGAAATTCCAGCTCAAGAACCCGATCTACGAGCCCACTGCGGCCTACGGCCAGATGGGAAGAGAGCCTTATGTGCAAAAGATGAAGCTCATACGGGACGGCAGAGAGGTGGAGAAAGATGTCCAGTTCTTCGGCTGGGAACTGCTCGACAGCGTGGACAGGATAAAAGAAGAGTTCGGAATCTGAATGAAAAAACAGGCCTGAATTCCGGCCCGGGCCGGAAGGGCCTTCCGGAAGGACATCCTAAGCGCGTTCCATCTCGCGGCGGATGTCCTTTTCTTTTATGGACTGTCTCTTGTCGTAGAGTTTTTTACCGCGGGCCAGAGCTATGAGCAGTTTGGCGTAACCGTTGTCGGCTATGTAGAGCTTGACGGCTACTATGGTCAGTCCCTTGACCTTCACGGCCTGGCTCAGATGGCGCAACTCTCTTTTGGTCAGGAGAAGCTTGCGGTCGCGGGCCTGCTCATGCTGTCCCCACGAACCCCAGAAATATTGGGCCACGTTCATACCCTTCACATAGAGCTGCCCCGCCGAATCGAAATAGCAGAACGCGTCGGACAGGGAAGCCTTCCCCGCACGTATGGATTTAATCTCCGTACCTGACAGCACTATTCCGGCCGTGTATGTTTCCAGAAATTCGTAATCGAATGACGCACGACGGTTCTTTATCTGTACCTTACTCTTTGCCTTGGGCATCGCACTCTTTGTTTAACACAGAATGCAAAGATAGCTTTTTCCCTTCCATTTTGGAATTTCCTGCCCGAATCAGTAACTTGAACCCGTTAAAAATCATCTGATGAAAGATAAATTCGTCCCCGAAGGGCCGCCCGTCATGGCACCGATGCCCGAAGCGGAAACAATCGACATCCCTGCCCTGCTGCGTTCCTATCTGAACGGAGAGACAGACCTCATCTGCATAGTCGGCCCGACGGCTTCAGGCAAGACACGCACCGCGGTAAGACTCTGCATGGAAATCGACCGCCTGCTCGCAGAAATGCCCGACAGAGACAAAGATGCCGCAGGAGCCGAGATACTGTCCGCCGACTCGAGACAGGTCTACCGCGGAATGGACATCGGCACCGGCAAGGACCTGGAAGAATACGGAACGGTCCCGTACCACCTCATAGACATAGCGGAAGCGGGGGATCGCTACAGCATATTCGACTACCAGAGGGACTTCAGCAAGGCCTACGGCGACGTGCTGCGGCGCGGCGGAATTCCAGTACTGTGCGGAGGATCAGGCCTGTACATAGAAGCGGCCACATGCGGCTATTCCCTGCCTCAGGTTCCTCCCGACATGAAACTCAGGGAAATGCTGGAAAAGGAAAGCACGGAGACTCTGCACCGGAAACTTCTTTCGCTGAATCCCGATGCGGCAGAGAGCACGCTTGCTTCCAGGAGAAGGACCATCAGGGCCATAGAGGTGGCAACGCACGGGAAAGGACGCCCCGGGGAGCAGACTCTCATCTTGCCGGGAAAGCCTTATTTCATAGGAACGCTCGTGAGCCGCGAAGAAAGGAACGCAAGGATTGACAGACGTCTGGACGAAAGGCTGCGCGACGGAATGGCTGAGGAAGTGAAGGGTCTGCTCGCCAAAGGCATTTCCAAGGAAGATCTTATCTACTACGGGCTTGAATACAAGTATGTCACCCAATATGTCACCGGCGTTCTGGACTATGGAGACATGCATACATTGCTGTCCAACGCCATACACCAGTTTGCGAAAAGACAGATGACATGGTTCAGAGGGATGGAACGGGACGGAAGAACCATCCGCTGGACTCACCCGTTCTGACGAATCTCAACTCTCCTGCGGCGAGGAAGAATCTGACGACGGAGACGGAGAGGCTGATGACCGCGACGGAGAGGCTGACAGCCCGGACGGAGAGGCTGACGGCCCGGACGGAGAGTCCGTAGAGGACCGCTGAGGCGAATGGCCGAAAGAGCGCCGGTCACCTTCAGCTTCGCGCCAATACTTGCTGTCAAAGCCGGCAGGCCTGACATAATCTCCGTCATGGTCTATGCGGAAAGATAGATAGGTGATTTTCAGTCCCATGGACAGAAACATCCTTTCATAGTAGGTCTGCACATCGAAAAGAGCATCCACGGCATCTTTTCCGCAGACCGTCTCCACCGGACTGCCATGAAGGGAATCACGTCCTTCACCGTACAGGTCAGACGTTGCCGCAAGAATCTCAAGTCCGTTTTCTTCGGCCACCGCTTTGCTGTACTCGTAAAGGAAGCGGCTGTCGGTCTTCAGATGGACTGTTCCGCCGGGCTTAAGGAACTTCCGGTAACGCTCAAGAAACAGAGGACTCGTGAGCCTGTTGTTTTCGCTTTTAAGCTGCGGATCGGAAAACGTCAGCCATATCTCGGATATTTCTCCCGGAGCGAAAAAAGCTTCGATGAACTCGATTCTCGTCCTCAGAAACGCCACGTTTCCCAAATCATGTTCTTCGGCATATTTCGCACCTTTCCACAGGCGGGCGCCCTTGATGTCAACCCCGACATAATTGCAGAGCGGATTCCTGAGAGCGAGGTCTATGGTATATTCCCCACGGCCGCAGCCGAGTTCCAGCACGATGGGCCCCGGAACGGAGAACACAGTTCCGTTCCATTGTCCCTTGACGGGATGCGGCTTTATGGTCAGCCCCTCAGGGCCTTTCTCCATCACATCCGAAGAGTCCGGCTGCAGAAGGCAGCGGAAAGTTTCGTTTTCCTTGAATTTTCTCAGCTTACCGTGTCCCATTTTTCCTTGTTTCTATACCTATGCCCAAAAGCGAATATTTCCTGATGAAGCCTTCCGGCACACCTATCCGCAGATTCCACATTCCTTCCTCATCGAAACTCTCTACGATACCGTATCTGTATATCCTCCGAAAGAACTCCTCCTGCACGGGATTCCGGGAATCTATGGGTATGCTCCTCCCGGAGATTTTACCCGACGGGGACTTCCATGTGACAGAAATGCTGTCCGCAAAAGGAATGAATCTTCGGCGGCTCACTCCCATGAACATGATTATGTCCACATCGCGGGTCTCCGATGAATCGGCCGCCACGTCAAAAGAAAAACGGCCGCGCGCATCCAGCTTGGAAGATCTTGCATACTGCTCCCATGAAGAAGGTTCCGCACATGAAAAGGTCAGCGGAAGCATGATGGAAAGCAGCGTTCCGAGGATTATGCTCCTCCGGTGTCTCACGAAGGGTTCTGATTTGATGCAGGCTGAGGCCTCTGCTCCATCTGAGGCTTCGGCTCAGGCCGAGATTGCGAAGGCTGACGGTCACCGGCGCCGTCTTTCCTGTCCTGAAAACGTCTGCCGCCCTGCCCCTTGAAGGATTTCCCCGGCCTCTTCTGCTCAGAGGCACCGCCTTTTACGACGGGAGAGAGCCCGTCTTTGCCGGACCGGGATGACTCGCCTCTGCCGGATTGGGAGGGACCGTCCTTGCCGGATTGGGAGGGACCGTCCTTGCCGGCGGAAGAAGAATTCCGGCCTCCCTTCTTCTTTTTCTTCTTGCGGGACACATTGTCGAAACGGCTTATGCTGTCGTCACCTACGGCCGAGCGGAATTCAGGTCCCTCGGGCTCCGGCTCCTCTTTCAGCGATTCCGGTTTTTCACCTCTTCTGTTCATGTCCATTATGTCACGGACTTCTTCCGCGTCCAGAGGGAAAAGATTCGACTGCGAATTCTTGTCATAGGAGAAATACATGATCCCCTGAAGTATGTCGGTCTTGACCAGAAAAGCCTGGCCGTCTTCAAACTCCAGAGGTTCTTTCACCTTGGGAAGCCTGGACTGGGCATCGAGATAGGCTGCGACTTCGTAATTCAGGCAGCATTTGAGTTTGCCGCACTGCCCGGCAAGTTTCTGCGGATTGAGGGAAAGGTCCTGGCATCTGGCCGCCGCCGTCGTGATGGACTTGAAGTTCGTGATGTAGTTGGCACAGCACAGTTCACGTCCGCACACACCTATGCCGCCGATGAGACCGGCCTCCTGCCGTGCTCCTATCTGCTTCATTTCTATGCGGATGGAAAACTCTTCGGCAAATACCTTTATCAGCTGACGGAAATCCACTCGGCCGTCCGCGATGTAGTAGAAAATGGCTTTGGTGCCGTCTCCCTGGAACTCCACATCTCCGATCTTCATGTCAAGCCCCATCTCGGCGGCAATCTGCCGGGCACGTATCATCGTTTCCTGCTCTCTGGCTATGGCGATCTGCCAGTTTTCAATGTCGAATGGCTTGGCCTTGCGGTATATGCGCTTGAATTCGGTTTCCGCAGGATTCACTCCCTTGCACCTCATCTGACGCGCAATCACAGGTCCTCCGAGCGTGACTATTCCGAGATCATGCCCCGTTTGGGCTTCCACCACGACCAAGTCTCCGATGCGGATACTCTGCCCGGAATCATTTCTGTAGAAACCTTTTCTGGTATTCTTGAATCTTACTTCGTATATGTCTGAAAACTGTTCCTGCTGCACACCGGACAGCCAGTCGGAATCCATGAGCTTGCAGCATCCCTGCCTGTAGGAGCACAGCATCTCGTTGTCCGACGTGCGGGTGAAAACGCAGCCGCGCGAACAGTCATATCTAATATTCTCGTCTTCCATCTTCAAATGATCATATAAAGCCTGTCCGTCAGATTGGTGAAGGCAATCTTCTGGGAGACATTCCTGTCTATCATGACAGAAGTTTTGCAAAAAACATCCAAAGCCTTTCTGCAGAAATCCGGCTTGCAGCGGGATGCGACATCTCTCAGGAAAGGCATCTCTTCGGGCTGGGCGGCAACGATTCCATCCATACCGTTCTGTATCAGAAAGACATTTCTCAACAGCTCTCCTGCGAAGTTACAGAAAAGTTTCTGTTTTTCTCTTGAATCAAGATCCGCGACTTCACCGGAAATGTCAAGTGACGAGTAAAGGTCACGGGACAGAAGCGCCGTAAAAAGTCTCCGGAGAAGATCCCGTATCAGGGCCACGTCCTCCCTTGCCGAAAGTTCTCTAAGAGCAAGTCCCACGCTGCCTCCGGAAAGCATGGCCGCGGCATCGGCATCTTCCTTCCGCACGGAAAATCTCTTACACAGCTCTTCCGAGACTTCTTCCCTGGACAGAGGGAGCACCCTCATGGACTGGCAGCGGGAGGATATCGTAGGCAGCACCTTCTCCGGCGCATGGGTGATGAGTATGAACAGATCCTTCTCGGCAGGTTCTTCAATGGCCTTGAGCAGCATGTTCGCAGTGTCTCCGTTCATGAGTTCCGGCAGGTACATGATCACAGCCCTGTAGCCGTCCGAAAACGGAGAGAGGGAAAGCTGCCTGAGAATGGCAGTCCCCTCGGCTTTCAGAATCCGTCCGCGTTTCTTTTCAAAGCCCAGCGCGGCCGAGAGATCGCTCTCCATGAAATAGGGATTGTCCAGCACAAGCTTCCTCCAGTATTCGGAAAACATCGCGCAGTTCAGAGTTTTGGCATCAGCAGACACTTTACTTCCGGAAGTCACCGGGAAGCTGAAGTGCTCGTCCGGGTACACGAGGTCGGCATGTTGCGAACAGGAAGGGCATTTGCAGCAGGGGCGTCCGTCCGCCCCGGAAGGGCAGTTCAGATATTGCAGGAAAGCCATGGCCAGAGGGAACGCACCGCCGCCGTCATTCTCATAGAGCATGAGGGCCTGGGGAATCCTTCCGCTGTCAACCATGCCGCGGAGGGCATTCTTGACGGCTTCATTTCCTGTTATTTCCGAAAAAAGCCACATGTATCATTTTTTTCTGTCCGCACAGTAGACCGCCAGTTCAGCAAGCATATCCTTCTCTTTTCCGGCAGGAATGGAGGCAAGCGCAGCCGTCGCTCCCTCTACCTCACGCCGAAGAGCCTCCTTTGCGTAACCCATGCCGTCATATCTGGATACAAAAGCGACGACATCATCGCGAAGGGCGGGATTCTCATCTATCCGCACCACCATGTCACGCACCGCCTCCGCCTCCGCTGCAGGAGCACGCTTCAGAGCACCGAGCAGAGGGATGGTTATTTTTCGCTCCATGAGATCCTGGCCCACGGGCTTGCCCACATCGGCGCCAGGTTCGTAGTCAAATATGTCGTCCTTGATCTGGAAAGCCATTCCCAGACGGCACGAATACTCTCTTGCAGCCGCGGTTTCAGCCTCCGAGGCATCCGCCGACAAAGCCGCGGCAACGGCACTTGTCTCAAACAAAGATGCCGTCTTGCTGTATATGATCCGTCTGTAGTCTTCCTCCGAAGTATCCCCGCTCTCCGCTTTCTGGAGCTGGAGCATCTCCCCGTCGGCAAGAAAACCCAGGGTGTCGGAATAGAGCCTTATCGCCTCGTCTTTATGTCTGCCCGAATCCAGAATCAGATTCACGGCCTTCACCAGCCAGAAATCGCCCAAAAGCACGGACGCCCTGCCTCCGAGCAGATGCAGCACCGTAGGCTTTCCACGTCGGACCTGCCCGTCATCGGCCACGTCATCATGCAGCAAGGTCGCCGTGTGCAGAAGCTGCGACGCCGATGCGTAACGATAGCTGTCCTCCGTCGGTTTTCCTCCGGAACATGCCCTGGCCACAAGCAGCGCGAGGATGGGCCGGATCATCTTCCCGGGATGCGCCAGAAGGAAGTTGTTGGTCGCGTTCAAAAGCTTTATGTCGCTCCGGAGCGATTCATCCACAATCCTTCCGACCTTGTCCAGATCGGACTTGAGGTATGCGGCGATTGTATCGAGAGTGTTCATTACAGCTTTGCAATCAAATCTGCCGTATTGTCATATACCTCCAGCAATCCCAAGTCGCTCTCCGCCGCGGTACCTTCCTTGACGAAGTCTTTGAGCATGGCCAACAGAGGATCATAGAACCCTTTGATGTTCAGAATTATGATCCTCCCGTCATACTGTCCGAGCTTGGCGAGCACATGGGTTTCGAAAAACTCGTCCATCGTCCCGAGACCGCCGGGCAATATTATGGCGGCCGCGGTACCTTCACGCAGCTTCACCTTACGCTCCGACATGGTGTCCGTCCACACCGTCTCCATCTTACCGGGATAGTGGAATCCCGCAAAAAACCTCGGGATGACGCCTATATGCCTCGCACCTGCCCGTTCTGCTTCCTCAGACACGACGCCCATGAGGCCTTTCGTAGTTCCGCCCGACACTATCACATAGCCTGCGGCAGTCAGTCCGCGGACCACGGAACGGGCCGCCTCTGAATATTCAGGGTCTATCTTGTTGCTGGAAGAGCAGAAAATGACCGCTTTCTTTTCGTTCTTCTCCATAAGGCTCAGAAGAATATGGCCGCCGAAAGGGAAAAGCCGTTGAAGTTCTTGCCTCCTTTGAAGGCCTGTCTGACTTCCTGTCCGACCGCATTCATCTTGCCGGAACCGTCATACAGCGAACCGAAGTTCCAGAAATAGCGCCCGGAAACCTGAAGCCTCCATATTTCTATTCCGGCACCGACGCCGAGTCCGTATTCCATATTGTTGATGGCCGATTTCTTCATGTCGGTTTCCTTGCCGAGAGGAGACTTGGTCTTGGAATTGAGGGCGAAGCCTATGAAAGGTTCCGCAAGGAGATAAGGTCTGAACAGAAGCATGTCCGGACCCCACTGCACCTGCACCGGAATCTCAAGATAGCCGACCTTGGTGTCAAGGGCGTCGATTCCTTCGGAAACGCTGTTCACTGCGTCCAGTTTCGCGCCTTTCATCTGGTAAGTAACGGCCGGCTGAATGGAGAACCCCGCTATCAGAGGCAGCTGGAACGCAAGTCCGGCATGGTACAGAGAGTAGGAGCTTGTCTTGAAGATGTTGGCGTCGGCCTTGGAAGAAGTGAAACCTCCTATGACTCCAAGTCTCGCGCTGCCTATGGACTGAGCGCCGGCAGCATGGCAAACGGCCAAAGCCGCGGCAGCGGCTATGGCGAATCTGAATATCCTGTTCATGGTATGTTACACAAGTTTTGACAATCTTTCCACAATCTCGTCCTTCGAGACAAGGCCCACGCTCTTGTCCACCACCTGACCGTCCTTGAAGAACAGCAGCGTGGGGATGCTCATGACGCGGTATTTCATGGCAACTTCATCGGCATCGTCGACATTGCATTTGGCGACTTCCACCTTGCCGGCATATTCTTCCGCAATTTCATCCACCGTGGGGGACAGCACCCTGCACGGTCCGCACCATACCGCCCAGAAATCCACCATGACAGGAAGATTCCCGGATATTATCTCATCGAAATTGGAATTTGTAGCAATTTTCATAATAAATCTCCTTTTTTTCATGTATCCGTATGGATACAAAAATCCTGATACAAATTTAGCAATTTGCATCAGGACTGCAAAACTTGAGCCTCAGCCGACGGATGTCAGACCATGGAGTCAACTTTCCATACGAAAGCCCTCAGTCCCAGGTCGGGATAGGCCTCGTCCTTCGCGTGAAGGGCGGACATGAGCTGTTCCGCCTTGTCATCGGGGACGAACGTCAGGATGGCATCGTTCATCGTAGGCCAGGCATGGTTGCCGTAATGAGGTTCCCCGTTTTCGCTCCCCCTGCCTTCTATATTCATCCAGCGGGTGAAACCGCGCTGCCTGAAATCATCGAGAAGCTCGACTATTTCCTCACCGTAGGCCTGGTTATATGAAATAAATATCGCTTTCATGTTATGCTGTCTGAATTTGATCTTTTTTCTGTTTTCTGCGTTCCTGACGGGTTGCGAACACGCAATAGACCGTAGGGATGAGAATCAAGGTGACCATGGTGGAAATCGTAAGACCGAATGCCACGGTGACACCGAGCGATCTCCACATCTCCGCACCTTCACCTGTTCCGACGGCCATCGGGACCATTCCGAGAACAGTGGTAAGGGTGGTCATGAGGATAGGACGCAGACGGCTTCTGGCGGCTATCACCACGGACTCGACCACGGACTTGCCTCTCTCACGCATGAGTATGGTGTAGTCTATGAGCACGATACCGTTCTTCACCACTATACCCAGCAGGATGATGATGCCGATGAGGGCCATGACTCCGAGAGCCTCCCCGGTCGCCCACAATCCAAGGAACACGCCCACAAGGGCGAACGGAATCGAGAACATTATCACGAAAGGACTCATGAACGACTCGAACTGCGATGCCATTACCATGTAAACGAGTATTATGATAAGCAACATGAGGATTCCAAGATTCTTGAACATCTTCTGCTGGTCTTCATAGTCTCCGGATATGGATGCCGTGATGGTGGTGGGCATCTCCGTAGATTTGATTATGGCATTTGTCGCATCCACGGCTTCGCTGAGGACCTTGCCCTTGGCCACGATACCCGTCACGGTTATGTACCTTTCACGGTTCTTTCTTTCAATCGTAGGAGGCACCTTGGATTCCACCACGGATCCGAGTTCCTTGATTCTGACCGCCTTCCCCTGAGAGTTGTAGATTATCACATTCTCGATGTCTTCCACGCTTCCCCTGAAGGACTTGTCATACCTTACGCGGATATTGTACTCGTCTCCGTCCTCTCTGTACAACGACCCTACCGCACCGCTCATGGCCGCGCTGAATTCGGCGGCAGCGGTCGTGGAGTTGAGCCCGTTGAGGGCGAGCTTGGTCCTGTCGAAGTCAACGAGGTACTCGGGAGTATACTCGTCACGGCTCAGCACCACCTGCGAGAAATTGTCATTATCCAACATTCTGGACTGGATCGCGCGGGCGACGGATTCCGTTTCTTCGAAATCATAGCCGTAGATTTCAAGCGTCACGGAGGTGGCACCTCCTACGCCGCCCATACCTTCCGTGACGGTAGCCTTCTTGATCTCAGGATAATTTCTGAGATCCTTCCTTATGACGTCGGCGAGCTCCGTGGAAGTCCTGTGCCTGCTGAGCTTGGAACCGATGTTTACGTTCATGGAAATGATGTTGGAGCCGTTCTGCTGGACGCTGGCGAGGGCATTGTCCGAGCTTGCCTGTCCGAAACGGTACTGAAGCACCTGGATTTCAGGCATGTCCTCCGAAAGCTTGTCGGCGAGATTCTTGGCGAACTCTCCGGTCACCTTCTGCTCGGTACCCACGGGAAGGTGAACCTCCACCGTGAGACGGTCAGTGTCCTGAGTCGGGAAGTATTCCGTCTTGATGCTCGGAACGAAGATGACGAGAGATGCGACAAAAATCAGCAACGCCGACAAAATCACGGTCTTTCTGTGGGACACGGCCCAGCCGATGATGCCGGCATACCAGTCGGAGAACTTTCCGAGCCCATTCTCGATGGGGTCAAAGATTGCCCTGTGCAGTTTTCCGTTCTTGGGCTTGCTGCTGAGCATCTTGGAGCACATCATCGGCACAAGGGTAAGAGCCGCCGTGGTTGAAATGATCATTATTATGCTCACTATCCAGCCGAGCTGCTTGAACATGATTCCCGCCATGCCTGAAACCATGGTAAGAGGAAGGAACACGCAAAGCATCGTGAGGGTGGAAGCTATGACGGATATTCCCACTTCGGAAGTTCCGTGCACCGCCGCCTCCTTTGGCTTGTCGCCTCTTTCAAGATGGGTGGACACGTTCTCAAGAACCACTATGGCATCATCCACGACCATACCTATCGCTATGGACAGCGCGGACATGGATATGATGTTAAGCGTATTGCCCGTCGCATAGAGGTATACCAGAGAGCCCAGCAGGGCTATAGGAATGGAAAGCACGATTATGAACGTAGCCCTCCACCTGCCGAGGAAGACATACACCACCAGCATGACGACTATAAGGGTAATCAGGATGGTGTCCCTCAGGGAATTGATGGTATTGGTAATCGTTCTCGAAGAGTCGATGATAGTCACAATCTTGACATCGGAAGGCAGGGTTTCCTGAATTTCGGCAAGCTTCGCCTTCACGGACTTGATGACGTTCACGGTGTTCGCTCCGGTCTGTTTCTGGACGGAAATCATGGCGGAACGGCGTCCGTTCGTATAGGATTCCTGATATTTTTCCTCGAGTCCGTCATAGACGGTCGCGACATCCCTCAGATATACGAGGTGCCCATCATAGGATCCCACCACGATGTCCAGAAGTTCATTCGGATCTTTGAACTCCTTCTCGATGCGCAGGGTGTAGGACTCCTTGCCTATGTCGATGGTTCCCGAAGGGATGTTCCTGTTCTCCGCCGATATGATGGAGGAGATTCCGGAAATCGACAGTCCGTATGCCTGCAGTTTGTTCGGGTCGCAGTAAACCTGTATCTCACGCTCGGGAGCTCCGATCACATTGATCGTACCCACGCCGTTGACACGGCCGAGCGGGGTGGTCACCTTGTCGTCGAGGATCTTCTCCAGGCCCTCGAAGCTTTCATCGGCGGTGGCCGAAAGAATCAGGACGGGCATGTCGTCCATGCTGAACTTGAACAGGAAAGGAGCGGAAGCCCCGTCCGGCAAGTTCTGGCTGACCATGTCCAACTTGTCCCTTATGTTGTTGCAGGCTTCATCGATATCCGTTCCGTATTCGAACTCAAGAATCACCACGGCGATGTTTTCCCTGGACATGGAAGTCATGTCGTCGAGGTTTTCAACGCTGTTGAGTGTATTTTCCAGAACCTTGGTCAGGTTCGTTTCTATGTCGGAAGCACTCGCCCCCTGATAGGAGGACATCACCATCACCACGTTGGCATCGAAGTCCGGATACTGTGCGATGGATGTGTTGACGAGCGAGAACAGTCCGAAGATGGCGAAGGCCGTGAAAATCAGGGCCGTCGTGACCGGCTTGTTTACCGCGCTTCTAAATATGCTCATACGCTTTTCCTGTAATTATTCGCCGGCGCCGATCCTGACTTTGCTGCCGTCCTTAAGATTGGCGCTGCCGTTCGTGGCGACAACGTCCCCGTCGCCGAGTCCGGAAAGGATCTCGTAGCTGTCGTCCAGATGACGGCCGAGGGTGACGAGCGATGCCTTCACGCTGCCGTCGTTCTGGAGTATGTACACGAACCTCTGGCCTGAACCCTGCTGTTTGACTATGGCCTCATCGGGAGCAACGACGCTGTGGTTGATGCCGAAGGTCACCTCCACCTTGGCATACATGCCGGGTCTGAGAGCCCTGTCCCCGTTGGGAACGATGACTTCGACGGTAAAGGTATGGGAAGAGGGATCAACCGTAGGATAAATCCGGTTGATTTTGCCGCTGAAAGTCCTGCCGGGGATGGCATCGGTGGTAATGGAAACCGCGTCTCCCTTGTGGACCTTGGTGTAGTCGCTCTCCGTTATGCCCACGAGAATCTTTACCGGAGTAACTTCCTGGACTACATACAGAGGGGTGCCCATGGAATACATATCTCCCCTGTCATAGTTTCTGGCGGTCACGACACCGGTGAGAGGTGAACGCAGAACGGAGTTTTCAAGCAGGTTCTGATAATTTGTCCTGCTCACTTCATAGCTGAGTTCAGCCGCGTCATAGTCCGATTTGGAGATTCCGCCCTCGGAATAGAGCTGGCTTATGCGGCCGAATTCCGTGGAATCATTGACATATCTGAGTTTGGCCTGGATGGTCTGGACCTGATCCAGCTCGGCAAGTATCTGTCCTCTGGTGACATAGTCGCCCACCTCCACGTTGATTTTCTGTATCCTGAGGCTGCTCTGCGGAGCGATGTTGTTGACCGCATTAGCCTCCACGGTGGATGAATAGACCTCCGTCTGAGGCACATCCATGGATGACACCTTGACCGTATCTATAAGCAGCGCACTGTCTTCAGCCGCATCTACGGCCGCATCGCCGCCGTTTCCTTTGCCGTTGCCGCATCCCGCCGCCGCGAGCACAAGCGAGGAAAGCAGGACTGTTCTGATTGTTCTTTTCATATTTCTTTTCCGTATTATCAGTTAAATGACTTGATGTTGTTCAGGTCGGTATTTCCGTTCTCATCGGTAAAGTCATGTCCGAGAGTCTTTTCGAGATTGGATTTGGCGACCATGTAGTTGTAGATAGCCTGTGATCTGGACAGCTGCGCCTGGGTGAGCGTGAGCTGCGCGTCGTTCAGATCCGTAAGCGTGCTCTTCCCGACATTGTAGGACTTCTCGGAGATGTCGTACGCCTTCTGGGCAAGCTCCACGGCGTCGATGGCGGACCAATAGCTCCTTACATCCGTTTCCATGGAGGTGAGATACTGCCTCACGGCTATCTGGAGCTGTCTTTCAGTATTGATTCTCTGAAGATCGAGTTCCGCCTGCTGAACCTTTGCCTGACGTACGTCGTTGAGCCGCTTCCCTCCGGAGAAAATGGGTATGCTCAAGGAGATGCCGGCATAGGAATACGGCGTCCACTTGTACTCCGAGAACTTGAAGTCATTGGTCATGGCATAATAGCTGTACGAATAAGTCAGCGCAAGAGTCGGCAGATAGGCGTATTTCTGCAGCTGCACGGTCTTGGCAAGCTGCGAGGCCTGTATCGCCAGCTGACGGATGGATGTGTTGCCGGAAAGGTCGGCCTTTCCGTCTTCCGCCATGTCATAGCGCATGTCGTCCGCGTAATCGCCCAATGTTCCGGCCACATCTATATCCATGTCCAGATCCACTCCCATGACGGCCTTGAGCTGCCACAAGGCGAGGACCACCTGACTTTCCGAGTTGTACACATTCGGAATTGCGGATGCCACATTGGCCTTAGCCCTGGTGTACTCCAGCTCGGAAGCCTTTCCGACATTGTATTTCTTCTCCGTCTGTCCGAAATTGTCCACAGCGTTCTCATAGACGCTCTTATAGACGTTGAAGGCCTCTCTCGCGAGGAGAACTCCATAGAACGCCTGTTTCACCTGAGTGACCATGTCCAGACGCGAAGAGCGGGCCTGCTCCACCGCAAGCTCCACGGCATCGCCGGAGATGGATATGCTTTTCCAGAGCTGAGCATTGACGACAGGCATCGAAGCGGTTATGGCTCCGTTGAATGTATTCCAACGGCCCACCTCGATTCCGCCGCCTGAGGACGGCCCTGCAGCGGCACCGCCGTCCGCTCCCGAGCCATCGCCCGAGCCGGCGTCGGCACCTGAACCGCCGTCATCTCCCGTACCGGAATCGCCTCCGAATGAACTCATGTCAAAGTCCATGTACATGACCTGCTTTTTTATGGTTCTCTGGTAGGAACCCGTAGCATCCACCTGCGGGAACAGAGATGCATAAGTCCCCCTTCTGGCATATTCGCTTCTTTCGATTTCCTTGTCCGCCACCTTTACCGTCATGTTCTCGCTCAATGCGATCTTGAGGGCGTCTTCCAGCGTGAGGACCGTCGTTCCCGAAGACTCACCGGCAGGAGCGACGCCGACCGCATACTGCGCCGATGCCCACACGGGGAACAACGCAGCCAGCACGGCGATAAAGAAAAAACTGATTTTCTTCTTCATACATTCAATGTTTCATTATATTCTTGTTTCATTTCTTCATCTTCACGGTCGTTTTTTCCGGACCGCATGACCCTTCTGACCTCATCCCATCCTTTCTCCGTAAGTATGGCATGAAAGGACACGTCCATAAAAGCCTTGAGCATCACCTTGACGGGTATCCTTTTCCCTCCGTGTATGTATTCGCCTCTCAGGTAGCCGTCCACCGCCTCATGCAGCAGAATCAGAACGGTAATCTCGCTTTCCACGTCCATGTCATCCCTGAAATAGCCCTCGCTGATGCCGCCTTTCACGAATTCCATGATTTTTTCCTTGGACATGGAACGGACTTTCTTCGTGTGCTCGACAAATATGTCGTTATAGTATTTCTTTATGTCCATGCCGATGCGTTCAGACAGGATATACGCCCCGCGGGGCCTGTAACGCGACACGAAAAGCATCAGCTCGACAGGATTCATCCCCGCGCTCGCCCTTTCATACACCTTCTGGACTTCGGCCATGTGAAGTTCCACCATCTGGCCTACCAGAGCCTCCTTGCTTACGAAATACTGATAGAACGTCTTCTTGGATATCCCGAGAGCGTGACATATCTCATCGATATTCACATCCCTGACGCCTCTTTTGCCGAAAAGAGACCTTGCGACTCTTAGAATTTTCTTTTCCATTCAATCTTACGTTACCTTACGGAAGCAGCTTTCATGATTCCGGAAAGCCCGCATTCGCATTGCGAAGATAGTGCCAAAGCTCGGCAAAAGCAACGGAAAAATAAAAAACACTTGACGATACCATTTGCCTAAAATGGCGCAATTTCAATATATACAATTATTTAAAACAAAAAACTCGGAAACTGGAAAAATTTCCGAGTTTCCAAGTGCAAGGCGGAAAAACCTTTCAACCGGCGGACAGGGCCCCATGCGGGCGGAGGCGGCACGGCCGGGAACGGATCAGACCTTTCCGTGCGAGACGGAGGAACCGCTCCGGGAAAGAGCCGCAGATTCGGGTATCTTCTTAACGTGGGCATAGACCATGAAAGCGATGCCGAGCAGAATGAACGGTATGCTGAGCAGCTGGCCCATGTTCAGAGTCATGCTTTCCTCGAAAGCGACCTGGTCATTTTTGATGAACTCTATCAGAAAACGCATCCCGAAACAGCCCGTCAGGAAGAAACCGACATAAAACCCGCGATACGTCCGGTCGAGCCTATACTTGTATATGAGGATAAGTATCACACCCAGAATAAGGTACGTGAACGCCTCGTAAAGCTGCGTGGGATGGTGCGGAAGCCTCTCGGGATCTGACGGATCGGAGGGATCTATGTTTCTTTCGAATATGAACCCCCACGGCAAATCGGTAACCCTTCCATATATTTCGGAGTTGAAGAGGTTTCCTATCCTTATGAAAAACGCGGCGAAGGCCACGGCTATCGCCAGATGGTCTATCAGCCAGAGAAAATCGAAATTGTTCTTCCGTCCGTAGTGACGTGCGAACCACCACATGCCTATGAAAAGCGCTATGGTTCCTCCATGGCTGGCAAGACCGCCTTTCCACGGCATGAATATCTCCTTGAAGCCTTCCCAGCTCCCGAGATAGTAATCGGGCTGATAAAACAGGCAATGCCCGAGCCTCGCGCCCACTATCGTGCAGATCAGCAAGGTAAAAAGAAGAGGATCAAGGAGCTGTTCCCTGATTCCTTCCCTTTTGAAGAACCACCTGAAAATGTACCAGCCGAGAATGAAACCGCTGACAAAAAGCAGCGAATACCACCTTACCGAAAGACTTCCTATATGGAAAAGGACGGGATCGACATTCCAATGTATAGCCAGCAGCTCAAACATATTCCCAACCGTATGAAAACAGTGATTAAAAAAGAATGGCAGGCGGATGCCTGCCATTCGGAAAAATTATTCTTCGATGGCAGCTATGCCCGGAAGTGTCTTGCCTTCAATGGCCTCCAGCATGGCACCGCCTCCTGTGGAAACGTAGCTTACCTTGTCGGCATAACCCATCTGGGTCACTGCGGCCACCGAGTCGCCTCCGCCTACAAGCGTATAGGCACCCTTCTTGGTAGCCTCGGCGAGGTCTTCGGCTATGGCAAGCGTTCCCTTCGCGAAATT
>CAYTYL010000002.1:0-14628 GCA_964441715.1 uncultured Muribaculaceae bacterium
GGATGACCATCGTATGCGGAGACTCCCACACATCCACTCACGGAGCGATGGGAGCCGTGGCTTTCGGCATAGGCACGAGCGAGGTGGAGATGGTGATGGCATCGCAGTGCATTCTCCAGCAGAAGCCCAAATCCATGAGAATCAGGATAGAGGGAAAGCTCGGCAAAGGTGTGACTGCCAAGGACGTGGCTCTCTACATAATGAAGCAGATAACGACTTCCGGAGCCACGGGCTATTTCGTGGAATACGGCGGACAGGTCGTAAGAGACCTGTCGATGGAAGGCCGCATGACGCTGTGCAACCTGTCCATAGAGATGGGTGCGAGAGGCGGTTTCGTAGCCCCGGATGAAAAGACTTTCGAATACGTAAAAGGCCGTGAATACGCTCCGAAGGGAGAGGACTGGGACAAGGCCGTGAAGTATTGGAAGACTCTCTACAGCGGTGACGATGCTGTCTTTGACAGGGAAATCGTCTACAACGGAGAGGACATCGAACCCATGGTCACCTACGGCACCAACCCCGGCATGGGCATGGGCATAACCGATTCCATCCCCATGGACGCCGGCAGGAAGGCTCTTGACTACATGGGTTTCAACGCCGGAGAAAAGCTCCTCGGCAAGAAAATCGACTACGTCTTCCTCGGAGCCTGCACCAACGGGCGCATCGAAGATTTCAGGGCGTTCGCATCCGTCGCCGCAGGCCGCAAGAAGGCTGAAGGGGTGACCGCATGGCTTGTTCCCGGATCATGGATGGTCCGCAAACAGATTGCAGACGAGGGACTTGACAAAGTTCTGGAAGAAGCCGGGTTTGAAATCCGGCAGCCCGGCTGCTCGGCATGCCTCGCGATGAACGATGACAAAATCCCTGCAGGAAAGTATTCCGTGTCCACGAGCAACCGCAACTTCGAGGGACGTCAGGGCCCCGGTTCGAGAACCATCCTCGCCTCCCCTCTCACAGCCGCAGCCGCAGCCGTTACCGGAGTCATAACCGATCCAAGAACTTTAATGCAGTAGGCCATGAAACAAAAATTCGACATAATAGAAAGCAGCTGCATTCCTCTTCCTTTGGAAAACGTGGACACGGACCAGATTATCCCCGCACGTTTCCTGAAGGCCACCACAAGGGATGAGAGCTTCTTCGGTGCAAATCTTTTCAGAGACTGGAGATACAATCAGGACGGAACTCCCAAACCGGGCTTCGTCATGAACGATCCTTCCTACAGCGGATGCATTCTCGTCGCCGGCAAGAATTTCGGCAGCGGCTCAAGCCGTGAACATGCGGCATGGGCCATTGCTGGAGCCGGTTTCAGGGCCGTCATTTCCAGCTTCTTCGCCGACATACACAAAAACAACGAGCTCAACAACTTCGTTCTTCCGGTGACGGTGTCTCCGGAGTTTCTGGCGGAACTTTTCAAATCCATAGACAAGGACCACGGGACAAAGGTACGCATCGACGTCCCTGCCCAGACCGTAACCAATCTCGCCACAGGGTCATCGGAGCATTTCGAGATAAACTCCTTCAAGAAATACTGCCTGATGAACGCCCTTGACGACATAGACTACCTGCTGAGCACCAAAGACAAAATAGAGGCCTACGAAAAGAGCAGAGCTCTATGATAGAGATTCTTGACACGACACTCCGGGACGGAGAGCAGACTGCGGGGGTTTCCTTCAACGCGGACGAGAAACTTGCGATTTCGAAGCTCCTGCTCGATGAACTGCATGTCGACAGAATCGAAGTGGCATCCGCCAGGGTATCCGAAGGCGAGAAAGACGCCGTCACCAAAATCTGCAACTGGGCTGCCGGAAGCGGCCATCTGGAGCAGATAGAAGTGCTCGGGTTCATTGATGCGGGCGTTTCCGTGGACTGGATCGCTTCTTGCGGAGGGCGGGTCATCAACCTGCTTTCCAAAGGTTCGCTCAAACACCTTGAAGGTCAGCTCCACAAAACTCCGCAGGAGCATCTGGACGACATCCTGGACTGCGTGAAGAAGGCCGGAGACAGAGGTCTGTCATGCAACATCTACCTCGAAGACTGGTCGAACGGAATGCTGCATTCCAGAGACTACGTCTTTTTCCTGATGGACAACCTTGCTTCGAGCGGAATCCGCAGGTTCATGCTTCCGGACACTCTCGGCATACTCAATCCCGAGAACACCGGCGAGCTGATCGCGGAAATGATTGCCAAGTACCCCGGAGTCCATTTCGATTTCCATGCCCACAACGACTATGACCTGGCGGCCGGAAATGTCTTCTCCGCCGTGAAAGCCGGAGTCCAGGGACTTCACGCCACGGTGAACGGCCTTGGCGAAAGAGCGGGCAACGTGCCCGTGTCCAGCGTTATAGGCATCCTCAATGACCAGCTCCATTGCGACAATTCGCTCAACGAAAGCAAATTGACCCATGTGTGCAAATATGTGGAATCGATTTCGGGCATAAGGATACCTGCGAACAAACCGCTCATCGGAGAATCCGTGTTCACGCAGACAAGCGGAGTACATGCGGACGGAGACAAGAAGGACGGCCTGTACCAGAACAGCCTGCTTCCGGAAAGATTCGGACGTGTCCGCAAATACGCCCTGGGCAAGACCAGCGGCAAGGCCAACATAGTCAAGAATCTGGAAAGCCTCGGCATAAGCCTGAGCCCCGAGCAGATGAAGCTCGTGACCCGCAGAGTCGTGGAGCTCGGAGACAAGAAGGAGACCATGACGACGGAGGATCTGCCTTTCATAGTGGCCGACGTCCTGAAAGGCGGACACCATGACGAGCAGGACAACATCCGCATCATAAACTACTGCCTTCAGCTCAGCCGCAACCTCCGGCCCATCGCCAACCTGAAAATCAGCATCCACGGAATAGAATTCGAGGAAAGCTCCGCAGGTGACGGACAGTACGACGCTTTCATGAAAGCTTTATGGAAGATATATGCGGTTTTGGGCAAGCAGCATCCGGTTCTTTCCGACTATCAGGTGAGCATCCCTCCCGGAGGCCGCACTGACGCTCTTGTGGAAACGACGATTACATGGGAGTGGAAAGGCCGAGAGTTCAAGACCAGAGGAATAGATTCCGACCAGACCGAGGCGGCAATCAAAGCCACCGCGAAAATGTTGAACATTATTGAAAATTCAGATATAAAATTATAGAATCATGACATTCAAAATCGCGAAACTTCCGGGGGACGGCATAGGTCCGGAAGTTGTCGAACAAGCTGTCAAAGCTGTCGATGCAGTATGCAAGAAGTTCGGACATAAGGCTGAATATACTTTCGGCTACGTCGGGGCCTGCGCTATCGACAAGTTCGGGGATCCGTACCCGGAGGAAACCCACAATATCTGCATGAATTCCGACGCGGTGCTGTTCGGTGCCGTGGGAGATCCCAAATACGACAACAATCCCACCGCAAAGGTCCGTCCTGAACAGGGACTCCTCGCAATCAGGAAGAAGCTCGGCCTTTATGCCAACCTCCGCCCCGTGGAGACGTTCAAGTCTCTGATTCACAAGTCTCCTCTCAAAGAGGAACTGGTCGACGGAGCCGACTTCCTCTGTGTAAGGGAGCTCACCGGCGGCATGTACTTCGGAGAGAAAGGACGCAGGGACAACGGCGACACGGCCTACGACACCAACATATACCACCGCTACGAAGTGGAAAGGATACTCAAGCTCTCTTTCGAGTACGCGATGCGCCGCCGCAAACACCTTACGGTGGTCGACAAGGCAAACGTGCTGGAATCTTCACGTCTGTGGAGGCAGATAGCCCAGGAGATGGAGCCTTCATACCCGGAAGTGCATACCGACTACATGTTCGTGGACAATGCGTCCATGCAGCTTATCCGCTGCCCGAAGTTCTTCGACGTGCTCGTGACCGAGAACACTTTCGGAGACATACTCACCGATGAGGCAAGCTGCATATCGGGGTCCATGGGACTTCTGGCATCGGCATCCATAGGCGAACACACGTCTCTGTTCGAGCCCATACACGGCTCATATCCGCAGGCCACCGGCAAAAACATCGCCAACCCTCTGGCCGCGATTCTTTCGGCCGCGATGATGTTTGAATATGCTTTCGGGCTCATGGAAGAAGGCAAGGCCATCAGAAAAGCCGCCGCCGCATCCATCGACGCCGGCATAGTCACGGAGGACCTGGCACAGGAAGGCGAGAAGAAGTATTCCACCACAGAGGTCGGAGACTGGGTAGCCGCCCATATTTAGAAATGAATCCCTTAAAAATCAATTACCATGGCAGAACTTGACTGGTCAAATCTTTCATTCAAGGCCAGAAAAACAAACGGAATAGTAGTCAGTTACTACAAAGACGGAGAGTGGTCTCCGCTCAAATTCACAAATGATTTCGACATTCATCTGAACTGTTTCGCAGGTGCCCTGCACTACGCCAGCGAATGCTTCGAAGGTCTCAAGGCTTTCCGCGGCGAAGACGGAAAAGTACGTCTTTTCCGTCCCGATGAAAATGCCGCCAGACTGCGCAGAAGCGGTTCCCATCTGGACATGGCCGTTCCTTCAGAGGAGATGTTCATCGAAGCGTGCATGATGTGCGTGCGTGAAAACATCGAATTTCTTCCTCCCTACGGCTACGGTGCATCCATCTACGTCCGTCCCGTACTGATAGGAATCAACCCTCAGCTTGGCGTTTCCTCATCAAAAGATGTCCTTTTCGCGGTCATGTGCTCTCCCGTAGGCACATACTCAGGGGCTAAGATCCTCACCCCCGCAACGGCCGTAATCAGCAGGAACTACGACCGCGCGGCCCCGAACGGAACCGGCGCTTTCAAAATCGCGGCCAACTACGCCACCTCGCTGCACCCTTACAACCTTGCCCACAAGGAAGGCTACGGTGAGCTCCTTTTCCTGGATCCTGCCACAAAGACCCATATTGACGAGTTCGGTTCTTCCAACTTCTTAGCCATAAAGGGCAATACCTATGTGACTCCGCTTTCGGACTCCGTACTTCCCTCCATCACCAACAAATCTCTGCAGGCCGTCGCCGAGGATTTCGGACTTAAAGTCGAAAAGAGGACCATACCGGTCGAGGAACTCGCCGAGTTCGATGAGGTCAACGCCTGCGGCACGGCAGTGGTCATCACCCCAATCAAGTCCATAGACGACAAAAAGACCCTGGAGGACAAGACGGTGTCGAGAACTTACGACATCCCTTCGGGCGAGGAATGCGGAAAGATCAGCCGCAAGCTCTACGACCGCATCCGCGGCATCCAGAACGGTACCGACGAAGACACCCACGATTGGATTTACTTCCTCGACTGAGCCCCATGCGCTCCGCCGGCAAGAGATCCGTCTGAAAAGACCTCCTGCAAAAGCAAAAGGCGGCACGCTGAAAAAAATGTCATACAAAAAAGTCCGGTGCAGCACCGGATTTTTTGTTTATGGCGAACCGACCGATAAAACATTTAATTTTTTCTTATTTGCCAAATAATATCATCTATCTTTACTTATATTTGCAAAAGACCACAGAGTAACCTAATCTTGAAAAAACTGATAACACGACTGCTTCTTTTCATGTTGCCAATCATATATGGTTGCAGCACGACAGACGAGTTCCCGGAAAGGAAAATAACCCGGACCGCAACATACAAAGACCTGGATCTTTATATGCTCATCGGCTCACATGATTCCCAGTTGGTCGACTACACATTCTACGACTCCACAATGTGCAAGAAACTCGTTCTGTCGGACGATACTCTGATTGAAGAATCTTCATTTCTACGAAAAGGCAGGGCGGAAAAGGAAGCCTTACAACCTATGTTCGCCATGCACGAAGACACACTCTATGTCATAGAGAACAACGGGGCTGAAGACGGAAAGTTGATGAAGATATCCTTGGCAAGCAGCGACAACCCCGACAGCTGGATTGTACATGATTTTCCCAAAAAACAAAACACCGGCTCTGCGGCAGCAATGGCATGGGCGGGAGACGATCGCCTGGCCCTATGCCTGATGAGCTCCGGACAACCACATTTTCTCTACCTGTATGATATGGCCGATGAGAAATATTACGACCTCAATCTAAACATAGAGGACGGGTGCGACGGGGAACGCTATTGGAAGTCTATGATGTACTCGACAAACGCCGGAATCTTCTACAGCGATACGCACCACAAACTCTCTTATACCTGCGGGGAAGGAAGATACTTTGAGATAATAACGTTGGAAGACCACAAAATCAAGGACCGCATTGTCGTATTCGGAGACATGCCGAAGTATACGTCCTACGACAGCGGAGGCGGAATGTGGACCTACGACCTTATGGACAAGAAAAAGAGAGGCATCGTCTCATGGGGGACGGACGAGAGAATTTACCTCGTCTATTATGCAGAGAACATATCCAAAGACAGGGAAGACGGATTCCCCGGAACCTTCTTCGACACAATCGACGTATTCGACTGGAACGGCAGACAGGTGGACAGGCTGAAAACAGACAAACCTTTCTCCAATTTTCTCGTAAACGAGGATGACAGCAGACTTTATACATTCACCATCGATCTTGTCACCAAAGAAAAGGAAATTCTCGAATACACACTCTAATATAATTAATAACCATTTTTATAAAAACCGACCTATACCGCTGCTTTTGCGGTGCCTGCCGTTTCATGCGGCTACGGACAGAAAATATCAGGATACGGCATCCGTCAAAGAAATTGACGAAAAATATTTCAAGGATGAAAACCTTCCATGTAGCTCTGGTCATCCTCGCGGCATCCTGCCTGCTTCACACAGGATGTCACGTGAATGATCATAACATTTCCGAGAAATTCCGGCCTGTAATCGAGCACTACCGGAACGACCCGGTACGCAGAGACGCCGCAAAATTCCTGCTGCAAAACATCCGCTACCACAGATCCTTCGTTTCCCGACCATACCTTGAGTACTGCCGTGAAGTGGACTCCATATTCAAAGCATACGACGATGATGAGGAAATGGCCGTCTCCCTTGCAAAGGTCAGGGACAAATATGACGGCCGGCTCAGGCTTGACAAGGACACGGAGCTTCTGTCCCCTGAGTATCTTATGGAGAGCATTGACTCCAACGTCAGCCAATGGCAGCGTCTGCCGTGGCTGAAAGGCCTTTCAAAGGAAGACTTCCATGAATACTACCTCCCCTACAAGTGCGTCGAAGGCCAGCCTGTTGAAAGATGGAAAGAAGCGGCGAACCTTTCAGGAAAAGGGGACATGCCTGTTCTTGAAAGGGAAGAAAACGGACTCTTCACCGCAAGGATGCGCTACAAGGCCATCCATGAATACCTCCGCAGCGTAAACACGATGACCGGACCGGAGCCACCGCTGGACTATTTCACCCTCTGCCCGGAAGCGATGTCTCACGCCCACGGAACGAACTGCTTCGGACGCAGCTACGCAGAAATGATGTTTTTCAGGGCCAACGGACTTCCGGTAGCGACCGAGTACACACCATGCTGGCTCATGCATGGAGGACAGCACTCATGGGTGGCCCTGATAGGAGGAAGCAGTGCTGACCAGAGCATGGAGCCATGGACCGAGAACTACGATCCCGGATATTTCAAGGACAACAGCTTCATCCCGTCAAAAGTTTACAGGATGGGCTGGTCGCCGAGGAAGATTCTGGTGAGAGCGAGAAAAACAGGAGTAAAAATTCCGGGAGAGCTTACGCATCTGTTCGTAAAAGATGTGACGGACATGTACAACAAAACCTCTGACATATCCGTGCGCAACCGCAAGTTTTTCGCCTATGTTTTTCTTGCGGTATTCGACGGCAACGGCTGGACTCCTGTTGACATAGCACACAGCACGTTCGGCTATGCACACTTCAGAAAAACGACGAAAGGAGCGGTCTATTGCATCATATCCGAGGAAGGAGGCCAATTGTCCGCCCCGTTCCATGTGGATGCAGAAGGGAAGGTCGGATTTTTCAGATACACGGCAGGGAAAGTGCATGACATGGTGCTCCGCAGGAAGTTTCCGCAGGGCAGGCAGACATTCAAAATAAGGGAAAGGGTTGCCGGAGCCCGGATACTCGGGTCACCTGACGGCCGTGCCTTCGAAGAAATAGGAGAGATTGACCCGACAATGATCGTCGCATCGCAATGCACCGTCGCTTCCGGGCGGCCGCTACGCTACCTGAAGATAGTCCCCGGAGAAGAAGAAGGGCTGGATATAGCGGAACTGTATGTATTCGACACGGACGGAAACCGGATTTTTCCGTCCGACGTGCCGCAGGCCATGTCCGACGGCGATGCGCTTAGCTATGAAAACATCTCCCGAGATGAAGGCGTGACACTGGACCTCGGGAAGAAGTGCGTACCCGGACACGTTTCGGTCATAAAACGCGGAGACGGGAACGATATTGTCCCGGGGCATTATTATGAACTTTTTTACAATGACGGAAGACGCTGGGCATCTGCCGGCATACAGACTGCATCGGATACGGAAATCCGGTTCATGAATGTTCCCGAAGGAGTTCCACTTTTTCTCAAGGACTGTTCCGGAGGCAGCGAAAATGCTCTTTTCATTTTCGAAAACGGACAGCAGTATTGGCTATATTAAGAAAGGAGATAGCCTGAGTCATCTTTAAAAACTAAAGTCTCGTCTGACTGACCGGAGGGTACTCCGCTCTTTCGTCCCCGACGGCGGCAATCATGCCGCTAACCTGACCGAAAGCAAGCATCCTGCCGTAGAACCCGTATCCCGGATTGTAGCCGTTTTTGTTGTCGTCAAGGATATCCTTGCCGTGGTCGACCCTCATGGGCAGTCCGAGGCCGCCGTTGGCATTTCTGCGGCGTTCTTCCTCCATGAAAATCCGGCACAGCTCCACAAGATGCGCTCTGCCTCCCGTATGCGGCGCCTCTATGAAATTGCCGTTGCCCAGCAGCTCACAGGAGCGCAGATGTATGAAATGGGTCCTGTCTGCGAATCTCCTTGCCATGGAAACCACATCGTTCTGCGCTCCGGCGCTCAAAGAGCCGGCACAGAATGTCAGGCCGTTATGCGGATCGTCCACAGCAGAAAGGAACCATTCGATGTCTTCAGCGGTGCGGACGATTCTCGGCAGGCCGAGTATTTCCATAGGAGGGTCGTCAGGATGGACGCACATGTTTATGTCCCACTTCCGGCATACAGGCATGACCGCCTCCAGAAAATACTTCATGTTGGCTCTCAGCGTTTCTTTGTCCACGCCCTCGTAAAGAGCGAGCAGGGACTTGAACTTCTTGACGGGTTCACGGTCGCCTTCGCTTATGTTGCCGTTGACAAAACCCTGCGTCCTTACTATGATATTCTCGACAAGCTCATGTCTGCCGGCATCGGTCATGGTCTTGTCAAGCGCTTCGACCTTGTCAAGAATGTCCTGCGGATAATCCTTCGCGGCCCCATCCCTCCCGAGAATCCTGATGTCGAAATAGGCGAATTCCGCATAGTCGAAATACAGGGAGGTGCTTCCGTCCGGCCAGGGATGCTTAAGGTCAGTCCTGGCCCAGTCAAGTACCGGCATGAAATTGTAGCATACCGTCTTGATGCCGCATTTGCCGAGATTTTCAAGACTGGCGACATAGTTGTCGATCAGATGATCCCTTTCCGCTCCGGCATATTTTATCGGCTCGCCCACAGGCAGGCTTTCGACCACCGACCAGCGGAGACCGTATGATTCTATGTATTTTCTGAGGTCCGTTATAGCCTCTTCCGTCCACACTTCACCGTTCGGGACATCATGCAGGGAAGTGACTATACCTTCGACTCCTATCTGTCTGAGCATAGGAAGTGTTATCTTGTCCTTCCTGCCGAACCATCTCCATGTTTTTTCCATAAAAGAAATTATTTATTCCATTCATCTCAGCCACAGTTCAGGGTTCTGTGGCGACGTTCCTTTCCATATCTGGAAGTGAAGCTGAGTATCTTCCCCGGAACTGTCCACCGTTCCTATGACCTGGCCTGTCTTGACCTTGTCTCCCTGTTTCACAGAGACATCTCCAAGCTTGCAATAGAAAGAAAAGTAGTTTCCGTGCTGTACGAGTACGCATTTGTTGTATCCGGGCATGATCACAATCTGTTTCACCGTGCCGTCAAACACGGCCCTGACCTGCCCGCCCGCCGACAGGGCGATGCTTATCCCGTTGTTGAACGGCATCTGTACATTTGAATAGACCGGATGCGCATGTCTTCCGAATTTCTCCACCACGGGTCCCTCGGCCGGCCACGGAAGCTTGCCCTTATTTCCGGCAAACTCGGCATCAAGAGTATAATCTATCTTTGTCTTCGCAGCGGTGCCCTTTCCGGAAGAGGAACTCTTGGTCGCCTCACGTATAATTCTCTCTATCTCGCGGTTAAGCGCTTCAACCTGTTTTTTCTTGGTCGCAAGTTCCCTTTCATACTTCCGTTTGTCCTGCCTGAGCCGGCCGACAAGCGAATTGGCCTGTTTCTCCTCGGACTGCAAGGAGTTCACCTCCATCTGCCTTCTGGCACGGACTGCCTGGGCCTTGGATTTAAGAGATTCCAGAGCGGCTTTTTCTTCTTCGAGAGAACTCTTGGCCTCCATTATCCTCTCAGCCTGCACGTTCATCCTGTAAGACAAGCTTTTCAGGTAGCCTGCACGCCTGAATGCCTGGCCTATGTCTTCACTTCCGATTATGAACATATACCACACTTTGGCATCCCTGTTCTTGTAGGCATTCCTGACAAGCCGGGCATAATAGTATGACATGGTGTCCAGTCTGGCCTGCATTGCGGATATCTCTTTCTGCTTTGAGTCTATGTCGAGGGAAAGAGTCCGTATTTCCCGATCGCTCTCTTCTATGAGAGACTTGCGGTTGGAGATTTTCTTGCGCACAAGGGTTAGATCGCTCAACGCGGTATTGCTTTTGGCGGCATTCTCTTTCAGCTGTCTGTTGATTATGGCTATCTCCTTTTCAAGACGGGCCTTCCTCGTCTCCTGGCTTTTCGTATCCTGCGCATAGGTGACGGCGGAGAAAGTCATCACTGAAAACAGCATGACGGCCAGAAACCTTATGGCAACCTCCGCTTTCCTCATAATTATTCGGATATCATTCGGATTCCTCCTCCGCAGCCTTGGCTTTTGCCTGCGACCTGTATACCTTGGCAAGATCGGTCTCTCCCAAAGCATCCAGCACGACCGCGTAATGAGCCAGCATCGTCGCGCTGTCCTTTCCGCCGTAAAGCATCGCATGCTTGAAGAAAGGCTTCGCCTCCACATCCTTGCCCTGAAGGTGGAGAATCCACCCGAAGGTGTCCAGATAGGTGGCATTGTCAGGTTCCTGCTCTATCGTTTTCCTGCTCATCCTGTAGGCCTTGTTCAGAGACTTCCCTTCCAGCGAAAGGTAATATGCGTAATTGTTCAGTACAGGCGCATAATCGGGATTGATCTTCAGGGCCTTGTCATAGGCCTTGTACGCCCTGGCGGGATCATTCAGAAGATGATGCATGTCTCCTATCGTGGAATAGGCCGCAAGACACGTCGCGCTGTCCGCCGGCGCCTTCGCCATCATGGCCTCGCATTTTTCTATGACCTTCCTGTAATTTTTCAGGCTGTATTCGCCGAAAATGACCATATCGTCGAATCCTTTCTCCTGCGGAAATCTTCCGGCCGCCTTTTCGCTTACTTCCACAAGCTTTTCATAATCCTTGGAAGAGGACAGGACCTGCACGTAGAGAGAGACCGCATCGAGGCTGGACGGATTGGCGTCGGCATTGCGCCTGAACATTTCCTTAGCTTCCGCCTCCCGACCGGTGTTGAAATAATATATCCCGCAAGCCTTCAGGACAGAGGTGTCGGCAGGATGGCTGCCGAGCATGATACTGTAGGTCGAATCCAGCTGAGGACGGTATGAGCTGAGGAACTGAGGGTCAAGATGCTGCAGAAGCTGCCCCATGTAGTCCGCCTTCGCCGCAGCCGGGATTTCTCCTGAAGACACTATGCTGTCCATCGCACTGAAATACTCCGGAAAACGTCTCGTCATCCTGTACATTTCCGCCTTGCCCAGAAGCGCCGGAGCGTAGCCGCTGTCAAGCGCCAGAGCCTCATCGTAATATGCATTGGCCAGAGAATCGTTGTACATGCCCATCTCGTGGTCTCCGAGCATGGAGAGAATCTGGGGGGAAGCGTATTCCTCACTGTATTCTTTAAGAGTGTTCAAGGCCTCTTCCTGCTTCTGCTGCTGGAGCAGAATACGGTACTTGGTGAGAACCGTCGCATCGCTCTTTCCGTAGTATGCCTCTATGTCGCCTATCGCATCCACCGCCTTATCATACTCCCCCTTTGCAAGGTAGAGATTGGTGAGAGAGTAGAAGGAATCCATCTTCTTCGGGAACCGCTCCGCAAGTTTTTCATATTCGGAAATCGCCATGTCGGCATCGCCGTTTACCATGTACGCCCTGGCAAGCCTGTCCCTGTACCAATAGTTGGACGTGTCCGCCTTCACCGCCCTGCCTAAAGTTTCCAACGCCTCGGCCTTCCTGCCGAGAGACATCTCGCAAAGCCCGCGGTAATATAGGGCCGCGTCATTGGACGGGTCTGCCGAAAGGACCTTGGACAGAAGTTCCAGCGACTTGTCATAGCGGCCTTCGGAGTACAGCTGTACGGCATCGATGTAACCGTCCTCCGCCCGGTTTTGTGCGAAAGAAAAAAAGGCCGCGAAAGACAGGAATATGACAGATATTATGACTTTCTTCGTTTTCATGATTCAGCTTCTTAAAAGAGCCGAAGCGTATCATACAAAAATAATACAAAATATTGAGGACGGTAGGTAAAATCAAAGGCTTTTCCTATTTTTGAAACATCTTATGGACAAGAAGCAACGTTCCGGCAGCAACCCGCATCTTATACAGCAGGGAAAGACAGATGGACTGAGCTGCGAGTCATTCCTGAACGGCTGCCGTCTGGGTGATGCCAAAGCCCAGAAGGCGGTGTACGACCTTCTCTCTCCTAAGATGTTCTCCCTGTGCCTCAGATACATGGGAAACAGGGAAGATGCAGAAGATACGTTGCAGGAAGGCTTCGTGACGCTGTTTTCAAAAATCGGTTCCTACAGCGGAGAAGGCTCTTTCGAGGGCTGGGCCCGCAAGATCTTTGTCAATACCGCCCTTATGTCGCTCCGGAAAAAGGACCTGCTTAAAAACAGCGAGGAACTTGACGGAATTCGGGAAGTGGCAGGCAGCGGGGTCACGCAGCTCCAGAAGATAGGATATGCGGAACTCATGGGTATGATCAGATCCCTGCCCCCCGGCTACAGAACCGTCTTCAACATGTATGTGGTTGAAGGCTATTCCCACAGGGAAATATCCAAGGCCCTTGGCATAAGCGAGGTAACGTCCCGTTCGCAGCTTTCGAGAGCGAGGGCCATGATGAAAGACAAGATAGAAAATGAAAAGCACTGAGCGGACAAGCGATGAGGAGCTTGACCTCATGATAAGGTCGGCCATGGAAAACGGAGAGGAAGAAGTTCCTTCCCGTGTATGGCTTTCCATATCCTCAAGGCTTGCCGCGGAAAAAGCTTCAAGAAAAAGACTGCTGCGGAAATGGGCCGCCGTTCTTTCGGCAGCCGCAGCCCTCGCGGCCGTTTTTTTCACGGTGAATTTCAACCGGTACAATACTACTGACCAAGGCAGTTCTAACCTTACAGACGACGGAGCGCACAACCCGGCTGTAGCCACTACATCTATTCAGAACAAAAATACCACTCAAGATGCTGCGGCCGGTCATGCTCCGGTTTCCGAAACTTACCATGCCCTGCCGCGTATCAGTACGGAAAAGCTAAAAGCAGCCGCAGTCTGTGACATGACAGGCCTTTCAAAACCGGCCCCGTCTTTCGCCCGCAAAAAATTCACGTCCGCCGGGGACTGCGGAGACCGGGGCGAAATCACGGGTGACGATATCTTCTTCACCGGAGCGGAAGAAATGCCGGACAGAGTAAAACGGAAGAGGGAAAAGATTTCCCTGGCCGCCGGAGGCTCCGTCATGACAAACGGAAACGCCGAAGGGATAGCCACACGCCACATGGGCCGTCCGGGAGTCGGCCACGCCAAGACCGGAGTAACCCAAAGCAGCAAGGAATCTTCCTATTCCATTCCGCTGTCGGCAGGCCTCTCAATCAGGATTCCCATCTCAAGAAGATGGTCCGTAAACACCGGACTGAGCTATTCATTCCTTGAGCGCACTTTCACGGGCATATACACCGAGGCCGAGGACGGAGCCGTCATAAGGACCGCAAACGGTGACATAAGACACACCATGCATTATCTCGGAATTCCGCTCAGTTTCAGCTATGACATCGTAAAGTCCGGAAGCACACAACTCTATGCGTTTGCCGGAGGTGAGACAGAAAAGGCCGTACACAACAGGTACAAGATACCGTACGGCAGTTCCTCGATCTACTATACTCCGTCCGTAAACGGGGTACAGGTGTCCGCATCGGCAGGATTCGGGGTCAACTTCATGCTGACCGACCACTTGGGATTCTACATCGACCCGAGCATCCGTTACTACTTCGACTGCAAACAGCCGACAAGCCTGAGAACTCAGCAGCCGCTCATGTTCAACTTTGAACTGGGATTGAGACTCAATCTGCGGTAAAGATTCCCGCAGTAAAGAAATCCGAGGTTAAGAAATCCGAGGTTAA
>CAYTYL010000002.1:14728-56065 GCA_964441715.1 uncultured Muribaculaceae bacterium
AAGAAATCCGAGGTTAAGAAATCCGAGGTTAACATTTCTGCGGTATGATATTCCGCGAAAGTGGCGGAACGGCCGTGGAGATGGCGAGGTTTTTCTTCTTTCCCGCTTTTTCGATTTCATTTGCGGAAAAAACCATGGACAGATTGACCGCCGCAGCAATGCTGCTGCTTGTTCAGCTTACAGCTTGTTCACCGGATGACGCAGTACAGGGCGTGACTCCCAGAACAAGCCGGGAAACACTGGAACGGGAAATGCCATCCCGGCCGGAAGGAAACGTCCTCTATGCCGCAGGGGTGGAATTTCCGCTGTCCTATGACTGGCGCAAGGACTCCGCATACGGGGACGTCGCGGCCAAAATCGTCGTTTTCGCCAAGCAGAAACGAATATTGGAAATTCCGGCCGGGAAAGGAGGCGTCATCGATCTTTCCGCCGACAGGAACAGACTGATAAAGGGCAGGCTTTACTCTTACTCGCTAACGGACGGCATGACATCCGTTCTCAGGGACGGAAAAGAGCTTTTCCGATACGCCGGGCGTGAAAACATAACCGGAATCATCGATGACGGGGAAAACGTCCACACTCTCGGCGAGGCAGTCTCAGGCCCCGGCTTCTCGTACAGACGAAACGGAGAAAAGATATTCGCCGACATCTCGGGCAAGATAGCCGGTTCCCCTCATAACTTCAACGATGAAAACGGAACACTTCACGAAGACGGCGGCGTAATATATTTCAGCTTCTTCTCGCCGGAAAGGCACGGATGGTACCTGGTGAAGGACGGGGTTGCGGAAGCGATACCCATCACCAAGGGAATCAGCGCCATACATGACATACGGTTGTTCGGAGGAGGCATCCATATTCTGGCTGCGGATGCACGGTCCGGAGATTCCGGCATCTATATCCACGGCAAATCCTCAATTCCTCTGGTTCAGGACTACTCCGTTCCCCGCAGAATCCTTTACGGCAGTTTGTGTCTTTCCGGAAGGAAAGTATTCATAAAGACCATGCAGGAGGCCGCCGACGGGATACATGGCGAACGCCTGCTGTGGGATTCCGACGGAAAACCGCTGCCTACTGGAGGCGAAGGACAGAAAGACTACTGGATGTACGGCGGCAAGGCAGCCGCCGTATGTACCGGAAGAAACTCTGAAATAACGGAAATCCGCATTGACGGGAAAAGCTGCACGCTCAACGACAGGGCAAAACTGATGACACCTTCGGCCGCATGCTACCGCAACGGCAGTTTCTGCGTGGCCGCATCTCCGTTCAGAAAGGAGCTGAATCCGTTCGTATGGGAAAACGGGAAGACCCTGTCCTACTCACTGAACGGATACATCTTCGACCTGTCGGCCTGTCCATAAAAAGGTCAGCGCCTCAACACTTCAACGCCTCAACACTTTAGCGCCTCAATGCTTCAACGCCTCCATAAGTTCCCTGACGGCAGCCTCGGGAGAAGCGGCCTTTTCCAGAAGGGAGACGAATTTCGAGCCGATTATCGCTCCGGAAGCATTGGCGAATGCGGCGTCAAGCGTCTGCTTGTTGCTGATGCCGAACCCGATCATCCGGGGATTGCGCAGATTCATGGCGTTCACCCTGTTGAAGTATTCCAGTTTCACGTCGTCAAACGACTTCTGCGCACCGGTGGTGGACGCCGATGAAACCATGTAGATGAACCCGTCGGTATGCTCGTCTATGAAGCGGATTCTCTCCTCGCTTGTTTCCGGCGTAATCAGCATGATTATTTTCAACCCGTATTTGTCCGCAACGGGTTTGAACTCTTCCATATAGTCCTTGAAAGGGAGATCCGGGATTATCATTCCGTCTATGCCGCATTCCGCGCAGCTTTCGCAGAAATGCTCGAAGCCGTAATGAATTATCGGATTGAGGTAACCCATGAGGATAAGCGGGATGGTCACATCTTTCCTGATGTCCTTCAACTGGGAGAAAAGACGCCTTAGACTCATACCGCCGCGCAACGCCTGAGACGATGCGTTCTGTATGACAGGACCGTCGGCCATGGGATCGCTGAAAGGGATGCCCACTTCAACCATATCCACTCCTCCGTCCTGAAGAGCTTTTATCACTTCGGCCGTGTTGTCCGGATCGGGAGCGCCGGCGCAGAAATAGATGGACAGGATATGGTCTTTCTTTCCGGAGAAAAGATTACTGACTCTCTGCATCTCTCGCCTTCTTTTCTTCCAGGAACTTCTTCAGCAGCGGAACATCCTTTATACCCGGTTCAATCTCAAACTGAGAATTGAGGTCAATGCCTCTCCACATGGGATTATAGAACTGGCTCAGCGCCTCCACGCTGTCCGGACCTATCCCGCCGCTCAAGATGAACGGAGTCTTTCCCCTATATTTTTCCAGCACGGACCAGTCGTACTGCCTGCCGCTGCCTCCAAACGACGGAGACTTGGTGTCAAAAAGAAAATATGCCGACACGCGTCCGTATGTGCGTGTCCTTCTGAAATCATCGGGACTCTCGATGCCGAAAGCCTTCACAAGAAGGACATTCGGGATAAGGTTCGACAGATTTCTGCAGAATTCCGGTGTCTCATTTCCATGAAGCTGCACCACGTCCAAACCGAAGGACTCCACTTTATCTCCGACTTCCTTCAGGCTGGGGTTGACGAAAACACCGACCCGTCTGCACTTCGTGGGAAGATAGGACGGTACCGTGTCACCGACATAACGAGGAGATTCGGGATAGAAAATGAATCCCATCCAATCAATGCCGAGAGCCTCGACCTCCCGGATATTGTCAGGATCCTTCATCCCGCAAACTTTGACTAACATGATACAACCGATTTAATAAATTTCTTTAACTCATTTCCGGGGTCTTCGGCCTTCATAAAAGTTTCGCCTATCAGAAAACCCTTATACCCAATGCCTCTCAGCTCCCGTACCTTCTCCGGTGCGGAGATTCCACTCTCTGAAACCAAAATTTTTCCACTTGGCAATTTTGATGCCAAATTGACGGAATTGGCTATATTTACATTAAAAGTGCCAAGATTTCGATTATTTACCCCTATCATATCCGCATCGAGAGTGCAATAATCCAATTCTTTTTCTTCATGAATCTCCAGAAGCACCTCAAGTTTCAGATCATGGGCCAGCTCAAGAAGAGACCTGCATTCGGACACGGAAAGATCCGCCGCTATGAGGAGAACCGCATCGGCCCCGGCAAGTCTGGCCTGAAAAATCTGATACTCGTCCACTATGAAATCCTTTCTGAGAATCGGGATTTCCACAACAGGGCGCATACGGGAAATAAACTCCAGCCTGCCTCCGAAAAACGGCTCGTCCGTAAGAATCGAAAGCGCCGACGCACCGCCTTCCGCATAAAAGGGAATCACCTGTTCCGGCATGATGGACTCATGTATCCACCCCTTTGACGGGGATTTGCGCTTGAACTCGGCGATTATTCCGCTCTGCGATTCCGAAAGGGCCTTCCGCATGGACCGCAAGACAAGAGGCCGCTCCCTCTCCTCCATCACGGCTTCCACCCTTGAGTACAATTCCGAAGGCGGAAGCTGCTCTTTCTGCACGGCAAGCTCCTTCCTCTTCGAGGCTACGATTTCTTCGAGTATGTCCTTCATCAGCTGTTTATTTCAAGGAATTTCATGAAGCAGGCCTTCGCCTTGCCGCTGTCAAGCGACTCCGCAGCCATGGCTACGGAATCAGCTATGGAGAGGTTTCTGTCCATGACCGCTATTCCGCATGCGGCATTCGCAAGAATTACCGAACGCTGTGCGGCGGTGGCAGTGCCTTCAAGAACGTCGTCAAATATCTTCATGGCATCCTGAGCGGTCGTGCCTCCGCTGATGTCTGATTGCCTGATATAGTCAAAGCCGAGATCCTTGGGAGTGTAGACTTTTTCAAAGTCGTTGGTCACAAGCTTGAATCCGCTTGTAAGCGATATTTCATCGTAGCCGTCATAGCTGTTTATGACCCCGAAATTGTCACCGATTTTCTGATGGGCGCTCACATAAAGACGCAGCTGCGCCTGATTGGCCGTCCCGTGGAGAGAGTTCTTGGGGCGGCAGGGGTTGATGAGAGGTCCGAGAAGATTGAAACAGGTGGGGACGCCCAACGCCTTACGGATGGGGCCGACGAACTTCATGCCGTATGCGAACAGCGGCGCATGAAGATAGCAGATTCCGGCCTCGTCCAGAGATTTCTTCAGGACATCCGCATCATCGGTGAATTTGACTCCGTGCCCCCTGAGCACGTCAGATGCACCGCTGACGGATGTGCTCCCCGCGTTGCCGTGTTTTGTGACTTTGAAGCCGGCACCGGCTATGACGAAGGCCGAACAGGTGGAAATGTTGAAGGTGTTCTTGCCGTCTCCTCCCGTTCCTACTATGTCCAGGGAATTGACATCTCCCAGATCGACCCTCTTTCCGGTCTCCAGCAGACCGTCCCTGAAGCCCAGCAGCTCGTCCACCGTGATGCCCTTGGTCTGCAATGCCATAAGCAGAGCGGCAATCTGACATTCATTGTACTTTTCTTTCGTGATCCCAAGCATGATGGAATGGGTCTCGCTGCGGCTCAAAGACTCGCCGCCGATAAGTTTGTTAAGATACGCTTTCATATATACTGACTCTCTATTTTTCCTGATGACTTTCTATTTCTCCAACCAGTTGGCCATTATCTTCTTACCGTCCGGAGTAAGAATGGATTCGGGATGGAACTGCACACCCCTTATGTCCAATGTCTTATGCCTCAAAGCCATGATTTGCCCCTCATCGCTCAGCGCAAGAATCTCCAGACATTCGGGAAAATCTTCCGTGTCCACCGCCCATGAGTGATAACGCCCGGCCATGATGACTTCCGGCAGCCCGCGGAAAATGTAATCGTCCTTCACGATATGCACCGGGGTCTGGACTCCATGGAAGACTTCTCCAAGGTTGACAAGACGCGCTCCGAAGGCTTCACCTATGGCCTGTTCTCCGAGACACACGCCGAATATCGGTTTTTTGCCGGCATATTCTTTAATTACCTGAGGGACAAGGCCCGATTCGGAAGGAATGCCGGGGCCCGGGCTCAGCATTATCTTGTCGAACTCCTTAAGATCTCCGAGCTCGAACCGGTCGTTGCGGTAAATAGTGACATCGGCCCCGAGTTCCCTGACCAGATGGACAAGATTGTAGGTGAATGAATCGTAATTGTCTATTATAACTATCTTCTTCATAACTTCGAGGCGATTTCTATGGCGCGCCTGAGAGCGCCAAGTTTATTGTTTACTTCCTGAAGCTCGTACTCTTCATTGCTCTTGCTGACTATGCCGCCTCCGGCCTGGAACCACAGCTCGTTGTTTCTGCTGACGAATGTCCTTATGGTTATGGCCTGGTTCAACGACCCGTTGAATCCAATGAACCCGACGCATCCGCCGTATGCGCCTCGGTTATGAGGCTCCCATTCGCTGATAAGCTGCATCGCCCTGACCTTCGGAGCTCCGGACAGGGTCCCGGCCGGGAAAGTGTCTATGAAGGCTTTCACCGGATCCGCCCCTTCGTCAAGGATTCCGCTGACCCGGCTGACAAGATGGATTACATGGCTGTAATACTGCAGCTCTTTGTAGAACTCCACCTTCACGTCATGGCAGTTGCGGCTCAAATCATTACGGGCCAGATCCACCAGCATCACGTGCTCGGCATTCTCCTTGGGGTCGTTTCTCAGATATTCGGCATGTCTGCGGTCTTCTTCCGCATCTCCGCTGCGCTTGGTGGTTCCCGCTATGGGATCTATGTAGGCCTTCCGCCCTTCTATCCTGCAATGCGTCTCCGGCGAAGAACCGAATATGCGGAATCCGCCAAAATCGAAATAGAAAAGATACGGTGAAGGGTTGATGCTGCGCAATGCCCTGTACAGCTCGAAGTCATCGCCTTCGTACCTCTGTATGAAACGCCTGCTGAGCACTATCTGGAAAACGTCTCCTCTCTTGCAGGCGGCTATTCCCTTGCGTATGTTGGCTTTGTGCTGTTCGTCCGTAAGGGTGCTTCCGCATGTTCCGACAGGGAGGAATCCGAATCCGGACGGGATCGGACGGGCCAGGGCCTTCTCAAGCTTGTCCACGCTCTGCTCTTCACCTTCCTCAAGCAGCTCCACTATCGAGAGGGTGTTCTTGAAGTGGTCAAATACTATGATGTATTTGTAGAGTATGTACATCAGGTCAGGAGCGTCGTTCTCTTCCCTCACCTCGTCCTTTACGGCAATGTTTTCGAAATAGCGGACCGCATTGAACGTAGTATAGCCATAGACCCCGCACAGGGAAGCATCGTCTCCCTCGACCGTAAAGCTGCGGAGGAACGCATTTATGGCATCCCCCACACTGTACCGGGCGGATATTTCGCTTTCCGCCGACGAGCCGTCAGGCATGTTCATGAAAGCCTTGCCATGGGAGACGCCAACGCTCACCACAGGGCTCACGCCTATGAATGACCGTCCGTTTTCTCCGCCATGGTAATCGGAAGATTCCATGAGGACACTCTGCGGAAACAGATCCCTGATCTTCAGATACACCCCCACCGGTGTGTACAGATCGCCGAGGACCTTTTTTGAATAAGTTTTATAACTGAAATGCTTCATTTTACCGCTATTGTTTAAAATTCGGCGATGCCGGGATCATCCTTGTGCGCAAGGTATGTCTCAATGTCTTTGTCGCCACGCCCCGAAACGGTAAGGACAACCACGTCGTCTTTTTTGAACTTGTCTTTCATCTTGGGAAGAGCGCCCAGAGCATGGGCAGACTCCAGCGCCGGTATTATGCCTTCGAGCCTGGTAAGTTCAAAGGCGGCCCTGAGGGCTTCGTCATCGTTGATGGCAAGGACCGTCGCCCTGTGCTGTTCCGCCAGATTGGCATGGAAAGGGCCGACTCCCGGATAGTCCAGCCCGGCAGAGATTGAATAAGGCTCTATCACCTGCCCGTCCTCGTCCTGAAGGACAAGAGACTTGCTGCCGTGGAGAATGCCCAACGAACCGGCCGCTATGGTGGCGGCTGTCATGCCCGTATCGACACCCTTGCCTCCTGCTTCGGCAAGGACTATCTTCACCTCGGGGTCATCCACGAAATGATATACCGTTCCGGCCGCATTGGAGCCTCCTCCGACACATGCGAAAAGCCAGTCCGGATTTTTCCTGCCTTCCTTCTCCTCAAGCTGCCATTTGATTTCTTCCGATATGACGCTCTGGAGCCTGGCGACCATGTCCGGATAAGGATGCGGCCCCACGGTAGAGCCTATGATATAGAAAGTATCCTCGGGATGGCAGCACCAGTCTCTTATGGCCTCGTTGGTGGCATCTTTCAGGGTCATGTTTCCGCTCCGGACGGGGAAAACCTCCGCTCCGAGCATCTTCATCCTCTCCACATTCACATGCTGCCTGTTCACATCCGTTTCTCCCATATAGACTCTGCACGGCATGTCCATGAGGGCGCAGACCGTCGCAACCGCCACTCCATGCTGTCCGGCGCCCGTTTCGGCGATTATCCTGCGCTTTCCCATCTTGCGGGCGATAAGGATCTGCCCCAGAGCGTTGTTTATCTTGTGCGCTCCGGTGTGGTTCAGGTCCTCTCTTTTCAAATAGAGCCTGCAGCCGTATTTCTCACTCATCCGCCCGGCATAGAAAAGCGGCGACGGTCTTCCGGCATAATCCTTAAGCAGAGTGCGGAATTCTTTGCGGAACTCCTCGCTTTCCATTATGGGGAGATATGCGTTCTTCAGATCCTCCACGCATTTGTAAAGAATCTCCGGAACGTAAGCACCGCCGAATCTGCCGTAAAAGCCGTCATTGTCAACTAAAAAAGATTTCATGTCTATAGTGTCAGTTGTTTTATATTCAAAAAAAAAGAAACCCTTGAGTCGCGCTCTTGGATTTCCTCTGTACCTTTATATTATCTGTTCTGATTTGAGTACGCCGAAGTCCCTCACGACCGTTTATGTCCCGAGTGCCAGCGCCACCAGAAGTTGGATGTTCTTGTCATGTTTCCTTTCAAATTGCGATTCCAAAATTACAGTTTTCCTTTGATAAAACAAACTTTTTTAAAATTTTATTTAAGGAAACGGCGGAAAAGTTTTCATTGTCAAAAAATTTGTATATTTGCCGAAGATTTGTCAAAACATTGATATGGAGCCTCCCAGTTCTGCTAATTCTGAAAGCGAAAAGCTTGCGGTCGGTCAATCTGACGACCCCGCGCGATCTGTACTCTTAAACTCATATCTCATAGTCAGCCACGAGCTTACAGAAGCCTCGGGGGATAATTTCGTCGTGTGCGCATACTCTGCGCTCACAGGCTTGAAGTATCTCGGCACAAACGGCTCCATGGAATCTTAATGAAGACAACTATCGTCTATGGCACTATATTTCAGAAAAAAACTTGAAAATGACGCTACTATCGCGGTCTGGGAAATAACCGAGACCGAGAAGGAACTTATCGAGCTGAGTTCCACTCCTTCAGATGAAATGGAGGAGATTTCCTACATAAAAAGCGAATCGCAGCGCAAGCAGAGGCTTGCCGTGAGGGCGCTGCTGAACGAACTGTTCGAGGACAAGGTTTACCTGAGCCACCATGACAACGGGAAGCCCTATCTGGAAAACATGGCCACGAACATAAGCATCACCCACACCGAAAAGTTCGTCGCCGTCATCCTCCACGATGAAGAAGAAGTGGGCATAGACATGGAATGCATAGACAGGGACTTCTCCGCCGTCGAACAGAAAGCTCTTTCGGAAGATGAGATCGAGGATCTGGACGACGACAAGAAAAACGAGCAGCTGGCAATCTACTGGTGCGCCAAGGAAGCGGTTTTCAAAAGAGTTTCAGCCTTCAACGTCAACTTCTCCGAACAGATAGAGGTGGAGCATTTCCGCCCCAGGGAAGAAGGCAAGCTGGACGCGACCTTCATACACAAGGACGGCTACGAGGAAGAGTTCGAACTTGAGTACATGTCGTTCGACCGCTATGTAATGGTATGGGTTGTAGGATAATCTGATTACATACATTTTTTATTGCTATATTTGCAAACCCAAAACGCAATTTAAATTTTTGATTCATCATGGGATATTTGACAAACGAGAAGCTTCTCATAGTCGGAGCCGCCGGAATGATCGGCTCCAACATGGCTCAGACAGCTCTTCTTCTAAAACTTACTCCTAACCTTTGTCTCTATGACATTTATGAGCCCGGTCTCCGCGGTGTGGCCGCAGAAATGGACCAGTGCGCTTTCAAAGGAGCAAATATAAGCTGGACGGTTAATCCGGAAGAGGCGTTCAAAGATGCCAAGTACATCATTTCTTCCGGCGGTTTCCCGCGTAAAGAAGGCATGACACGTGAGGATCTCCTCAAAGGAAACTGCAAGATTGCAGCCGAGTTCGGAGACAACATCAAGAAGTACTGCCCTGACGTGAAGCACGTCGTAGTTATTTTCAACCCCGCGGACGTGACGGCGCTCACCGCCCTCATCCATTCCGGACTGAAGCCCGACCAGCTCACATCGCTTGCAGCCCTTGATTCCACACGTCTGCAGGAGGCTCTCTCCAAGGAATTCGGCGTACAGCAGGACAAAGTCACCGGTGCGCACACCTACGGCGGACACGGCGAACAGATGGCCGTTTTCTCATCGGCAGTGAAAGTGGACGGAAAACCGCTTTCGGAAATGCCCCTTTCAAAGGAAAGATTCGAAGAAATCAAACATGATACCATCCAGGGAGGTTCAAACATCATCAAACTCCGTGGCCGTTCATCCTTCCAGAGCCCGGCTTATCTGGCCGTGAAGATGATCGAAGCCGCCATGGGCGGTGAAGAATTCACCCTCCCCGCAGGATGCTACGTAAACACCGGCAACTTCCACAATGTGATGATGGCCATGCCCACTACAATCGACAAGACGGGCGTACACTTCACCATGCCGAAAGGCACCGCTGAGGAGATGGCCGCTCTCGATGCTTCATACGCCCATCTCTGCAAGATGCGCGACGAGATCGTGGAACTCGGAATCGTACCTCCCGTCAAGGATTGGAAGTCCGACAACGCAAACCTGTAAGCGACACTGACATACGTCAGATGACGACATAAACGGAAAACGGCTTGGTGAGAAACCGGGCCGTTTTTTTTGCGGTTTTGGTAGAGCGTATGGGGAATACCGCAAAAAAAAGGCCGGGCAGTCAAACAGACCGCCCGGCCAGATATAATTAAGAAGTAACCTTAGTCGCTCAAAGAGAATCTTCTGAAAGCAAGCACTTTGGCATCCTTGTCTATGGACTGGATGTACTTGGCTACGGAAATCTTCTCATCCGACTGCACGAAATCCTGCTCTTCAAGAGTGTGCTCTTTGAAGAATTTCTGGATTCTGCCGTTTGCGATGTTCTGAATCATCTGCTCGGAAAGAGATGCGGCTTTTTCGGCCGAAACGGTCTTGATGATTTCACGGGCCTGCTGCGCCTGCTCAACCGTAATCCAACCTTTGGCAGTGTTGGAGTCGATATGATCTTCGCTGTCAACGTGGGCAGGGTTGATGCCGGCTTTCTTGAGGGCAGCCTCTACAGCCTTCTGCACCATCTCGTCCTTTGTCTTCTGAATAGCGACCGCCTTTTCGTTCTCAACGACTTCGGCAGGGCATTCCGCAGGAGAGACGGAGACCGGATTCATGGCTGTAACCTGCTGGGCGATAGCCTTTCCAAGGTCTTCCGACACTTTTTTATTGAATGCGACGATAGCTCCGAGCTTGCCGTTGAAGTGGACATAGCTCGCGATGTAAGGAGCTTCGAGAGTCGCGTAGTATGCAAGCACGTGCTTTTCACCGGTTTTTCCTGTCTGGGCGGAAATTTCCTCCTCGACAGTATGACCGTTGGAGCACTTTGAAGCCTTGAGCCCCTCTATGTCGGAAGGGAAGTTGGCTATCGCCGCATCTGCGATCTCCGCCGCAAGGGCGCTGAAGTCCGGAGTGGCGGAAACGAAGTCAGTTTCGCAGCCGAGGCAGGTGATGATGCCCCTCTCTCCGTCTATGCGGACGAGGACAGCACCTTCGGATGTCTCACGGTCAGCTCTCTTGGCAGCGACAAGCTTACCTTTTTCGCGTATGATGTCCACAGCCTTCTTGAAATCGCCGTCAGCCTCTACAAGAGCCTTCTTGCAATCCATCATTCCGGCGCTGGTCATCTTGCGCAGTTTCATTACGTCTGCTGCTGTAATTGCCATTTTATTGTCCTTTTATAAGAGTTAAACAGAACTACTCCGCCTTGGGAGCTTCTTCTACCGCTTCAGCCTTTTCGGGAGCTGCTTCAGGAGCGGTCTCGGTTTCGGCCGCGGCAGCCTCTTCGGCAGGCTTCGAACCCTTGCGGGCACGCAGCTTCTTTCCTGCGGTCTTTTCCTCGGCAGCCTCTGTCTCGGCCTCCTTTTCCTTCTCGAGCTTCCTTTCGCTCAGTCCTTCCTCAATAGCGGAGCAAAGTGCTGACGTGATGTACTCTATGCTCTTTGCGGCATCATCGTTGGCCGGTATCACATAATCAATAGGGGTAGGATCGCAACATGTATCAACCATAGCGATAACCGGTATGTTCAGACGGTTTGCCTCTTTTACGGCATTGGCCTCTTTCTGTACATCAACTACGAAAATAGCGGAAGGGAGCCTGTTCATGTCCCTGATGGAACCGAGGTTCTTCTCAAGTTTGGCCCTCTGGCGGTCTATCTGGAGACGTTCACGCTTTGCGAGCTTGTCGTAAGTGCCGTCTTCCTTCATCTTGTCAATAGTGTTCATCTTCTTGACGGCCTTGCGGATGGTCGGGAAGTTGGTGAGCATTCCGCCCGGCCATCTTTCCGTCACGTACGGCATGTTGACGGACGCGGCCTTCTCGGCCACGATGTCCTTTGCCTGCTTCTTGGTGGCCACGAAGAGAATCTTGCGTCCGGAACGGGCAAGCTCTTTCATGACATCCGCCGCCTCGTCGACCTTGATGACGGTCTTGTGCAGATCTATGATATGGATCCCGTTCTTCTGGTCGAAGATATAAGGAGCCATTTTAGGATTCCACTTCCTGGCAAGGTGCCCGAAATGAGCGCCTGCGTCAAGGAGTTCCTGGAAATTTGTTCTTGGCATTTTTAAAGTTTCTTTTTGTTTGTTAAAACATTCCCTTCAGGCATTTGCCTTCGCCTGCGGGCTCTTTCTTCAATCCCGGAGCAGCTTGGAAAGATCTCCCGGATTTTTTCGCAGCACGGCAATCCTCAGGCAGCTTCCGCGGATTCACATCCGCACGGACAGATCCGAAGATTTGACAACCGGGCTGTGCATGTGTTCCTGTAAAGCAAAAAACTAACGTTTGCTGAACTGGAAGCGGCGGCGTGCACCAGGCTGACCAGGCTTCTTTCTCTCGACCTCTCTTGAGTCGCGGGTGAGGAAACCGGCGGACTTGAGCGTGGAACGGTAAGCCTCTTTATCCACCTCGCAAAGTGCGCGTGCGATTCCGAGTCTCATGGCTTCCGCCTGTCCTTTGTTTCCGCCACCGTCGAGGTTGGCCTTGATGTCAAACTGACCCTGCGTACCGGTGACACTGCAAGGCTGGTTCACTATATACTGAAGCGCTTCCTCAGGGAAATACTCCTTGAGATCGCGTCCGTTCACAGTGATCTTCCCGCTTCCGGCGCACAGATAAACACGAGCCACAGCTGTTTTACGTCTTCCAACGGCGTGTACTGTTTTCTCCATTGCTCTGTTTAAATTTCGTTCAACTTGATTGTCTTGGGCTGCTGTGCCTGGTGAGGATGCTCAGGTCCTGCATAGACATACAGGTTGTTGATGAGCTTGTCACCAAGACGAGTCTTGGGGAGCATGCCTTTTACGGCTCTCCTGATCAATTCAGCAGGTCTCTTGCGCAGAATCTCAGCCGGCGTGCTGAAGCGCTGTCCGCCCGGATATCCGGTATAGCGCGTGTACACGCGGTCGGTCATCTTGTTTCCTTTGAGGGCAATCTTCTCGGCGTTGATCACGATGACGTTGTCACCGCAGTCAACGTGGGGAGTATAGCCCGCCTTTGTCTTGCCGCGAAGGACAAGAGCAACTCTGGAAGCAAGACGTCCAAGTGCGAGATCAGTAGCGTCAATGACGACCCACTCTTTCTTTACGGTCGCTGCGTTAAGCGATACCGTTTTGTAGCTTTGTGTCTCCACTGTCTTGATCTTTAATGGTTTATAACTAAAATTTGCGATCCCTACACAATATAGGGGTCGCAAAAGTAGCAATTATTTCGGACTTTTCAAAATCCGCCGTCCTCCATCCGAAAAAACGGAAAAGATTATATGGACAGAACAGACAGAACTTCAATGAGTTCGTTGTCTATGGGCTTGTTCTTTTTCACCGCACGGCTGAGAGGGACATACACTATCTTGTCATCGTCTATGCCTACCATGATATTGCGCTGCCCTTCCTGCAGGGCCACGATGCTGGCATGGCCGAGGCGGCTGGCGAGGATACGGTCGTTCGCGCTGGGCGTTCCGCCTCTCTGCAGGTAGCCGAGAATGGTGACGCGCACGTCGAACTGAGGGTACTCTTTCCTGACCCTGTCGGCATAGTACATGGCGCCTCCCACTCCTCCGGACTTGGCCTCCGACACAATAACTATGGAGCTGTTCTTGCTCTTGCGGACTCCCCTCTCGATAAACTGGGCAAGCTGGTCCACATCGGTCTGATCCTCAGGGATGATGGCGGCCTCCGCACCCGATGCTATCGCGCTGTTCTGGGCAAGGAATCCGGCATCGCGGCCCATGACCTCCACAAAGAAAATCCTGTCATGGGAAGACGCCGTGTCCCTGATCTTGTCCACGCTCTCGACAATGGTGTTCAGCGCCGTATCGTAACCTATGGTGGCATCGGTGCCGTAAAGGTCATTGTCTATGGTGCCCGGCAGACCTATGATGGGGATGTCATATTCCGATGCAAGCACCTGAGCCCCCGTAAGGGAGCCGTTTCCTCCTATGACCAGAAGCGCATCTATGCCAAGCTTCTCTATCATGTCGGCGGCCTTTTTCCGTCCTTCCGCAGTCATGAACTCGGCGCTGCGGGCCGTTTTGAGAATCGTGCCCCCGCGCTGGATTATTCCGCTTACGCTTTCCGTGACGAGCTCTTTGTAATCTCCGTTCATCAATCCTTCATAGCCTCTGTAGAATCCGTACACCTTCCAGCCGTTGTATATGGCTGAACGTGTGACGGCCCTGATGCAGGCATTCATCCCCGGAGCATCTCCGCCCGAGGTCAGAACACCGATTGTGCTGATATTTCCCATTGTCTGAAATTGATTGCGCATCGCCGGAGCGATACTTTGTTATACGTCCGTTTACTCCTGCAAACTTAAATCCAAAACTCCGAAAATAAAAAAGAATGCGTCCGTTTTTCTAAATTTGCAGACTTTACCGCCGTCCGGGCAACCCGGAAACGGAAAGAACGCATGTTTCACCACAGCCGCCTGCAACAATATGAAAATAGGGAATATCGATCTCGGTGACAAACCCGTGCTGCTCGCACCCATGGAGGATGTGACGGACGCATCTTTCAGGATCATCTGCAAAGAGTGCGGCGCCGCCATGGTCTATACCGAATTCGTCCCTTCGGAGGGACTTATAAGGGACGCGGCCAAGGCGATAGCAAAGATGAAGACATCGGCGCAGGAAGCCCCGATAGGCATACAGATCTACGGCAGCGACCCCGATGCCATGGTGGAGGCGGCCAGAATGGCGGACAACGCGGCGGAAATCACCGGAGGCTACGGCTGTGACGTGATCGACATAAACTTCGGCTGCCCTGTCAGCAAGATCGCCGGAAGAGGTGCGGGCAGCGGCATGATGAAAGAGCCCGACAAGATGGTCGCAATCACCGCCGCCATCGTCAAGGCGGTGAAAAAGCCGGTCACCGTGAAGACGAGACTGGGCTGGGACGACAATTCCAAGATAATAGTGCCCCTGGCCGAGCGTCTGCAGGATGCGGGCATCTCTGCGCTTACCGTCCACGGAAGGACAAGATGCCAGATGTACAAAGGCAGCGCCGACTGGACCCTGATAGGCGAGATAAAGCGCAACCCGAGAATGCGCATTCCGGTGATCGGCAACGGAGACATCACCACGCCGGAAAAAGCGAAGGCGGCTTTCGACGACTACGGAACGGACGGCATCATGGTCGGGCGGGCATCTTTCGGACACCCGTGGATATTCCGCGAGATCCGCAGCTACCTGGACAGCGGCGAGCTCCTCCCTCCTCTCCCGGTCACCGAAAGGGTGAAACTTGCGAAAAGACAGCTGGACTTGTCACTGGCGCTGAAGGGCCCGGTGACAGGGGTCCTGGAAATGCGGAGACACCTGAGCTGCTATTTCAAAGGACTTCCGGAATTCAAGGAGACGCGGATAAGGCTGGTGACGGAAAACGATCCGGCCGAACTTCACGGACTGCTGGACTACATAGCCATACGATGGGGAGACGAAGAAATATCATCGGCGGCAAATGTTTATGGAGTATAATTTTTAACTTTGCAGCCTATGCTCGAAAAAATCATCCTTTTTCCTTACTGGCTGACGCTCAAGATACGGCATTGTCTATACGACAAAGGAATCCGCAAGTCTTTCCCTTGCGAAGTTCCCACGATATGCATAGGAAACATCACCGCCGGCGGGACGGGGAAGACTCCTCACACGGAGATGATTCTGGACACGCTGCTCGGGAGCGACGACTGGGGATTCAAGAATCTCGCCGTCCTCTCCAGAGGACACAAAAGGAGCAGCAGAGGGTTCCAGCAGGTCACGCTTGACGGCTCGGCAAGTTTCTGCGGAGACGAACCTATGCAGATTAAGCGCAGATACCCGGCCGTAACCGTGGCCGTAGACCGCCCGAGAGTGGAAGGCTGCCGTTTCCTCTGCCACCCCGAACTGCTGGACAGCGAAAAAAGAGGAGGAAAATGCAGATTCAGGAACTTCCCGCCGGCCGATCTCATAATCCTTGACGATGCCTTCCAATACAGAAAGCTCCGGACTTACCTGAAAATCGTTCTCGTGGACTGGAACAGACCTCTTGACAAGGACAGGCTGCTTCCTTTCGGACGGCTGAGGGACCTGCCGGAAAGAATCAACAAGGCGGACATGGTAATCGTGAGCAAATGTCCTGCCTACATGGAGACATGGGAGAAGTCCAACTGGGTGAAAAGCCTCGGGGTGAAGGATTTTGATGCCCTGAAATGCGAGGGCACAAACACGGAAGGCAGAAAAATCAAGATCTTCTTCACCTGCATCAGATACCGTCCGCTCGAGGCGGTCTTCGAAGAAAAGGCAGACACCCGCTTCGTCTATTCCAAAAAGCTGATTCTGTTTTCAGGCATAGCCAAAGACACCCCCCTGAGGATGTTCCTCAGCGACAAATACCACATAGTCAAAAGATTCACCTTCCCGGACCACCACAAATATTCAAAATTCGACATAAACAGAATCATGGCCGCCGCCGATGCACATCCGACAGCCATCATAGTATGCACCGAAAAGGACAGCCAAAGGATTCTGGACTGCAAATCGGTACCTGAAGCCCTCAGGACGAGGCTGTTTCAGATACCGATCAAAGTAGATTTCCTGTCGGAAGAAGAAAAAACTATTTTTGTCGATTTCCTTCTGAAGGCTCTGAGAGAATTTCATTCTGAATGCGCACAGACTCTTCGTGGATAGCATTGAACACATCCGTCAGGAATCTGTCCGACAAGCCGTATCTCTTTCCGTTCTCCACCATGGATGACAAAATCTGATCCCATCTGGCAGTCTGGAGGATGGCTATGTTGTGATCCTTCTTGTAATGCCCGATCTTGGAGCTTACGGCCATTCTCTGCTTGAAGGCATAGAGCAGGTTCTCGTCTATCACGTCTATCTGGGCTCTGAGCTGTTCGATTCCCTCCCTGTAGGTCGCGCTGTCCGTGTCCTGATTTCTGACGACCAGTTTGGACAGGACATCACCGAGCTCAGAAGGAGTGAGCTGCTGCGAGGCATCGCTCAATGCGACGGAAGGATCGCAATGCGACTCTATCATGAGACCGTCCAGTCCGAGGTCCAGCGCTCTCTGAGACAGAGGCAGGATGAACTTGCGGGCACCTCCCATGTGGCTCGGATCCGCAAAGAAAGGAAGCTGCGGGAAACGGGTTCTTAGTTCTATGGCTATGTTCCAGCCCGGATCGTTCCTGTACACGATCTTCTGCGAGGAGGAAAAGCCGCGGTGGATGACGCCGAGCTTGGTTATTCCGTTCCTGTTGAGTCGCTCCAGAGCCCCTATCCAAAGATCAAGGTCCGGATTGACCGGGTTCTTCACAAGCACCGGAATGTCAGTATCTTTCAGAGCGTCGGCTATTTCCTGCACAAGAAAAGGGTTGGCGGTGGTCCTCGCTCCGAGCCACACCATGTCCACGCCGTATTTCAGGCATTCGAAAACATGTCTTTCGCTCGCCACTTCGGTGGCAACTTTCATCCCATACTCCGACTTCACCTTCTGAAGCCATTTGAGGCCCGGGACTCCAACGCCCTCGAAACTGCCGGGATGAGTTCTGGGTTTCCATATACCGGCACGGTAGACATGTATGCCGAGCTCTTTAAGGCCGGCAGCCGTTTTCAGTACCTGCTCCTCAGTTTCCGCACTGCACGGTCCGGCTATGACCATGGGCTTGGGAAGGGTGAAAAAACCCCATTCCTTGGCAGGTGTCAAATTCAAATCCGCCATTATCTATCCAAGTTTTTAATTTTCAACATCGTCTTCTCTATGACCTCTTCTTTGGCGCAAAGCGAGGCCCTTATGTAATTTTCCCCGTTGTGTCCGAACGCGATCCCCGGGGTGATGAACACGCCTGCATCGTAAAGGAATCTGTCCGAAATCCTCTCGCCCAAAGACTTTTTCACGTCAGTTCCCTTGAGGAAACGGTTGTCGGGAGAAATTTTCCCCCACACGAAAAGTCCGGCCGTGTCCCTGTCATATCCGGCGCCTATGTAGTCGAAGAGCTCCCACACGAGCTTTTTCCTCTTTCCGTACTCCGCGTTGAGTTCCCTGTACCACTCGTCTCCCTGCGAAAGGGCCGCTATCGCACCCATCTGCACGGGCTTGAACGTGCCGGAGTCCATCTGGCTTTTTATTTTCAGCAGTTCGGATATGTATTCCGGTGCGGCGCCGAACATACCCACTCTCCATCCGGACATGTTGTGCGCCTTGCTCAGAGAATTCAGCTCGATTACACACTCTTTCGCTCCTTCGGCGGCAAGCATCGAGACAGGATTGTCGTTCAATATGAAACTGTACGGGTTGTCATTGACAATCAGAATCCCGTGCCTCCTTCCGAAATCCACCGTCTTCCGGTAAAGTTCCGGAGTTGCTTTCGCCCCCGTGGGCATGCCGGGATAGTTTGTCCACATCATCTTGACCCCTTCAAGGTCCATGCTCTCGAGAGCATCGAAATCGGGATACCATCCGTTTTCTTCCCTGAGGTCATATCTGATGACGTCCGCTCCGACTATCTCCGCCGCCGACGTGTATGTGGGATAGCCCGGATCCGGCACAAGCACCTTGTCCCCTTCATTTATGAAAGCGAGGAAGGTGATTAGAATTCCCTCTTTCGAGCCCATGAGCGGCTGGATTTCGGTCGCCGGATCAAGTTCGACATTATAGTAACGTCTGTACCAGTCGGAGAAAGCCTTGCGCAAGGCGGGCAGCCCCGTATACGGCTGATACTTATGGCTGTCGGGCAGCAGCGCAGACTCGCGTAGGGCATCCACCGCGGCCTCGGGGGGCATTCCGTCCGGGGAACCGATCCCGAGATTGATGACAGGGTCTTCCCCCCTTTCCGCCCTGGCGGCGTTGACTTTGGCAATTTCCCTGTTCTTCAGCGAAAAGAAATATTCACGGACGCATTCCGTCCTGCGGGCAGGTTGTATGATCATAGCGCGGCAACGTATTCTCCCAAAATGTTCATGTCTTCGATAAGCGGACGGACCGCCGCAAGAGCCTGACGGTATCTTTCAATGCTGTCGAAAGATATGTCTATGTAAAAGAAGTACTGCCACTTCATGCCCGGAATAGGGAGCGACTGAATCCTGGTGAGATTCATGTCATAGAAGGACAGGATAGTAAGTATGTGGGCGAGAGAGCCCGGCTTGTGCGGCAAGGTGAAACAGAGGGACGCCTTGTTGATTTTGTCTTCATCCACCTTGATGGAATCATCAAGAATGAGAAATCTGGTGAAATTGGTCTTGAAAGTCTCTATGTCCGCACGGAGGATTTCCAGTGAATTGATGTCCGCAGCCAGTCTGGAGGCTATCGCGCCGACTCCCATTATCTTGCCTTTCGCTATGTCGGCGGCGCTTTTGGCCGTATCTTCCGTTTCCACCATCTTCATCCACGGACACTCCGTCTCAAAAAACTTTCTCGTCTGGTTGATGGCCATGTAATGGGATCTGACCTCCCTGATGTCCTCGAGCTTCTGCCCTGGCATCGCCATAAGGTTCTGATGAATATGCAGGTAGATTTCGCCTTTTATCTTCTGCGGATATTTGCGGAGCAGCTCGAAGTTGGGCAGCAGTCCTCCGGAAATCGTGTTTTCTATGGCCATAATGGCCGCATCGGCCCTGCCGTCTTCCATGGCCCTGAAAAGGTCCTCGAATGTCGAACACTCAACCATCTGGGGAATCTCCCCGAAATTCCCGCCATAGTAGCGGCGGGCTGCTTCTTCGTGGAAACACCCTGAGAAACCTTGAATTGCGACTCTTCTCGTCATACTTTTGTTGTTGTCATAAAAAAAGGCCGTCCGCTTAATCCGGACAGCCTTTTATAGGTATCATCTGACGCTGTTGACAATGCACGAAGTCCGGACCACTATCTGACATGAAAGCGGTAAAAATAAAATCGGTTGTTAAATCGTGCGTTCATCATAGCAACGGCAAATATATAAAATTTTTACTAATCAGACAGTCAAAATCTCTTTTTCTTTGGCGGAAATCACCGTGTCAACATCTTTGACGAACCTGTCGGTAAGTTTCTGCACCTCGTCTTCGGCCTCCTTTTCGGCGTCCTCGGTAATGCTCTCGGCCTTGAGCAGCTTCTTCAGCTGGTCGACGGCCTCCCTGCGGAAGTTCCTGACTCCCACCTTGGTGCTCTCGCCGGTCGCCTTGGCTTTCTTTATAAGTTCCTTGCGCCTGTCCTCCGTAAGAGGTGGAACCGTACAGCGTATCACCTCACCGTTGTTGGAAGGGGTAAGCCCGAGGTTGGCATCTATTATGGCTTTTTCGATCTTGGCGATCATATTCTTTTCCCAAGGCTGTATCATGAGCGTCCTCGCATCGGGAGCGGTGACGGATGACACCATGCTCAACTGGGTGGGAGTCCCATAGTAATCCACCGTGACATTGTTGAAGACTGAAGGGTTTGCCTTGCCTACGCGGTAAGTCTTGAGATCTTCCTCCAGAAACTTCACACCTTCGCGCATTCTGTCTTCTGCACGCTTGATTATTTCTTTCGCATTCTCCGGAATCATAATTGAAAATGTGTTAGTTATAGTTTTTTGTCAAAATCTGCGAAGCCGTGCGCGAACTCATGCATGGACAAGCGTTCCGACCTTCTCTCCATGCAGCAGCCTGGTCAGATTGCCCTTGCGGTTCATGTCAAAGACAATGACCGGCATTCCACCCTCGCCGCACAGTGCGAAAGCCGTCCGGTCCATCACTTTAAGATGCTTCTCCATGGCCTCGTCAAAGCTCAGGGAGTCGTATTTGACCGCGGAAGGATCTTTTTCAGGGTCTGCCGTATAGACTCCGTCCACCCGTGTTCCTTTCAAAAGCGCATCGGCGTGTATTTCCAACGCCCTCAGAGCCGCTCCGGAATCCGTTGTGAAGAAAGGGTTGCCGGTGCCTCCGGAAATGAGTGCCACTCCGCCCCTCTCCATGAATTCCACAGCATCGTCTCTCATATAATATTTGGCTATCGGCTCCATTGGGGTCGCCGTAAAGACCTTTGCATCGACGCCCTGCTCTTTTATGAACATGGCGAGCGCCAGAGAGTTGATGACGGTGGCCAACATGCCCATCTTGTCTCCGTCCACCCTGTCAAATCCGGCTCCCACGCCCTGCAGGCCGCGGAAAATATTTCCACCTCCGTTGACAACGGCTATCTGGAGCCCGGCACGGGCCGCCGCGGCTATTTCTTCGGCATAGGCCCTCAGGCTGTCCGTGTCCAAACCCTTTCCGGCATGTCCGCCCAGGCTTTCGCCGCTGAGCTTCAGAAGAATTCTTTTGTACTTGTCTGCCATCGAAAAATATTTAACTAAAACGCTACCCAAACATGTTTTTCGGTATTGTAACGGCTAACAAAATTAAAAATTTATTATGAATCTTGCAATAAAGGCTCTATCTTTGCCGAACTAATAATTAAAAATCAACAAAAGAAGGACAGTCATATTATGGCAAGCGCATTCCACTACTCTATCGGGAAGAAGTTCATCCAGGCGATAAGCGGAGCATTTCTCATCATTTTTCTTCTCGTACATGCCACCATCAATTTCTTTTCAGTAATCGACTCCTTTACAGGGAAATTCGGTGCCGTAGCCGCTGATGACAAGCTTTTCTCGGCCGGTGACGGACTTTTCCAGCTCGGCTGCGACTTCATGTCCACGCCCATAATCACCATAATGGTCCCTATTCTGGCCCTCGGCTTCATCATCCACATCATCTACGGTATCTACCTTTCATACTACAATCTGAAAGCACGCGGAGGTGTGAAACGCTACGAGGTGGCCAGCAAGGCGAAAGCCGATTCATGGTCCTCCAAGAACATGCTCGTGCTCGGAATCGTAATCCTCGGCATCCTGTTCTTCCACCTCACCCATTTCTGGGCTGACATGCAGCTGAAGGAATTCAGCGGCGCGGAGGCTGAAAACCCCTACACCCTTCTCACAACGGTGTTCGGCAATGCCTTCAATCTTATAGTATATGTCATCTGGTTCATTGCCCTGTGGTTCCATCTCTGCCATGGTTTCTGGAGCATGTTCCAGACTGTCGGCTGGTCAGGTTCCATCTGGATGAAAAGGCTCAAGGTCATCGGTGTCATCGTAGCCTCCCTTATCTGCCTCATGTTCATCGCCGTAGCCGTCAACGCATCCATTCAGGCCTAATCCGACGCAAATCATTCTTTCACAATATATTGCTGCTGCATAGCCGTCAAGGCTCTTTGCAGCAGTTTTTTATTCCGGACGGGTGAAGAATCCGCCGTAAAGGACGCAAGACTTCCGCAAAGGGACAATCTGCATATTCATTGAGCAGCACGAGGCTGCCGGATGTGCAGAAACAAAATTTGAGAATACGGAAGTCGGGGAAATGTATTTTTACTATCTTTATGCCTTGTTAAAAACAGCCACAAAAAATGAGCGAAAAAATCCCCTACAAAATCTATCTGAGCGAGGATGAAATCCCCACCAGCTGGTACAACGTCCGTGCGGACATGAAAAACAAACCGGCCCCGCTGATCAGCCCGGCCGACGGTCATGCCCTCACGGCAGAAGAGATGAATCCTATCTTCTGCGAAGAACTCAACAGGCAGGAGCTCAACGACACCGACGCATTCATCGAAATCCCGGACGAAGTCCAGAAGTTCTACAAGATGTACCGTCCGTCACCTCTTGTAAGAGCCTACTTTCTTGAAAAGGAACTGGGGACGCCCGCACATATCTATTACAAATTCGAAGGAAACAACACCTCCGGTTCGCACAAGCTGAATTCCTCCATAGCCCAGGCATATTACGCCAAGAAACAGGGGCTGAAAGGAGTGACTACGGAAACGGGCGCCGGACAGTGGGGCACGGCCCTCAGCATGGCATGCGCATATTTCCACCTCGACTGCAAAGTGTTCATGGTGAAGGTTTCCTATGAGCAGAAGCCTTTCCGCCGCGAAGTCATGCGCACCTACGGTGCCAATGTGACTCCCTCTCCGAGCAACACGACGGAAGTAGGCAGGAGGATTCTTGCGGATCATCCCGGCACCACGGGTTCTCTCGGCTGCGCCATTTCCGAAGCAGTGGAAACCGCCGTCACAAGCCAGGGCTACCGCTACGTGCTCGGTTCCGTACTCAATCAGGTACTTCTCCACCAGTCCATCATCGGCCTTGAGACCAAGAAGGCCCTTGAGAAATATGACATCCGCCCCGACATACTCATCGGCTGCGCAGGCGGCGGTTCCAACCTCGGAGGTTTCGCATCTCCTTTCTTCGGAGAGATGCTGAGAGGGGAAGCGGACTATAAAATCATAGGCGTGGAGCCGGCATCGTGCCCGAGCTTTACCCGCGGCAAATTCGCCTACGACTTCTGCGACACCGGCATGATATGCCCGCTTGCCAAGATGTACACGCTCGGCAGCCAGTTCATCCCGTCGGCGAACCATGCAGGAGGACTCCGTTTCCACGGAATAAGCCCCATCCTCGCCCAGCTGTACCATGACGGCTACTTCGAGGCACGTGCGGTCGAGCAGACGTCGGTGTTCAAAGCTGCCGTGGAGTTCGCACGTACGGAGGGCATACTTCCCGCTCCGGAATCGAGCCATGCAATCCGCGTGGCGATTGACGAGGCGCTCAAGTGCAAAGAAAGCGGAGAGGCCAAGACCATAGTCTTCAACCTCACGGGAACAGGATACTTCGATCTGACCGCCTACCAGCAATACAACGACGGGACCATGACGGATGTCATCCCCAGCGACGAAGCCATTGCGGAATCGCTTGCAAAGCTGCCCAAGGTCGGCAACGAGTAAAGCTGCGGACATAAGACTGAAATGACGAAGGCCGGAGACAGAAGTTTCCGGCCTTCGTGCTGCAATGTGCCCCCATATCGGCAGGGCCGGCATATATGCCATATATATTTACCGGCATAATATGCTGAACATGTAACGGTAATACAGACAATGATTGTTATTTTGGTCGAATAAAATTGCGATTTGTCAGTTTAATAATAACTTTGCGACCAATTGCGAAAAAATTCGACCAAATGAAAAAGTTAATTTTGATCGCGGCGACAGTACTCGCCGCCGCTATTCAGGCGAACGCAGGAGGCTACGTGACGAACACGAACCAGAACGTGGCTTTTCTGAGGAATCCGGCGCAGAACGCAGCCATAGGAGTGCACAGCGCATACTTCAACCCTGCAGGCATCGGATTCATGGACAACGGATGGCATCTGTCTTTTGACATCCAGACTGCTGTGCAGCGCAGGCATACGACCTCCACCTACGAACCTCTGAAATACGGAATCGACAACGGCGGAAGGGCCTACAAGAAATACACCGGCAAAACCTTCGTTCCGGTCCTGCCTCATATGGACTTGGCGTACAGGAACGGCAAAGTCTTCGGTTCCTTCCACTTCGGAGTAGTGTCCGGAGGCGGAAAAGCCAAATACGATGAGGGACTCGGCTCTTTTGAAGCCCCCATCGCCATGATTCCGGCTCTGATAAACAACCTGTCGGGATCGCAGACCGTTACCGGATACGATGCCGACATTCATCTCACCGGAGAGCAGTACAATTTCTCCGGCCAGCTCAACCTCGGCTACAAGATACTCCCTTCCCTCAGCATATCCGCAGGTCTGCGCATAAACTACCTTTCAAATTACTACAACGGATACCTCAAGAACATACAGCTGCAGTACGGCGGACAGATGCTGCCTGCTGCCAATGTATTGGGAGCAGCCGTTTCCGGAATCTCCGGCGGCCTCATTCCGGTGGATGCGGCGACAACTGCCGTGGGAGGACTCGTAAGCGACAAGAGCCTTGATGCCCATCAGAAAGACATAGCCTGGACACCGGTCATATCCATAGATTACAAGACCGGAAAGTTCAACTTCGCCGCACGATATGAGTTCAACACAAGAGTGCGCCTGGAGAATGACACTGAAGAGAACACCACGGGCATTTCCCAGTTCAATGACGGCAAAAAAGTGGCCGCGGACATTCCGGGAAGCCTCAACCTCGGTGCAGAGTACTCGGTATTCCACAACCTGCGTCTCTCGCTCGGATTCAACAGGTACTTCGACAAGGAGTCCAAACAGTACAACAATGAGACCGGAATGAACGACAAACAGAACTACCTGAAACACAACTCTTTTGAAATACTCGGAGGTATAGAGTACGACATGAACGACAAGCTTACGCTGAGCATAGGAGCCAACTCCTCGACCTTCGGCTTCGGCAACGATGCCAGATTCATTTCGGACATGAGCTATACCACAAGTTCCGTATCCGGCGGACTCGGCGCCAAATACCGCTTCAACGGAAAGCTTGCGCTGGAAGCCGGCATATACAAGACCTTCTTCACACACATCACAAAAGAGCAGGAAGACTACGGCGGAAACGGTGCTTTGATAGCCTCCAAGCTTTCACCCCTGCTCGGCCAGCTCGCTCCCGTAATACCCGGTCTCGCGGAGAAACTTGACATCAACAATCTCAAAGTTCCCGGACAGGATGAGTTCTACCGCACAAGCATAGTCTGCGGCATCGGCATCACCTACAGCTTCTGACAGCTGCCGCCCGAATACTGACAGGCCGGACAGAATCGTGCATAAATCGGAAGGAGGGTGACTAATCAGCGATTTAGTCACCCTCCTTGCGAATCTATATAGGCTGGCATTTGTCTTTAAGCCACCGGGCAATCTCGGGGCTGAGACGCGGAGACAGAGTCTCATAGACTCTCTTGTGATAGTCATTCAGCCACTTGATCTCCTGAGGGCTCATAAGCTCCTTCTTTATGACGGAAGTGTCGATGTGGCACATGGTTATGGTGTTGAACCGATACCATGTACCGAATTCGTTCGTTCCGGCGTCTTCTACTGTGAACACGTTCTCATGGCGGACTCCGAACTGGCCTTCACGATACATTCCGGGTTCGTTCGTGTTGACGATTCCGGGCACGTACGGGTATGAATTGAAGTTCTGCCGGAACTCCTGAGGTCCTTCATGCACGTTCAGGAAAGACCCCACTCCATGGCCGGAGCCATGTCCGAAGTTTCTTTTGTGCTGCCACAGAGCGTTGCGGACCAGGATGTCGAGATGACATCCGCAGGTGCCTTTCGGGAAAATGGCCATCGCAAGGTCGATATGACATTTCAGCACAAGGGTATAGTCTTCCTTTTCAAGGTCGGTACACGGGCCGCAGGGGACAGTGCGGGTGATGTCGGTGGTACCGTACAGATACTGTCCGCCGGAGTCGCAAAGGAAGAGTCCGTGACGCTTGATCTCCGGGGCGTTTTCGCTCGGGGTCACATAGTGAGGAAGTGCGGCATCCTCGCCATAGGCCGAGATGGTCTCAAAGCTGTCTCCCATGTATCCCGGAATCTGCGCCCTATATGACTGAAGCTTCTCCGCCGCAGTCCATTCATCCACATAGGAACCGCTTTGGAGCTGGTTTTCAAGCCAGTAAAAGAATTTCTCCACGGCGATGCCGTCTTCTATGTGAGCCTTTACCATGCCGGAAAGCTCCACCTTGTTTTTGATGGATTTGCGCAGAGGGACCGGAGACTTGGCGAATTTGACGGCATCCTCCGGAAGGCTTGTCCTGATGATATTGTAGAGATGATAGTTCAGCGTGGCAGGGTCGGCGTAAAGCTTATGGAAATGTTCATCTCCGGCAAGTCCGGCCAGCTCTATGGAAATGTCATCGTAGGGAAGAAGTTCCACCCCGTCCTCCTTCATTTCCTCGAAACTGGCAGCCGTCTTGTCGTCAATCTGGGACTTGGACCCTTTGCGGACGAACCATTTCACCTCATCCATGGAGACCAGCAGATAGGAATAGATTACAGGGTTGTATTCCACGTCCGAACCGCGGGCATTGAGCAGCCATGCTATCTCGTCAAGCGCCGTGAGCACTATCGCGTCACATCTGTTGTCTATCAGGAAGTTTCTGAGCCAGAGAATCTTGTCTTTGCGGGATTCGCCCGTGTATTCATCTCCGAGAGTGATTATGGGAGAAGACGGGACGGAAGGCCTGTCATCCCACAGGACGTCCAGAAGATCGGGGGCGTTCACGATTTTGAATCCGTTGTCCTCATCGTCTTCCTTCCTGCCTTCGTCGAGAAAGGCTCCCTTGATGTCATTTACGGCAGAAACCGTCTGAGTCATGCCGTCCACTGCAACGACAACAATACCCTCCTTGTCCGCGAACGCATGCTTCGCGAGCCATTCCGGTATCAGGACCTGTTCCGGAACACGGGTCTTGTGAAGTTCGAACCCCGTTCCCGGCAGTACCTTGTTCGCCTGGATAAAATACCTTGTATCCGTCCACAGACCGGCATGGTCCATGGTTATCACTATATCTCCGCACTCACCGGCGAAACCGGTCATCCATTTCACCTGCTTCCATCTTGCACCCGGATACTCGCTGCTGTGCGGGTCCGATGCCGTGATGACAATGGCGTCCCAGCCTCTTTTCTGCATGAGCCCGCGCACTGCCTGAAGTCTCTGAAAATACTCGTTCATGGTCTTATCAGTTTTTAGTTTATTAGTCCCGTAAAGCCGCTTCTGCAACGGCTACGAAAGATACTGAATATTTAAATAAGTTCCCGAATAATCTCATCGGAAACAAAAAAACGGTTTTCCGGTATACGGATAATGTCTCCCGTTTCACACAGAGCCCCTTCTTTCACCAAGCGGCCGACCGACCCGGGAGCCGCATTTTTCCGGAGCCATTCTCCGTCAATGCCATCCGAAGTCCTGAGAGCAAGCATTATCTTCTCCACCCTGACATCCTCGTCCGAAAGCGACTCGGATTCCGGCACATACCGGCAGTCCGCTCCCATTTCCCCATTCCAGCATCGCACGGTACCGCCGTCGAATGAATGAGCTCCCGCGCCCAAACCGACATAAGGGACTCCCCGCCAATATGCTCCATTGTGCCGGGCTTCATATCCGGGCAGCGCGAAATTGGAAATTTCGTAGTGCCTGTACCCCGCATCGGCCATGCGGTCGCACAACATGGCATACTGACGTCTGCAATCTTCGTCTGAGGCTTCCTTGTAAACGCCCTTTTCAATCTGCTTTTCGAGGAGGCTTCCCTTCTCGACAGACAGCTGATACGCGGACACATGCCGTGGCGGTCCGCCGCAGCTGTCCCCTAAATGGAGAGCCTCGTACAGGCTTTTATCCCAGGTGTCATCGCTCATGCCGGAGATTCCGAATATAAGGTCTATGCCGATGTTTTCCATGCCGGCCTCCCGGAGAATCCTGAATGCCTGCTTCGCACCCTCCGCATCGTGTCTGCGGTGCATCTTCCTGAGCACACAATCGTCAAAAGACTGTATGCCCATACTTATTCTGTTGACTCCCAAAGCTTTGAGCCCATGTACATAAGACACGCCCTTTTCCGTAATATCGTCCGGATTCACTTCCACGGTGAATTCTTCATAAGGAGGACCGTACGGAAGGGCGTCGAGCATGGTCTTGAAACAAGACAGAGGAAGAACCGACGGGGTTCCTCCTCCTATGTACAAAGTATCAGTTTCAAGGGTTTTCAGTATCTCATCCCTGCGCCTGACGGCTTCCTCGGCCACCAGCCCCGCATAGGAAAGCATCTTTCCGTCATCGCTCCGTCCCACGGTTTCGGAATAGAATCCGCAGTACGAGCAGAAGCTTCTGCAGAAAGGGATGTGGATATAGATCATCCGCTATCGGAGCATCATCTCGGCCGTCCCGAGCTTTGCCTGTTCGGTATAGACCTCAAGAGTGTAGATGCCGTTGACGTATGATCCTATGTCATTGAGGTATATGCTCAGTTCAACCTCCTTGCCTTCATAGTCGATCTCCCTGGAAGCGGATGCCACCATGGATTCTCCTCCGAAGTCGAACGAGACTCTGACATTGTTGGTGAGAATGATTCCGTCCGGGTCCTTGACTCTGATATACACGGTCATAGGGCCTTTTGGAGCCAAGTCGTTCTCCACAAGGCTCATGCTCGCCATAAGTCTCTCCACCCTGCTGCTCCTGTCGGTTTTCTTGTCCGACTTGTTGTATGCCGCCAGAGATATTCCGCGCGCCTTGACCACGGAGCCCGCCGCCACCTGGCCGCTGAGAGTTTCCACCTGCTGAGTGAGATCCCTGTTCGCCTTCTTGCTCGCCTCGGCATCCTTCCTCGCTGCCGCCACATCTGCGGTAAGCTTATGATTAAGAGTATTGAGCGAATCTATCTGCACGATGTAGTTTCTCATTATGCTGCGCAATGTTCCGAGTTCCTTCTCGTACTGGCGCATCTTCGCCCTGTTCGTCGCATCCGTCTTCTTTATTTTTTCAAGGAGCTGCGCCACTTCGGCTCTTGAAGTGTCGAGCTGGGAGTTTATGGAGGCGTAGTCGGAGGAGAGGTTGGCATAGTCGCTCTGGAGACTTTCAAGTTCCGAGACGAGATCCTTCTTCTCGTCGTTGAGCTCTTCCACAAGTTCATAGAACGAGCCCGAACCCGAGCCGCCGCCCTCCTTCACCATCCTGCTTATCTGAGCCTGGCGTATCTGCTTGTAAACCAGTATTCCGAGAAGAACTGCGCAAACAGCCGAAAGAATGTATATGGCTTTCTTCAGTCCGCTGTTCTTCTTTTCCGATTCTTCGCGCGCGATGCGCTCGAGTGGATCTTCCGTCATGACAATCTTGTTTTAAGTTTCTGAATGGTGACAAAAATAGCAATTTCTTCGGAATTTGCTATATTTGTCACATACACTCTAAAGACGACACCTATGCAGTACCTTAGAAGGGCGGTAAAATACTTCTTCTACTTCCTATCGATCATCGTAATCATCATGGCGGTTCTCGTTGCGCTCGGAATGGTCGAACCGAATGTCGAAACAATGTTCAAGAACGGATACGACTCCCTGTGGCAGATTGCGATAATGCTCATGCTTTTCGCCGTGGCCTATCCTTTCTTCGGATTCATGACCAAAGAAGCCATAGTGCCCGGATCATACGGGGAAATCCGCGACGGTGTGGTCAGTTTCATGGACGACCACGGATACAAGCTCGAAAAAGAGGAAGGCGAGAACCTTTCCTTCCGGATGAAAAGCAAGGTCAACAGGGCGAGCCGCATGTGCGAAGACCGGATCACCATGACCCGCAGCTTCACCGGCTTCAGCGTGGAAGGTCTCCGAAAAGATGTCGTCAGGCTGTGCTACGGCCTGGAAAACAAGTTCCTTAAGGACAATTCGCAACTTTAACCTTTCGCAGCTATGGATGAATTCAAGACAGTGATGAAGTTCAACAGTCCCATGAGCGCGGAAATCACAGCCGGAATGCTCAGGGAGAACGGAATCCCGGCACAGGTTTTCGGACAGACATCGTCCTATCCCTGCATCAACGAAGCCATGAACAATGTGGAAGTGAAGGTCAGGGCCGAAGACTACGAAGAGGCCATGAAGCTCATAGAGCAGGCGGAGCGGAACGACGATCCTCAGCCCTGAGGGTCATTTCGCATTCAGCGCAGTCAAACCCAAGCGACAGCCTTCTCCCGTTGTTCACAAGATAGAGAGGTCCGCGGTATCCGACGTCCCTTTTCTTCAGGCACATGCCAAGTTCATATCTGATGCAGTACCTGCACCGCATGAGTTCGGCGGTGCTTTTGTGCGACAGTTCGTACCCTTCCTCCACCTCGGACGCCCCTCTCCGGAGATAAACTTCCCGGGCGCAGGAGTTGACTACGTCAGCCTTGTACGTTATCACCTTGCCGCCGAATGAATCATCGCCGTGCAAGGACGGGGAGGCATTTCTTAAAGGGAATGTTCTGCAGGGTTCCGCATCCAGAGCATCCGCAATCCGTCTCCGCAGCGCATTCATGGCCGAGGCTTTCATGAGAGGACAGGAGTCGGCATCTATCCTCTCCGGGACGAAAGAATACATTCCGCTTTCTCTGCTGAACTGGTTTTCCAACATGGCCCTCATCCGGGATTGGTTGTCGGCTGCCACATTGCCGCAGCCGCAGCTGAATTTCACATTCCGTCCGTCTTCGCTTTCCGCCGAAACATTCAGCACATATTCGGCGTCTTTGCGAAAGGCAAGGCTCACCTTTACAGGTATTTTCCTTTTCCCGGGATGAGCGGAAACTTCTTTTTCAAATTCCATGTCCAGATTGCGGTATATCGTTGCTCCCGGACGCAGACGAGGTTGTCTTCGGCAGATAATTTCATTTCCCCGGCACACATCGGCCCTGAAACCGGACATCTCTCCGCCGCTGCTGAATACGAAGCCGTCCCCGTTGGCCACGGACACTCCGGGGCGCAGCCTCAGCTCCACCTTCTGCGAATCTCTGCCATGAGGGGCGACGTCCGTCACCCGGCCTATTTCCTCCCCTCTCCCCTTCGGCATGTCCATGGAAGCCCAGCTGCCGCGGCGTCCGTCGATGTACAGCTGCGTATATCCGCGGTTGAATGTCTTTGAGGCATCTGGATCGAATCCACCGCACACCTTTCCGAATGACGCACGACGGTATTTCTGCGGACAAGCCGCAACAAGTCTGTCCAACTCCGAAGAATATAGCCTCGTAATGTTACGCACATAGGTTTCCGCCTTGAGACGGCCCTCGATCTTGAACGAACACACTCCCGCATCGGCCAGATCCGCAAGCCGACCGGAAAGATTGAAATCCTTGAGCGAAAGCAACGCCTTGTTCCGCTCCAGGACCTTTCCCGTCTCATCTTCCAGGTCATAAAAGGACCTGCATGCCTGCACGCAGTCCCCCCTGTTCGCGCTCCTGCCGGCAAGATATTCGGACAGATAGCATTCTCCGCTGTAGCATACGCACAGCGCACCATGGATGAAGAATTCGATTTCAGCGGATACGGAATCCCTTATCTCCCTTATCCTGTCCAGCGGAAGCTGCCTCTCCAGAACTATTCTGGAAAAGCCCATGTCTTCAAGAAACTTGGCACGCCCGGCTGTCCTTATGGAACATTGGGTGGAAGCATGGAGAGGTATGGTAATCCCCTTTTTCCGTGCCGTCTCCGCCACGGCAAGATCCTGTACGATGAATGCGGAAACTCCTACGTCCTGAAGACGCAGCATCATCTCGGACGCATTTTCCAATTCATTGTCGTACAGAATGGTATTGACGGTCGCATAGACCCGTACTCCGAATTTTGCGGCATAGGAGCACAGCTTTCCGATATCCTCTACGGAATTGCCTGCATTCTGCCTCGCTCCGAAAGACGGCCCGGCGATATATACGGCATCGGCACCGCTGTCAACCGCAGCGATGCCGACTTCCATGTTCCTGGCCGGAGCCAGCAGCTCCAATTCTCTCATGGAGAGGAAGGCCTCGATTATTTGCTGAGAGCGTCCACCTGAGCCTTGGCCTGTGCTCCGTAAGTGGCGTCAGTCAGAATCTTTTTGTAGTTCTCCAGAGCCTTGGCCTTGTTTCCGGCCTGCTGATAGAGAGCGGCTACCGTGAAGGTTATCGCACCTGCATTTTTTGCAGTGGGGGCAGCCTCAAGATACTGCTCATAATACTTTATGGCCTCGGCATTCTTCTGAAGCTTGGTGGCAGCCTGACCGGCGACAAGATAAGCCTGGGCATTCTGGACATATTCGGCAGACTCGGAGGCCTGTGCCATAGCATCGGCGTTCTTTCCGGCCTTGAGGCTGGCGGCAGCTTTTTTCAGAAGGGCGCTTCCGAGAACTTTCTTCGCGTTCTCGCCCTGTCCGTTCTGCTCGGCGACTGCAAGAGCCTCCTTGGCTTTGTCAATATCGTCAAGGCTGGTGTAGCACTGCACAAGACGGAGAGCGGCCACGGCATTTGAGGGATCCGCTTCAAGCACCGACTTGAAGCTCTCCACGGCAGCCGCATAGTTCTTCGCGTTCAGCGCGTCCGTACCTGCGGTCAGCACCTTGCCCGATGTGATTACAGGCACGAGGGAAGCCGCCTCGTCCGCAACTTCATTGTTACCATATTCCTTGGCGACGGCCACAGCTTCGTTGATCTTCGCCAATGCACCGTCAAAGTCTTTCTTATTGTAAAGTTCCTTGCCTATGGAAAGGGTAAGGTCGGGAATGACGCTTTTGCAGTTCGCCACAAGCTCGGAAGCCTCGTCTCCAAGCGCTTCCCCGGCTTTCAGAGCTTCCTGGAAAGATGCGAGAGCATCCGCTTTCTTCCCCATGGACAGAAGCTCGGCAGCATTGTTGTAGGTTTCCGTGGCAGTAGCAAGGTCCTGAGCGTTCACGAAACCGGCAGCCATGACAACTGCGGCAAGTGTAAGTAAGATCTTTTTCATAATTTGATATTTTTGATTTCTATTGTTCCAGTGTTATCGGGGACACCCGGGCGGCACGTCTCCGGACAGCCCAACCGAACAAATATAACAAATTTATCTTATTTTTGTACAAATAGAGTACCGAAGATGAAATCCATTATCACAAAAAGCGTCTCCGCTTTTGTCTTGCTATTGGCTGTCACGGTATTTTCGCAGGCGGCGGATTTACCGACATTGCCTCCGGCAAAGAACATAAGCCATGGGACACTTCCCAACGGAATAACATATTACATTGTCACGAACCCTTCCTACAAGGGCATGGCCGACGTGGCGCTGGTGCAGAAAGCCGGATACGGAGACGAAAGCCCGGAACGCAGAGGAGCGGTGACGGTGCGCACGAGAAGCGCGCTGTACGGTCTCAGCCATTTTTCATCTTCCTCACCTTTCGAGTTTCTTGACAGAAATGCGGTTTTCCCTTCGGATTTCGGTTTCGCAAAGATAGGTTCCGACGCCACCGTCTACCGCTTCGAGAACATCAGCCAGGCAAGACATCCGGATGCCGTCGACTCCACGCTGCTCATGGCGTTCGACATAATCAGCTGCGCAAATGAAGGGCTGGATGAACTGTACACCCCTGACAGACAGGCGATCATCGTCTCCGGAGATGTAAATCCCGAGGCAATACGCGGCAAGATGGACATGCTGTCCATGCTCATAAGCAAAAGGGACGGCCGGGCGGAACAGGAAGAATCCGCATGGCAGAAAACAGGGCTCAAGGTCAAGGCCCTGCATTCATGGACCAGAAATTCCGTCAGCGCCGAATACGCTTCGCCGCGCACCCCGAGGAGCGAAATGGCCAGCGTACTGCCTCTCGTCACGTCAAGATATGCCGACAATCTGGGCATAATACTGAAAAGGCGGCTGTCAAGGGCCCTGATCAATGAATCCGTACCATTTTATTCCATAGACTACAGCTATGCCGGAAGCGGAAAAGGCCCGGGTGCAGAGAAAGTAAGGATTACCGTCCGCACTGACCGTCCGCATCTGGAAAAAGCCGTGGAGATTCTTGCCGAGACGTTGTCCGCCCTCGACAGCGAAGGGGTATCGCCCGAAGAATATGCCGACATCGAGAACGAACTCGCCCTGATGTACAACACGGAACTTGGCAAGTCCGTGATAGAGAACTCCCATTATGTGGACAAATGCGTGTCAGCGTTTCTCTACGGAGCATCCCTGGCTTCGGACAAAGACGAACTTGGCTTTTTCTCCGACAGGATGATGGACGCGGCGGCATCCGCCGGCCTGTTCAACAATTTCCTGTCCGCCCTTATCGACAGATCCGACAACCTGACTCTTTCCTGCGAAACCATCACCGACGATCATACTGCGGAACAGCTCAGGAACACATTCGAAGACGCATGGGACAGGAAAGGCACTCGTCAAAGCCATGCCTACGGTGCGGATACCAGCTCTCTGCGCAAAGCTTCCGGAAAACTTAAGCTGCGCTCGGAGAACCCCGAGCCTCTTTTCGGAGGAAAAGTATGGATTTTTTCAAACGGCCTGAAGGTCATATACAAACAACTGCCGGGCAACGGATTTTTCAACTATTCCTGGCGGATAAAAAGCGGATTTTCCATAATCCCCGACCTGAAACCCGGAGAAGAAGCCTACATAGGGGAAATGCTGGGAACCTTCAAAATAGCAGGCATGGGCGGAGATGACTTCAGGCAGATGCTGCTTTCCAACGGGATAGGCATGGAAACCGAAGTATCCGCTGCGGAATTCAACATCCATGGCACGGCCATGGCAGGCAAGGCCGATCTGCTCATGAAAGCGCTGCTTTCCATCAGCGGGGACAGGGCTTCCGATCCGGCGGCATTCAACAGATTCATGGACAGGGAAAGGATGCGCATAGCCGAGGACATACCTGTCGCAGCCAAACTGGACAGCATGATGAACAGAGGAGTCATGCTGTCCGGCCGCAAGAGCGCAGTCCTTCCGGACGCATCCCTTCCCGGAAAAGCCATGAACTATTTCGATGACATCTTCTCCAGAGCCGGAGACGGAGTTCTTATAATAACCGGAGACATAGGGGAAGCACGCTTAAAGAAAGCATTGCTGAAATATCTCGGCGCCTTGCACACCGAGAAAGGTTTTTCATCAAGATTCCGCGGCAATGCGGCTGAACTGTCGACCGAAGAAACCGCCGTGTCCTACGGCAACAAGGCCGCAGTCGGCATAGAAACGACGGCGCCCATAAACTACACCGCCCAGAACTTCATTTCCGCATACATCGCATCTCTTGCGGCAAAGGATGCCCTCTTGTCCGCAGCCGCCGAATGCGGATGGAATGCGGACTTCAGCTCAAGAATCAGCATATTCCCGAAGGAAAATCTCACCATCGGAATAGTGGCCGCTAAAGCGGACGACGCAGGCCTGCCGGCATCCATGATGCCTCTTGACTCAGCCGACCTTGTAAAGGACAGGCTTCGCGCCGGATTGACATCGCTCGGGAAAAGCGGCATCACGCAGGATGCCCTGCAATCCTACAAGGCCGCGATCTCCAACTACTACAAATCGTGGTTCAACGACCCTTCCGCCGTGTCGCGGATGTTGTCTCTGCGCTATTCCTACGGCAAGGATCTCGTCTCGGATTACGACAAGAAAATAGCTTCCGTAAGCAGGGCCGATGTCAACCGGATTATCGCCGACCTTCCAAAAGGAGGCATAGCCCAATATATCGTCAGAAGCAGCCGAAGCTCCGACTTCCGGGAAGACCCTGTCAAAGATATGCGGAGCCTGCACATCGATGTTCCGGGCCCGGCCGAAGGAAATCTTGCCTATCCTTTTGGGGACGCCACCGTTCCGGCGGACACATCCATCGATCTGAGCAGCATTCCGGCCATTCGCATACCTGATTTCGCATCGGACAGCAGCAATGTCAAGGATGCCGGAAACTTAGGTGTCACGGAAATCGGGACAACAGAAAACGGGACGAAGGAAGCAGAAGGCGCCGAAGCGGCAGAGACTGAAGAATCGGCGGACAACCCCGACGGAACGTCAACGGAGTCCTCTTCAGAGGAGTCCGAGCCGAGGGAAATCATCACGACGGCGGACTCTGCGCACTCTGAGTCTGATGAGGCCGGAGGGTACGGCGGGGCCGAAGGGAGCGGTGAAACCGACAGAGACAGCGCGAACGGAGGAAACGCTGAGACCGGAGGGCACAGCGAGACCGAAGGGTACGGTGAGGCCGGAGTAAAAGGAGACGAACGGTACTGCGAAACCGAAGGGAGCGACGAGGCCGACGGAGGAAATCTGTCAAAAGAAGGATTGTAAGATGAAGGAGAACAGTCACGGAGACATCCTGCAGATCGGCAACTGCCTTGTATCGGAGGAGATAGTCACTGAGTTTTTCGCCTGTGACTACGACCGATGCCGAGGCTGCTGCTGCGTAGTGGGCGACAGCGGCGCTCCCATGAAGGAAGAGGAAGCCGAAGAGATAGAGAAGAACTATGACAGCTTTTCTCCGCTTATGACGGCGGAAGGACGGGCCAGCGCGGAGGCCGACGGTTTTTTCCAGATTGACAGGGACGGAGAAATGGTCACGCCTGTAGTTTCGGTCCCGCGGAAAATCGAAGGTCTGGACATTCCGCAGCTGACATCGGTACAGGTCGGAAGCAAAGGGTTTGAAGACTGCGCATACATCCATTACGAAAAAGATCCGCAAGGACGCACTTCCTGTTTCTGTGCAGTGGAAAGAGCTTTCTGCCTGGGACATTGCAGCTTCCGCAAGCCCGTATCCTGCCGCCTCTACCCCATAAGGGTTTCCAGACTGAGGAACGGCATGGATGCGCTGAACCTGCACCGCTGGGACATCTGCTCAGATGCCTTCAAAAAAGGGAAAAAAGAAGGAATCAGAGTGTATCAGTTTCTGAAAGAGCCGATCACGGAGGTCTATGGCAGCGATTTCTACGATGCCCTGGACGCAGCCTCGAAACATTTTTCACGATAGCCGCACTCTACTCCACGATGTCGAATCTGAGATCCACATCTCCGAAATGTCCCGTCTTCCCGGAATATTTCTCCAGATACTTCCCGCTGAGCTGCCCTCTCCAGACTATGTCGTCACGGGTACGGAAAGGCAGGCTGACATCAAATCCGTAGGTTTTCGATTTCACCTTAACCTCCGCCGCACACTTCCACGAAGTCTGGCTCCCTCCGTCATCCTCGGTCAGCATGAAAGCGCATGACTCCAGCTGTTCGGACCACTCTGACACGAGAACGATGTCAAGCGGCATCTCTTTGCCGATATCTCCCCGCCTGACCACAAGCATGAAATCCGTGATGCTCGGAGAATAAAGTTTCAGCTCAGCCTCCGTACTTGCGTAGAAATCCTCGACGCTTCCGCATTTGACAAAAAATTCCGACGCCCCGGAAAACCACGGATCGTAGCTTCTTTTTGCCTTGAAAGATTTGAGCACCAGAGTTTTCAGAGCCGTCCCTTCTTCATCCGGTACGGCCGCTTTCTTTATCCTGATGCTTCCTCCTCCCGTATTTCCCCGACGGAGCATCTCGTATGAAGAAAAACCCGAGTCGCTGTTTCTGTTGACGACCCATACAGGGGAAGTCATGGCAGTCTCTTCCGTAACGACCACTTCTTCCAAAGTTCCTCCGGCCAGACGGTATCCTATATTGGAATCATAGCCTTCACCCGGATCGAAAGTCACAACCGGCATCTCCCTGCCGTCCCATTTTTCAGAATACGGCCAATAAATCTGGACATCCGAAGAAGCCAGCGCGGCCATGTAATCATCGGGGGACATGCCCGTTCCCATGCCGGACGCCTTGGTGGCGGATTTCAGATAGTCGGCTATGAGATCCTTCATCGGGCGGCCGTACTGTCTCGGTGCTTTGCCTGCCGTGTCTCCGACGCCCGATCCCGGCAGGGCGAACAGATCCTTCATGGTGTATTCTTCATCATACCCGTTGCCGGACGATGAGCGCGCCGCATCGTGAACTTCCCTCACCTGTTCGTTTTCCACAGGAAGAGCGGAAAGCAGAAGAGCGACTTCGCGCAGATTGATTTCGGGCCTCTTTTCCCTTTTTTCAACAGATTCCTTGTCACAGGACAACGCGAGCAAGGCACAGGCCAGCAGAACGGCAATGTTTTCAATTCTTCTCATCTCTTTGTTTTTCGGCAAAGAGAATGAAAAAAAAAGCGAAGGCCGCAATTTGAATCGGCTAAGTTTCAAATCACCTCACAACTGCAATCAGGACAATTGCTTATGAAAACCTGACGAGCCGGTTTCTGTCATTTATATCCTTTATGGTCTGCAGCTTGGCATAGCCCTCGGTGCGGAAAACATCCTCTGTACGGCCGGCCAGGCGCTCATTGATTTCAACGATCCCATCCGCTCCCGTTTTACGGGATATCTTCGCTATCGCCCTGTAGAATACGAGAGGATCGGTATCGGGAACAAACAAAGCAATCGAAGGTTCATAGTCCAGAACGTTCGTTCTCATGTCTTTCCTCTCGGAATCCATTATGTAAGGAGGATTTGAAAGCACAATGTCGAACTTGCCCAGGTCAGGAAAATGTACGGCATCCAGGACATCCGCCCGAATGAACGACACCCTGCCGTTCTCTCCGGGAAAAGCCTGCGACGAGGCCACCCTCAGGGCCTCTCCGGAGATATCCACTGCCGTAACGTCCGCAGCCGGAACTTCAAGCGCCATTGTCCAGGCTATGCAGCCGGAGCCTGTGCAAAGATCCAGAATCCTCACTTTTTCTTTTCCGGCCTCAAGCTTCTCCCGCGCGAGACGTATGGCCTCCGAACACAACAGCTCCGTTTCCGGCCTCGGGATGAGCACTGCCGGGGACACTTTGAACTCTCTGCCGTAGAATACGGCCTTTCCGACCACATACTGCACAGGTTCGCCCTTGCTCAGACGCGCCATGGCCTCTTCAAGGGCAGCTTCCTTGTCATAAGGAATAACCATGCCCGGGTCGATGACATAGGTATATGATTTGACCCCGAGCAGAGCTTCACAAAGGATGAGTACAATGGAACGCGCCTCCCTTTCGGGATAAAGCGCGCTCAGAGAAACGACGGATTCTTTTACAAAATCGGAAATCCGCACGGTCTATGAATTCTCGATGATGGAGGACAGGAATTCCGTGATGTCCAGTCCGGCGGCCTTGAGCATCTTGGGCACCAGGGAAGCGCTCGTCATGCCGGGGATATTGTTCACCTCCAGGAAGTAAAGTCCGTCCTCGGCAGCTATGTAGTCTATACGCACCAGTCCCTTGCAGCCGAGATGTCCGTATATCCTGCAGGTCGCATCCTGAACTTTCTCTCTCAAAGAGTCAGGAATCTCGGCCGGACATACCTCACGGCTGTGCCCGTTGTATTTGGCGTCATAATCGAAGAATTCATTCTCCGTGATGATTTCGACTACAGGGAGCGCCTTCACCCGGCTTCCGTCAAAAAATGCGGCGCAGGTCAGTTCCCTGCCTTTTATCTCCTTCTCGACGATGACGGTAGAACCTTCGGTGAATGCATAATTCACGGCCAAAGGCAGTTTGTCCGCCTCCGTTACCTTGGTAATCCCGAAACTAGACCCTCCGTCCGTAGGCTTTACGAAAAGCGGCAACCCGAGCTTCTCGACCGCGGCGGCGGAAAAAGCGTCAGCATCGGAACCTTTGCGTATGAAAGCATCGGGGGCGAGCTTCACGAAATCGACTCCTCTGAGATAGCTTTTGCATGAGTATTTGTCGAACACTATCGCCGACACGAAAGAACTGCAGCTGCTGTAAGGGATTCCCATCATCTCAAGGTAGCCCTGGAGCTGGCCGCTTTCTCCCGGCCTTCCGTGCTGCATCACGTAGGCATAATCCAGCTTGATTTTTTCTCCGTACACATTGACGGAGAAATCATTCTTGTCCACTGAAGGACGGGCGCCTTCGAGAAACGTCACCCTCATGGAATCCTTCTTGCGGAATGCGGCAAGCTGCCATTTCCCGAAACGGGCGAAAATCTCATAGACATTGTATTTGGAACCGTCAATCCTGGATGCGGTGAATTCCCCGCTGCGGCAGGACACTTCCCATTCAGAAGAGTCGCTTCCGTAGAATACAGCTATATTTTTGTATTTTCCCATAATTAAAAATCTCAGTCAAAATAATATTCTTCGGCATCCGCCTCACGGGCCTTCGTATCCTCGTCCCCTCCGGTGCAGTCCAGATTGACGGTCACTCCCGAAGGGGCTATGAAAGCGTCTTTTTCGGAAATGCCGAGAGTCCCGTCGGCCAGAACTTTCTTCATCCATATTCCCCATATCGGCAGAGACATGTTGGATCCGCTGCCATAGGCTATGGACTGGAAGTGGATCTGACGGTCTTCTCCGCCCGTCCACACTCCGGCGCAGATGGTGGGGGTGTAGCCTATGAACCATCCGTCCGAGTTGTCGTTGGTCGTCCCGGTCTTTCCGGCTATCTGCCCTTTCAGATTGTAGACGGAACGCAGCCTGCTGCCCGTGCCCTGGTTTATCACGCCCTGCATGAGGTTTTCCATAAGATATGCCGTTTCCTCGCTTATCGCCTCCCGCTTGCGGCTGTTGAATTCTCCCAGAACGTTGCCTTGCCTGTCTTCAATCCTGGTGACGAAAACGGGACTTACATAGACACCTCTCGACGGGAAGGTATTGTATGCCGCGACCATCTCGTACAGATACAGATCGGCAGGTCCCACGCAGAGGGAGGGAACTTCGTCTATATGGCTGCTTATCCCCATCTTGCGCATCATCTCGGCCATGGCATGAGGGCCGAACTGCTTCATCAGATAGGCGGAAATGTTGTTGGAAGAATGGGTAAGGCCCCATTTGAGCGTGACGGTCTTGCCTATCCATATGTCCTTGTCGGTACTCCTCGGAGTCCACGTGTCGTCCCCTACGATGAAGGTCTGGGGCACGCACACGGTCTCGTCGCAGGGAGACATGCCTTCCTGCATGGCAAGAGTGTACAGGAATGGCTTGATTGTGGAGCCCACCTGCCTCTTTCCCTGAGTGACATTGTCATATTTGAAATAGCGGTAGTTCGGTCCGCCGACATA
>CAYTYL010000003.1:0-54651 GCA_964441715.1 uncultured Muribaculaceae bacterium
ATCCGTGGCAATAAGGTCTATGGTGCCGTCTTTTATGCCTTCGATGAGAGCTTTTCTGTCATCGGCACTCCTGAGGGGAGGATTCATCTTGAAACGTCCGTCCTCCCGGAGGTCATCTTCGCACAGCACAAGATAATGGGGAGCTGTCTCACATGTCACGTTGACGCCCCTTGCCTTGGCATCCCTTATCAATTCAACGCTCTCCCGGGTGGAAATGTGGCATACATGATAGCGGCATCCGCTTTCCGCGCAGAGCTTAAGATCCCGCTCGATCTGCTTCCATTCGCTTGCAGATGATATTCCTCTGTGTCCATGCTCCCTGCAGTAACGGCCGTCATGGATATAGCCGCCGTTAAGCAACGAGTCGTCCTCGCAATGGGCGGCAATGATACAGTCCAGTTCCGCGGCCTTTCTCATGGCCTCCGCCATGACCACGTCTTCCTGTACTCCGCTCCCGTCGTCGGAAAAAGCGACGCATTCATCCTTAAGCGCCTCCATATCCACGATGTCGTGCCCTTTGCGTCCAAGCGTAATCGTCGCATAAGGTAACACGTCCACCACGGCATCCTTGTCTATTATAGCCTGTTCCACAGCTATATGCTCCGGGCTGTCAGGCGCGGGATCCAGATTGGGCATCGCACACACGACCGAATATCCGCCCTTGGCAGCAGCCATGGATCCGCTTTTCACGGTCTCCTTCTCAGGATGACCCGGCTCGCGGAAATGAACATGCACATCAGCCAGGGCAGAGGCCACAAGACATCCCGACACGTCCTCCATCTCCGTGCCTTCCGTGTATGGTATCGATGAAGAAATTTCCTTTATACGGCCATCCTCGATCAGAATGTCCGCCCTGCTGTAATCCGAAAGTATTCCTCCGTGCAGTAGAAGTCGCATAGGATTGAGATTTTACAAATATAAGTTTTAGTTCGCTAAAATCCGAAAAAAAGAGGAACGCTTTCGCATCCCTCTCAAAAAAACAAATCTCTTATGCTTCTTCATCCTGTTGAGTGGCAGCATATTCGGCCAGAAGCTTGTTCTGGACATCACTGGGGACAGGCTGATAATCATCGAAATTCATGGTGAAAGTAGCCGAACCTCCCGTTATGGAACTCAGAGTGGTCGAATACCTGTACAGCTCAGCAAGGGGCACCTTGGCATGAAGAATAGTGAATCTTCCGTCCATTTCCTGATTGACAATCATTCCTCTGCGGGTATTGAGATCGGACATGCAGGGTCCTACATAGTCGGACGGCGTGATTATGTCCACATTGTATATGGGTTCAAGAATCTTGGGGCCAGCATTGCGGAATGCCTCTTTGAACGCGTTGCGTCCGGCGACGATGAAGGCTATTTCCTTGGAATCCACCGGGTGCATCTTTCCGTCATAGACATAGACTCTGATATCGCGGGCATAGGACCCTGTAAGAGGGCCTTCCGTCATCTTTTCATTGATACCTTTCAGAATCGCCGGCATGAACCCGACATCGATCGCACCGCCGACCACGCAGTTGTAGAATTCCAGTTTTCCGCCCCATTCGAGATCGTAGGATTCGGAACTCTTTATGTTAAGCACCGTGTCCTTGCCGTCTATCTTGAATTTGGTAGGAGCAGGTTCTCCTTCAACATAAGGACATACGAGCAGATGCACCTCTCCGAACTGACCGGCGCCGCCGGACTGTTTCTTGTGACGGTACTGTGCGGTCGCAACCTTGGTGATAGTCTCCCTGTACGGCACTTTGGGGGCAATCAGTTCCACATCGAGCTTGAACTCGTTCTTGAGCCTCCATTTCACCAGATTGATATGCTGCTCGCCCTGTCCGCTTAGTATGGTCTGACGCAGCTCCTTGGAATATTCTACGATTATGGTCGGATCCTGAGCCGCTATCTTGTTGAGGGCATCCCCTACCTTGGCCTCATCGTTCTTGTCCACAGCCTTCACCGCACAACGGTATTTGGGCTGAGGGAACACCATGTGCTCATAGGCTTCCACACCGGGCTCTCCGAGCGTCACGTCGGTCTTGCCGGCCTTGAGTTTCATGACACAGCCGATATCTCCGGCGCAGATCTGGGAAACCTTCTCCTTTTTGGCACCTGCAACGGCGTAAATGGCGGAAAGCCTTTCACCGTTGCCCGACTCCGGATTCACAAGATCCACTCCTTCCTTGAGAATGCCGGTCATCACTTTGAAATAGGAGACATCTCCGAGATGCTGTTCGACGCAAGTCTTGAAAATGAACAGACTCACAGGAGCATCCGATTTGCACGGGACTTCCTTGCCCTCGACGGTTCTGGCCAGCTTGCCCTCCGGAGACGGAGCGACGTTTATGACGAACTCCATGAGCCTCTTGATACCGATGTCCTTCTTGGCGGAAAGACAGAAAACGGGATTGATTATGCCCTTTCTGACACCTTCGGACAAACCTTCGCGAATCTCATCTATGCTAAGGTCCATCGTGTCGAAAAACTTCTCCAGAAGTTCATCCTTGCCCATCGCGGCGGTTTCCATAAGCTCCTGATGCATGGATTCCGCCTGTTCCGCATATTCCGCGGGGATTTCATGCTCCTCTCTCGTGCCGTTGTCGTCTTTGAACACATAGTATTTCATCGTAAGCACATCGATGAAGCTGTTGAAAGACGGACCGGGGTTCACGGGGAACTGGACGAATGCCAACGACTTTCCGAACTCTTCCTTGAGACTGGTCCTGGTCTGGTCCCAGTTAGCCTTCTCATGGTCAAGCTGATTGACGGCTACTATGAGAGGAATGCCGTATTTTTTTGCATAACGGGCGAAGATTGTAGTTCCGACTTCCACTCCCTGCTGGGCGTTCACCGCAAGAATGCCGGTTTCGCATACCTTGAACGCGGAAACGGCGCCTCCTATGAAATCGTCGGAACCCGGAGCATCGATTATATTGAATTTCGTATTCATGAACTCGGCATACAGAGGAGTGGCGTAGACAGACTTCTGGTTGACGCGCTCGAATTCAGTGTTGTCCGACATGGTCGTACCTGCCTCGACAGTTCCTCGCCTGTCGATAACTTTGCCTTCATAGAGCATGGCCTCGGAAATCGTCGTCTTGCCCGACTTGGCACTTCCGAGCAACACCACATTTCTGATGTCCTTTGTTTCGTAGTTTTTCATTCTGTGTGTTATTAGTTTGTTTCTTTCTCTTTTCGTATGCCGGATGCGCCCCGTAAAGCAGGACAAAACGCAACGGCCTCTTACAAAACTAAATAATTATATGCGTAAAAGCAATAGGTTTTCCACATCGGAACGGCGAAAACTTTCCATCAGTTCATCCCCTCCGGCCCCGAGCGTATCTCTCAGCATCTCATCAAGTTCCTTTTCGTCAGCCGCTATTGCGGAGCAAACGTCCGCGAAACTTACTTCGGGATACAGATAGAGTCTGTCTTCAAGCATAAGGCGTGAAAAACTTTCATACCATTCGGGCAGGTGATGTCTTTTGCTGTACATGATGCATATGGTTTTTCGGCAAATGTCAGATTTTTTCCCCGTCCGCCAAGAATAAAAAGACTCCCGGATGCGGCCTTGTAACAAAGAATTCTTTTTTATTAACCTGAACACGTTCTTTTTTTACCCGATGAGCAGTTTTTATGGTCATTGCATATTTTTTATCGTCATCCATTGTTTTTTCTATACGATATTTTTGTGGCAAACCATGGCCATATGGACAACCGCACCATAAAACAACGCATCCGGAAGCTTCGTGAAGAAAACGGATTCACTCAGCAAAGGATGGCTGACCTGCTCGGAATCGACCGCAACACCTACAGAGGTATCGAGCAGGGCAATACCGACATCATATATAAAAGGTTGCCGGACATCGCGGGAATTCTGGCCGTAAGCATGGAAGAGCTAATGCTGGGACCGGTGTCCGACAGCCGTCCGTCCGGACTTGAAGACGCAAAGACTCAGTATAATGAAAAGCTGGGCGCGATGTCCAGAGAATATGACGACAAACTGCTTTCCCTCAGAAAAGAGCTGGACTCCAAAGACGAATTGATAGATACTCTCAAAGGGCAGATCAGAGACAAAGACGAGATTATTGCGCTGCTGCGCAAAAGATCCAGGGGATGAGTTTTGCGGGCATTGGTTTTTATGGCTAAATTGCGGCATAATTACCGGACAATGAAAGAACACCATCTCAGGAACTGCCTTGAAGAAGGACGGCTTGAAGCCGGATGCGACGAGGCCGGACGCGGCCCTCTGGCAGGCCCTGTCTTCGCCGCCGCAGTGATTCTGCCGGAAGATTTCCTTCATCCCCTGCTGAACGATTCCAAACAGATGAGCGAAAAAGCCCGCGAGAAACTGCGCCCGATAATAGAAAAGGAAGCGGTCGCATGGGCCGTGGAGTCCGTGAGTGCAGAGGAGATAGACCGGATTAACATTCTGTCCGCTTCCATAGCGGGCATGCAGAGGGCAGTCCTGAAGCTGACCGTAAAACCGGATTTTCTGCTGATTGACGGAAACCGATTCAAGCCATTGGGAGGCATTCCCTACAGAACCATCGTGCACGGCGATGCCACCTTCGCGTCCATTGCCGCAGCCTCGGTTCTTGCAAAGACTTATAGGGATGATTTCATGCGGAAAATATCAGCGGATTATCCAATGTACGGATGGGACAGGAACATGGGATATCCGACGCGGGAACATATAGAGGCTGTGAGGAAATGGGGATTCAGCCCATGGCACAGGAAATCATTCCACGTAAAGCAGCTGGAAAAAAACCTGTTCGATGAGTTCTGAATGTCCGAGACCGGCGATTATCTGAATGTCTAAAGCCCGGATTACATCCGGAATGACGATCCGCCTATCTGAAATGAAGCGCTATCCAATCTGAATCCACTTTGGCGAATCCATTCACACTTTCCGCTATCGCCGGATTGCGTCCGAGAATGCCTCTGCTGTCTTCGTATATGCTGAAACCGACCGGTACAGCCTGCATCTTCCCGTCCAGCGGAAACGTAAAGACTATCTGATTGTCGGCCCCCTGCATACGATAGAAGCGGAACACGGCCTTCATTATGGCCTCGGCCTTGTCTCCGGCCTTCTCCGCAAGCTCCATTTTCGTTACATATTTGCATATCTCAACAACCTTGTCGTCAAGACCGGCATCGAAGATATTGACTTTTTCCACAAGAGAACCGGCATCATCTACCCGGCGCAGCGTGTAGCCGTCCAGACTTTCCGCAGCTTTCTCAAGACCGGATTCCGAAACGGAATCCGTCTTTCCAGGAAGCAGCCACACCATCAGCTTTCTGTCCGGATCGTGGTACAGAAAATCCGATCCTGTCAAGTTATGGGCACCGCAGTGCGGGCACTCCCAAATAAAGACGGAACCGTCCTTGACCTTTTCCTTCAGCTCCGGGTCTTCATCAGCATTGACGCTGCGGTAGACCTTGACCGAGGATTCCGCCCCGCAGCCGGAACATACGGCCCTTATCTCTGCACTCAGAGCCATTGCCTCTATTTCAACGGGCGGATGTCCAGATGCAGTTCATCAAGCTGCTCCTGATCTATCCTGGAAGGAGCATCTATCATGACGTCCCTGCCCTGATTGTTCTTGGGGAACGCTATATAGTCCCTGATGGTCTCGCTGCCTCCGAAAAGCGCGCACACGCGGTCAAATCCGAAAGCAAGACCTCCATGGGGCGGTGCTCCGTATTTGAACGCATTGATTATGAAGCCGAACTTGTAATCGGCATCTTCCCTGCTTATGCCCAGAATCTGGAACATGCGCTCCTGGACGTCCGCATCATGTATTCTTATGGAACCTCCGCCGAGCTCCGTGCCGTTCAGCACGAAATCGTAGGCGTTTGCGCAGACCCTTTCCAGATCCTCCTTCCTGTCGCTGTAATACCATTCGAGATGCTCGGGTTTCGGAGCGGTGAAAGGATGGTGCATGGCATAGAAGCGGCTCGTCTCGTCATCCCACTCGAAGAGGGGAAAATCAACTATCCACAGAGGCGCGTAAACTTTGGGATCTCTATATCCGAGCCTGTTGCCCATTTCTATACGCAGGACTCCGAGCATGGTCTGAGTCTTTCTCTTGGGACCGCACAGAATCAGGGCAAGATCTCCGGGTTTCGCACCGGCCGCTTCCGCGATCGCCTTCACCTCATCAGGAGCATAGTACTTGTCCATGCTGGACTTTACGCTTCCGTCCGCATTATACTTGATATACACGAGTCCTTTCGCACCGACTTGGGGACGCTTGACCCATTCGGTCAGCGCATCAAGCTGCTTGCGGGTGTATTCCGCACATCCGTCGGCGGCTATGCCGCCCACATATTCGCATGAATCAAAGACAGGGAATCCGTGGCCTTTGACCATGGAGGTCAGCTCGCGAATCTTCATGCCGTAACGGATGTCAGGCTTGTCGGAACCGTAGTTGTCCATGGCATCGTACCAGCTCATCCTCGGGAGAGGATCGGGAATGTCTATCCCGAGCACATTCTTGAAGAGTGTACGCATCATCCCCTCGAAGGTCTCAAGCACATCTTCCTGCTCGACGAATGACATCTCGCAATCTATCTGGGTGAATTCCGGCTGCCTGTCGGCACGCAGATCCTCGTCGCGGAAACATCTTACTATCTGGAAATAACGGTCATATCCCGCGACCATGAGCAGCTGCTTGAACGTCTGGGGAGACTGAGGCAGGGCGTAGAACTGGCCCGGATTCATCCTGGAAGGGACCACGAAATCTCTCGCCCCTTCGGGGGTGGACTTGATGAGGTACGGAGTTTCTATCTCCATGAACCCTTTGCCGTCCAGGAAGTTCCTCACTTCGTGGGCTATTCTGTGACGAAGCATGAGCGCTTTCTGCAGAGGACCTCTTCGAAGATCGAGATAACGGTACTTGGCCCTTATGTCTTCTCCGCCGTCAGACACATCTTCTATTGTGAAAGGAGGTACTGCGGACTTGTTCAGAACCTTGACCGACGAAAGCTGCAATTCTATCTCGCCCGTAGGAATCTTCGGATTCTTGTTTTCGCGTTCCACCACGGTTCCTCTGGCCTGGATCACATATTCTCTGCCCAGGGATTCGACGGTTTCTGCAAGAGTTCCGTCTGCATCGCTCCTGATGACAAGCTGCGTTATTCCATAACGGTCCCGAAGGTCTATGAAGGTCATTCCGCCCAATTTACGGCTCCTCTGCACCCATCCGGCGAGGGTCGCTTCCTGTCCTGCATTGCTCAGACGCAGTTCTCCGCAAGTGTGTGTTCTATACATAGCAAGTAATAATCTCCTGATGAAAAGATATCTTATAAGCCTGCAAATTTAATATTTTTAAAGGGTTTTCGCATATCTTTGCGTATAGAACAGACTTCAATATTTCTTTTTTATGGATGTACGGGCAAAAAAGTCACTTGGGCAACACTTTCTGACCGATCAGTCAACAGCAGGGGCGATAGTGTCCGCATTGGAAGTTCCGGAAAAAGACACCCCTTCCGATGTACTGGAAATAGGACCCGGCATGGGCGTTCTTTCCCGCTATCTGCTCGCAAGGCAGGACATCGACCTGAAAATGGTCGAAATAGATCCGGAATCCGTGGCCTATCTGAAAACGCACTTCCCCGAAGCCCGGGGACGAATCATTGAATCCGATTTCCTGAAAATGGACCTCGGCTCCTGTTTCACGGGAGACTTCCGCGTCATCGGGAATTTTCCCTACAACATTTCCTCCCAGATATTCTTCAGAATCCTCGACTACAAGGACAGGATACCGGAAGTCGTGTGCATGATCCAGAAGGAAGTCGCGGAAAGAATAGCCGAAAAGCCCGGCACCAAGGTCTATGGCATACTGTCAGTGCTGCTTCAGACCTGGTATGACATAGAATATCTTTTCACCGTCGGATCCGGCGCTTTCGTACCGCCTCCCAAAGTTCAGTCCGCGGTGATACGTCTGCGGAGAAACGGCAGGAAAGATCTCGGCTGCGATCAGACCCTTTTCAAGACTATCGTAAAAACGGCCTTCAACCAACGTCGCAAGACCCTGCGCAACTCCCTCAAGCAGCTCTGTGCAGGACATCCGGACGTAAACGTCTCGGACCCGGTTTTCGATCTGCGTCCTGAAAGGCTGGGAGTTGATGACTTCATCTCGCTTACGGAAAAATTCCGCCCGTGACGGCCGAACGGACGCATATGACTTTTTTTTCGTATTTTAGTGAACATCTATCAACAACTAAGTCAATAAAGCTATGAATCTGTTATGGTGGTCTGCCATGGGGCCGGGACTGAAAATATTGTGGATCATAACTATAGCCGCTACGGCCGTGTTCATCATCCAGTCTGTCATGACCTTCATCGGAGCAGACACGGACGGGGCGGACGCAGGACCCGGGGGCGGGTGGGATCTGTCCGCAGATGCGGACATTTCCGAGGCGGGCTCCGGGATGAACCTCTACACATTCCGCAATTTTGTCAATTTCTGCCTCGGCTTCGGATGGACGGCGGTGCTGTACTACAATAAGATACAGTCCAAATTCATACTTTTCCTAATTGCTTTCGCAGTCGGAGCCGCATTGGTGGCAGCCGTGATGTGGCTGTTCAAATGGCTTTACGGAATGCAGCAGTCCGGCAACATAGACGTATACAAATCGGCCGTCGGATGCCATGGGACCGTCTACCTTACAATACCGGGGAAAAGAAGCGGAGAAGGGAAAGTACAGATAAGCATCAACAACTCCATAAGAGAGTACAACGCCGTGACAGACTCGGAATCCGCCCTCCCGACAGGCACACCAGTAAGAGTGAGCGGCGTGCTGGACGAAAGCACTCTGTCCGTCGAAAAACTTGAACCGTCAACCAAATAAAAACCATATTCATGGAAACTTATCTCATCCTAATCATCATTGCCGTACTGTTCGTGACATTGTCGGCAATTCTCAAGCGATACAAACGCTGTCCGTCAGACAAAATCCTGGTCATCTACGGAAAGACCGGAAAAACCAGGCAGGGTTCCGCATCATCGGCCCGCTGCATACACGGAGGCGCATCATTTATCTGGCCTGTCTTCCAAAACTATGCTTTCCTGGATCTGAAACCCATCTCCATCGAATGCAATCTCACCAACGCCCTGAGCAAACAGAACATCAGGGTGGACGTTCCCTGCCGCTTCACCGTCGGCATATCCACAGATCCTGACAGCATGACAAACGCGGCGGAACGTCTTCTCGGGCTATCCGTCGACAATATCCAGAACATCGCCACCGACATCCTCTTCGGACAGCTGCGTCTCGTGATAGCGACCATGGATATTGAGGAAATCAACTCCGACAGGGACAAATTCCTCGCTAACGTCAGTCAGAACGTGGAAGCGGAACTTAGGAAAATAGGTCTTAAGTTAATTAATGTCAATGTTACGGATATAAGAGACGAATCCGGCTACATTGAGGCCCTCGGAAAAGAGGCCGCGGCAAAGGCTATAAACGATGCCAAGAAGAGTGTCGCGGAACAGAACCGCTTCGGTGAAATCGGAAAGGCCGAAGCCGACAGGGACAAGGATATCCGGATTGCCGAAACGACAAGAGACACACGCATAAAGACAGCCGAAGCCAACGCTCTCGCGGTCGAAGGAGAAAACACATCCAAAATCGCCATCGCAAATTCCGATGCAAACAGAAGGGAGAAGGAGGCTGAAGCGGCACGCATAGCAGTCGCGGCGGAAAAGGTTCAGGCCGCCAAAGCATTGGAAGAGGCTTACAAATCGGAGAGAGATGCTGAAACGGCGCGCGCCGAAAGGGAAAAAGCCACTCAGAACGCCAACATCGTCGTCCCCGCTGAAATAGACAAGGAGAAAGCAATCATAGAGGCCGAGGCCGAAGCTGAAAAGACCAGAAGAATCGCACGCGGTGAGGCGGACGCCATCTACGCAAAGATGGACGCACAGGCGAGGGGTACCTTTGAAATCCTGACCAAACAGGCACAAGGTTTCAACCAGATGGTCCAGGCCGCGGCAGGAGACCCTCAAAAGGCTGTCCTCATGCTTATCGCCGACAAACTTCCCGAACTTGTCAAGACTCAGGTGGAGGCAGTGAAAGGCATAAACATAGACAAGGTTACCGTCTGGGATTCCGGCACCGGTGTAAACGGAAAAACCTCCACCTCCAACTTCATTTCAGGCATGATGAAGTCCGTTCCTCCGCTTGAAGACCTCTTCAAAATGGCGGGCATGGACCTTCCTTCGTACCTGAAAGGAAAAACGGAAGACAGGCAGGACGCGGAAAACGATGCCTCACACGAGGAAAAAGCCGAAGAAGCATAGCCGTTCATGAAATATTCGCTCATAATTCCTGTGTACAACAGACCTGCGGAAGTAAAGGACCTCCTGGAAAGCCTGAAACGCCTGAGCTACCGGGACTTTGAAATAATCATAGTCGAAGACGGTTCGAGTTCTCCATGCGACGGGGTCGTATCCGCATATATGAACGGCGGAAACGGACTGGATCTGCACTATTTCAGCAAAGAAAACAGCGGGCCCGGGGGTACAAGAAATTATGGAGCGGAAAGAGCGGGAGGAGAATACCTGATTTTCCTGGATTCCGATGTCACCGTACCGGAAGGATACTTTGAAGCCATAGACAAAGAGCTGGAGAATGACCCCGCCGATGCCTTCGGAGGACCTGACAGGGCGGACAAAAGTTTCACGCCCGTCCAGAAGGCCATAAACTACTCAATGACCTCGTTTTTCACCACAGGGGGCATCAGGGGCGGAAAGAAGAAACTGGACAGATTCTACCCCAGAAGCTTCAACATGGGCATACGGAAATATGCCTTTGAAGACCTCGGAGGTTTTTCCGACATGCGATATGGGGAAGACATCGACCTGAGCATAAGGATCTTCAAAGCCGGCTACCGCTGCCGGCTCTTTCCCGAAGCGTGGGTAGTTCACAAGCGCCGTACGGACTTCAAGCAGTTTTTCCGTCAGGTCAGACACTCCGGCATGGCAAGAATCGAGCTTTACATAAAATATCCCGACTCTCTGAAACCCGTACATCTGCTTCCGTCGGCATTCACCATAGCTTCAGCAGCTCTCCTCCTGGCAGGATTTAAATGGCATACTGCATGGTTCCTGCTTTTCCTGTACGCTTTTCTCATCTTCACCGATTCATCGTGGAAGAACGGAGGAGACATGAAAACGGGGATTCTGTCGGTTGCGGCCGCCTTTGTACAGCTGAGCGGCTACGGAACAGGTTTCATTGAAGCCTGGTGGAGACGATGCGTGCTGAAAAAAGATTGAAGAAAAGGCCTGATTCTAAAAACACTCTATAAACTCAAACCCCCGAAAGCCGGAAAAACTTTCGGGGGGTTGTCTCAAATATTTACGGCAAAGCCGCAGTTCACTTTTCAACTTCATCTACGAGCCTTCCGGCAAGCTCCGCAAACGCGACCCCGTCCGGACGCGAAGACAAGGCCGCCGGTTCACCTTCATCCCCGCTTTCTCTAATGCTCTGGACGATAGGTATCTGCCCGAGGAGAGGTATCCCGTATTTTTCAGCCATTTTGACGCCTCCGTCTTTACCGAAAATGTAATACTTGTTCTCCGGCAGTTCTGCAGGTGTAAACCATGCCATGTTTTCCACCAGACCGAAGATTTTTTTATGGACTTTTTCGTTACGGAACATATCCGCTCCCTTCTCGACATCGGAAAGGGCTACCGCCTGAGGCGTAGTGACAATCACAGCCCCTTCCATGGGAATGTCATTGACCAGGCTTATATGTATGTCGCCGGTTCCCGGAGGCATGTCTATAAGCAGATAGTCCAAAACGCCCCATCTCACCTGCAGAATCATCTGCTTAAGAGCATTGCACGCCATGGGACCCCTCCAGATGAGCGCTTGGCCTTCCTTGGCGAAATAACCTATGGACATCCACTTCACTCCATATTTCTCTATCGGGAGAATGACCTCCTTGCCGTTGTCTTCCATGGCATCGGGAACGGCCCCTTCCGTTCCTGTCATGACGGGGACTGAAGGCCCGTAGACGTCGGCATCGGCAAGACCGACCTTATAGCCGAGCCGGGCGAGCGCGACGGCAAGATTGACGGCAACGGTGGACTTCCCTACACCGCCCTTTCCTGATGCGACTCCTATTATGTGCCTGACATTGTTCAACTCTTCGAGTCCAAGGTTCAGGACATTGCTTTTCTTGGGAGCAGGGTCTTCCTTAACTACGGTCTTGACTTCTATCTCCGTACCGGCAGGTGCGTTTCTGTAAACCGCCGCCCTCACGCATCCCGTCAGGTACTCGGCCAGAGGATCGCGGCGTTTCGGAAATGACAGCACCACGCTTATCCTGTTCCCTTCTACCTGCACGCTTTCAACCATGCCGAGCTCCAGCAGCGACTTGTCATCCCTGCCCGGATGCTTCACCTCTCCCAGCAAAGCTATGACATCTTCCTTTTTCATCATCTTACCTCTTCACTATTTCCATTTCCTTCAGCAGATGGCCCGCACCGCCGAATTTGTCCACCACAAAAAGTACATAACGGATATCCACGCAGATGCATCTCTGCAAATCCGGTTCAAACATCACATCGCTGGACATGGACTCCCAGTTGCCGTCGAATGCCAATCCTACAAGTTCTCCATCGGCATTCATGACGGGACTGCCCGAATTGCCTCCGGTGATGTCACAGTTGGTAAGGAAACATACGGGGAGTTCTCCATCGGCATCGGCGTATCTGCCGTAGTCTGCGGCTTTGTACAGCTCTTTAAGCTTGGAAGGGACCCTGAACTCATAACTGTCGGGGTTTTCTTTTTCCATGACCCCTTTCAGCGTCGTATAATGCTTGTACAGAACGCCGTCCTTGGGTGAATAGGATTTCACGCTGCCATAGGTAAGCCTCATGGTGGAATTGGCGTCAGGGTACGAAGCCTTGCCCCTGTTCCACTCGAGAAGACCTGCGGCAAAATCTTTTGTCCCTTTGTTAAGCTGGTTTCTGGTTTCGATGACGGGCGGATACAGGGACGTCATCTTGCCGGTGACGGCATTTACTAACAGAATGGCCGGATCCCGGAAAATCTCTTCCGCGGTCATGTTCTCCGCTTTACTGAGGTTTTCCGCAGAGGCGAAAATGCTTTCGGAGAAAAGTTCGTCGACATATTCCTTGAAATCCATGGTCGCGAAATCACCGATTTCGTCAAGATATAGCTCAGGACGCGCATTTTCCCTGTAAAAATCGAGCAACGCCGCCGCTATGTTCTTTTCTGTCTGCGGATCGTAATCCTTAAAAGCCTCGGCCGCTGCCTCAAGCCCTTCTTTTACAGCGGAAAGACTGTCTTCGGCATTCTTGTATCCTGCCAGGAAATCGGAAGCGACATCAACGCATCCGATTTTGGCCAAAGACTCGTTGATCAGATACAGATCATGATAAGAAAGCCTCTGTCTGGCCACGGCCTCTGAAATATTTTTCAGGGCATCGCCATATTTTTCCTTTCTTTTCTTGTTGGAATTCACCCATTTGGTAAAATCAGCCTCTTTTTCCCGTTCTCTTTCTATCACGTTGAGCTTGTCAAAGGCCTGCTGCTCGCCCTGCCATTTTTTCCAGTAATTGGATGAGCTGGCATATTTGTTCGCATATTTCAAACGGATGACAGGATCCGCCTCCATGCTCTTCAGCATCTCATTCTGACGGACGGTACGGGCCTTTATGGCTACTCCGTACATGTTCATCATGGACTCAAGCTGGTCGGCAGTCTGGAAACGCTGAGTTCTTCCGGGATAGCCGATTATCATTGAGAAATCTCCGTCATTCAAGCCTTTAAGGGATATTTTCAAAGCCTGCTTAGGCACATAAGGGACATTCTCTTCCGAATAGTCGGCAGGTTCATTGTCCTTGCCGGCATAAATCCTGAACATGGAGAAATCGCAGGTATGACGCGGCCACTCCCAGTTGTCGGTATCGCCTCCGAACTTTCCGAGAGATACGGGCGGAGCTCCCACGAAACGTACGTCCCTGTAAATCTTATATGCTATCAGGTAGTAGGCGTTGTTATTGTAGAAACCTGTCACCGTGACCTTACATGACGGCATGTCGGCTTTGGCCTGCTCTGCAAGGACCCTTTTGGCCTCATTGGCGGCAGCCTCGGCGATTTGTTCCGCATTTTCCTCTCCGGAGAATTCCTTCAAAGCAGCCTCGTAAGCTTTGTTTATCACCTCAGTGACATCGGTCATGCTCTCCAGGAAAGTGACGGTAAGGCCCGGAACAGGTATTTCCTGATTCCTCTTCATTGCCCAGTATCCGTCTTCAAGATAATTGTGCTCAGGAGAAGACAGGCTCTGAATGCTCGAATATCCGCAATGATGGTTTGTAACCAGAAGTCCTTCTTTAGAAATAACTTCACCTGTACAGCCGCCGCCGAACTGCACGACCGCATCCTTCAGAGAGCTGTTGTTTATGCTGTAAATCTGTTCAGGAGAAAGCCTGCATCCGAGGTCGGCCATAGCCTCGGCGTTCATTTTCTGAAGAAGAGGAAGCAGCCACATTCCCTCATCGGCTCTAAGTCCGGTCGCCAGCGTCAGCAGGACAGTCAGGGAGCAGAATAGTCTTTTCATGTTTTTGTAGGTTTATCTATCTCAAAAAAAGAGGATGACCGTTGCGGCCACCCCCATCGGTTTCCGTCAGTAACGGAGTGTCTTTATGTCAAGCAGTCCCCTATTTAAGTTCACGTGCACCGTCGCTGATTACCACATTGTAGACTTTCGGAGCATGTCCGAACTTTTCCGTGAATTTGTCGACAGCATCCTTCACGAACGAATCGTAGAGTTCATCCCTGACAAGGTTGATGGTGCAGCCTCCGAAGCCGCCGCCCATAACCCTGGAGCCGGTAACATCGTGCTTGCGTGCGAGCTTGTTGAGAAAATCCAGCTCTTCGCAGCTGACCTCATAAAGTTTGCTCAGGCCGAAATGGGTCTGATACATCATCTCTCCCACCGTCTCGTAGTCGCCTCTCTCCAGAGCATCGGACACATCCAGAACCCTCTGGACTTCTCCTATCACATACTCGGCCCTCAGGAAATCCTCCTCGGGAATTTCTCCGCGCACCTCATCGAGCCAGAGCCTGTTGCAGTCGCTAAGGTATTCTATCTCAGGATGATTCTTCTTGATGGCGGCGGCGGCATTCTCACAGGACTGACGGCGCTTGTTGTAGGCGGAAGAAGCCAGTTCGTGCTTTACGCATGAATCTATCAGGACAAGTCTGTAGCCCTTGGGGTTGAAAGGGAAATATTTATATTCCAATGTCTTGCAGTTCAGACGGATGAGACTTCCCGCCTTTCCGAAGATGGAAGCGAACTGATCCATGATGCCGCAGTTCACTCCGCAGTAGTTGTGCTCCGTGGACTGTCCGATCTTGGCAAGCTCGAACTTGTCTGTCTTGTTGCCGAAAAGTTCGTTTATGGCGTATGCGAAAGTACTCTCCAGCGCGGCGGAAGAAGAAAGTCCCGCACCGAGCGGAACATCACCCGCAAAAACGGTGTCGAAGCCTTCTACCTTTCCTCCTCTCTTTGCCGTCTCACGGCATACTCCGAAGATGTACCTCGCCCATGCCTGCTCCGGCTTGTCCTCCTCCTTGAGACCGAACTCGACAAACTCGTCATAATCGATGGAATATGCACGGACCTTATCGCCTCCGTTCAGCGAAATTTCAGCTACTATACCGCAATCGATCGCTCCGGGAAATACGTAACCACCGTTATAATCAGTATGTTCGCCTATAAGGTTGATACGGCCTGACGAAGTGAAAACTCTTCCTTCCTTGCCGTAGAGAGTCTTGAATTTCTCCCTTATTTTTGAATTCATGTCCATAGTTATAGTGCTTTTATGTTTTTCATCACGTTCTACAAAAATAGCAAGCCGATTTGACTTTATCAAGGTTTACGGCAAATCCTGAGCAATATGGGACAATGATCGCTCACTCCTCCCAGATATCTCGGCCCCGAATAGGTCCTGAGGGGCTTCACTCCGGCGTGAACATTGTCTCTTACCATAAGAAACGGCACTTCAACGATTTCCATTTCAGCCATCGGCTCAAGCTCGGGAGAGACCATGAACATGTCTATCAGCTCCCATTTTCCGTTGTAACGTATGGACCCTCTGCCCGATTTGGCCATTGCCACGGCCAGATTGACAAGCCCGGAACCTTCTGATTCGGGCAGAACCACATTGTCGGGCGTGTCGTTGAAATCCCCGGCCGCCGCAATATTGCTGATACCTTCCTTTTCCAAAGAGTCCGCAGCTTCCCCAAGACGACGCAGGGCCGCCTGCCGCTTCCACCCTGTTCCTGCTCCGCCATACTTCGAAGGATGATGGTTGACAAGAACGGCAAAACTTTCATCGGAAGAAGCCGCGCCATCCGCCGATCCGGCCGTTTTAAACCTGAACTCCGCCAAAAGTATGTCTCTTGTTTTCAACTCTTTCCCTTTTTCCTCCCTTATCTCCAGAGGGGCCGCATTCTGCAGCACGAGCTTGTCCTCCCTGTACAGCAGCCCAAGGTCTATGCCCCTCGGGTCAGGCGATTCAAAGTGAACGATACGATAGCCGTATTTCCTAAGTACGGTATCATTGACCAGCCTTTCGAGCACGAACCTGTTTTCAACCTCCGCAACTCCGATCACATCCGGCATGGAACCTTCCCGTGACCCGACCCACATTACTGCTTTGGCCACCGCCTCGCATTTCGCATAGAATTTCTTCCTCGTCCAGTGTCTTGCACCATAAGAAGAAAACTCCTTGTCGGAATCGCTCCTTCCGTCATCTCTCCAGTCGAAGAAGTTTTCAAGATTCCAGAACATCATGCTCAAATCCGGTTTTTCCTGTCCTCCAAGCCTGAGACAGAAAAAAAGCATAAGGAACACCGATATCTTCTTTTTCATGGCAATGCATTTTTTCATGACAATGCAAATAAAGCCTCGAATCGGATACACCGGGTAAAGAATCATGAATTTTACTAACTTTGTGACCCTTAAAATTTTTTTTCATGGCACTGAAATGCGGCATTGTCGGACTCCCGAATGTGGGAAAGTCAACTCTTTTCAACTGTATAAGCTCAGGCAAAGCACAGAGCGCTAATTTCCCGTTCTGCACGATTGAACCTAATCTGGGATCGACCAACGTCCCCGACAAAAGGCTTGAAGTGCTCACGGAAATCTGCAAACCCAAACGCACCATTCCCGCAACAGTCGACATCGTGGACATCGCGGGGCTCGTGAAAGGAGCCAGCAAAGGAGAAGGACTCGGGAACCAGTTTCTCGCCAACATCCGTGAAACCGATGCCATCCTGCATGTTCTGCGCTGTTTCGACGACAGCAACATCGTACACGTCGACGGAAACGTCGACCCTGTCAGGGACAAAGGAGTCGTGGATACGGAACTGCAGATAAAAGACCTTGAAACGGTGGAAGCAAGGCTCGCAAAAGTGGAAAAACAAGCCAAAATCGGAGCGGACAAGGAAGCCCGGAAGCTTGCCTCCCTGCTTGAAAGATACCGTGACGCTCTTTTACAAGGCAAATCCTGCCGCAGCGTTCCCCTGCAAAACGAAGAGGAAGAAGCCATGGCAAAAGACCTTTTCCTGCTCACGAACAAAAAAGTCCTCTATGTCTGCAACGTGGATGAGGCCTCTGCAGCCAAAGGAAACGCCTATGTGGATGCCGTAAGGGAAGCCGTAAAAGAAGAAAACGCCGAGATACTGGTGATAGCCGCAAAAACGGAAGCGGACATCGCTGAAATGGACAGCTATGAGGACCGGCAGATGTTTCTGGAAGAACTCGGCCTCAAGGAATCCGGTGTCGTAAGACTCATCCAGGGGGCATACCGTCTGCTCGGTCTGCAGACATTCTTCACGGCAGGAGCCGATGAATGCCGGGCCTGGACCATCCACAAAGGGGATAAGGCACCAAAGGCGGCAGGCGTCATCCACAGCGACTTCGAGAAGGGTTTCATCAGAGCCGAAGTCATAAAATATGACGACTTCGTGAACTACAAATCGGAAGCGGCCGTACGCGCAGCCGGAAAAATGGGAATAGAAGGGAAGGATTATGTCGTCAAAGACGGCGACATAATGCACTTCCTGTTCAACGTCTAAGCATCCGGGGCGGAGGTTTTCTCCGCTCCCGTTTCTTTCAATATCTTCATGAACTCTTCTCCCGTAATCGTTTCTTTCTGGAGAAGATATTCCGCGGCCGCATGCATTTCAGGAATATGTTCCGTTATGATCCGGCGGGCCTTTTCTTTGGCGGAGGCTATCATTTCCCGTACTTCGCTGTCAATGTCGGCCGCTGTTTCGTCCGAGCAGGCAAGCTGTCCCTGGCCGCCGAGATAGGCATTGCCCTTGGTTTCAAGCGCCATCATGCCATATTTGTCGCTCATGCCGTAGGTAGTTATCATAGCCCTGGCCATTTTCGTTGCCTGTTCTATGTCGTTCGATGCTCCGGTAGTGCAAGTTCCGCATATGACTTCCTCTGCGACACGTCCCCCGGTGAGGGTTGCGAGACGGTTGAGCAGATACTCCTTGCTGTAAAGGAACTTTTCGCCCTCATCCACCTGCATGGTGTAGCCGAGCGCCCCTGAAGTCCTCGGGATGATGGTAATCTTCTGCACGGGCGCAGAATTGCTCTGTATGGCGGCGACCATGGCATGACCCGTCTCATGATAGGCGATGATCTTCTTTTCATCGGCGGATATCACGGCATTCTTTCTCTGCTCGCCGGCCATGACCACCTCCACGCTCTCTTCCAGGTCACTCGTGTCGGCAGCCTTCTTACCCTCCCGTACAGCCCTCAGCGCAGCTTCATTCACAATATTGGCCAGATCCGCTCCGGAAGAACCGGCAGTGGCACGGCCGATAAGATCCATGTCTATCTTTTCATGCCTGATATTCTTCAGGTGGACTTCAAGAATGGCTTTGCGTCCCTGAAGATCCGGAAGTTCCATCTGGACACGCCTGTCGAACCTGCCGGGCCTCAGCAAAGCCTTGTCAAGACTGTCGGGACGGTTGGTAGCCGCAAGGATGACGACACCCTTGTTGCCGTCAAATCCGTCCATCTCGGTCAGCAGCTGGTTCAGAGTCTGTTCCCTTTCGTCATTGGTGCTGAATGACCCTTCCCTGCTCTTTCCGATTGCGTCTATCTCATCTATGAAAATGATGCATGGAGCCTTGGCCTGTGCCTGCGTGAACAGATCCCTGACCTTGGCAGCACCCATGCCGACAAACATCTGCACGAATTCGGAACCGGAAATGGAGAAGAACGGCACGCCGGCCTCACCGGCGACAGCTCTGGCGATGAGGGTCTTTCCCGTACCGGGAGGCCCTACAAGCAGAACTCCCTTGGGAAGATGCGCTCCCAACGCCGTATATTTCTCCGGATTGTGGAGAAAATCAACAATCTCCTTAAGACTGTCCTTGGCCTCATCCTGACCGGCCACATCGGAAAAACGCGTCTTTATATCGTTTTCCGCATAAACCTTTGCACCGCTCTGCCCTATGGACATGAAATTGCCCATTCCTCCCTGTCCCATCTTTCCGATGCGCCTGGAGGCGGCACTGAACGCCCAGTACAGAAGGAGTCCGGGCAGAATCCACCATAAGATAAAATTGAGAATAGGCGAGTTGTCTTTTTCAATTTCCTGGTCGAACTGTATCTTGCCGTCCTTGTTGGGACTCTTTGCCTCTGACAGACGGTCCACAAGCTCAGGATCATTCATAGCTCCCGTTATATAGATCGTGTCCCTGCCTTTGGTATATTTTATCTGCTTGTCATCTATTTCAACTTTCGTAACCCCTCCGCTTTCAACGTCTTTTATGAAACTGCCGTAGTCGGTCCGGACTATCTTGCCGCCCTGCATCCCGGGGAGGAACAAACCGTTGATGAGAGTTACGAACACTATCATCAGGAATAGAGACCAGAACCAGTTGCCGTTGGGATTTCTGCCGCTTTCAGCCTGCTTGCCCTGATCCTGCTTGCCGTCCTTTGCTTCCGGTTTCTTTTCCGGAAATTCAACGTATTTCATGCTCTCTAATTTTTTGTAAAGTTACTAAAAACTGACATTCCAAAACTATGCTACAATCTCAAATCCATTACCTTGTACAATGAAAAGGGGGAAACGATTGACCGCTTCCCCCTTTTCAATATCATTATTTATCTTAAAGCCGACTGCTAATAGAATCTGGCTCTGTTGTCTTCAACTCCCGCATCGTCCATCATGACAGGAACGATGAACTGGCTGTAATTTGCGGCATACTGGGCATCACGTGCCTTCGCATCATCCTCAGTATAATAAGAACCGGTGTCACGCCCCGTAACCTTGAAGACATATACCCCGATGGATCCTATGACCGGACCGCAGATCTTCCCTTCAGGAGCGACTGAAAGCGCACCAACGAATGAAGGATCGAGGGCCTGTGCATTCAACGATGAGAAAGCCACGCCGCTCTGACTGCTTACAGTCTCGCCAAGTTTCTCCGCAATAGCCTGCAGATCGCTCATGCCGGCAATCTTTTCTTTGATTTCATCACTCTTCTTTTCTCCCTGCTTCTTGAAGGTAAGAGCCTGGCGGATAGAAGGGGCGACTTCACTGACTGTGGCATATCCTTCCTTGTGGACAGCCTTGACCGTAGCTATGAAGAAATAATTGTTGTCAATGGTGAGGATCGGGGAAACCTTGCCCGCCTTGTTGCTGAACACCCAACGCGTAACTTCCTTGGTATTGTCGATGGAACCGAGGCTTTCCGAACTTTCAAGCATCCCGTTCACCGGATGTGAATATACTCCGAGGGTATCCACGGCTTTCTTGTAATTCTCATACCCGCCTGCGGCAGCCGTAGCAAAAGTGTTCGCTTTGGAATAGTAGTCGTTGAAAGTTTCTTTGCCCGCAACAGCTTCCTTCTGGAAAATCGCAACCTGTTTCTTTGCGACGGGAGCGGATTTCCTGGTGACAAGGATGACATGGGTGCCATACTGGGTATCAACGACATAAGGCTCACCGACTTTCGCGGTGATGACAGACTCAAACCCCGGAATCATGTATGTCTGGGTCATCCAACCTATGGAACCGAGCTCACCGTCTGCGGAAGAAGATTTGTCCGCCGAGTAGACTGCGGCGAGATTGGAAATGTTTTCACCTTTCTTTATCACCGACACAAGGCTGTCCGCCACATGCCTGGCATCCGTTCCCTGAAGGAGTATGTGTTTTACATACGCCGAATCAGGTATCATACGGCTGTCCATGACTCTGGCAACATAGAACGTATTTCTGTTGGAAAGGATGTCGGAAACCTCACCGGTGCCGTTCCATACGAAATCATCAATGCCCGAATAAATCGTGGAAAGCTCGCCTTTCTTGTACCAATAGTCGGAATACTGCCTTTCGGAATTCTTGAGAAGGAAAGCCTTGACATTGTCAGTGGATGCGAACTCTTCGTACAGGTCGGCTACAGAAGCCTTCGTGTCATCGATATCCTTCTGTGAAGGCACGACCTCGAACACCACATATTCCATGTCACGGTTAGCAAGCTGCTTGTAGAAACGCTTGTGGGATTTGTAGTATTCCTTTATCTCGCTGTCGGACACCGTGATGGTGGAATCCACCTGATATCCGAAAGGAACCATTATGAAATCGACGTCGGTCGTGTTGTTGTTTTCGGCAATCTCCCGGCGCACCTGAAGAGCGTTGGTGAAACTTCCTTCGGTGAAAAGTGAATTGTATTTCTGAGCGTACTGAGCGTTGGAAATCGAAGTCTGGAGGTAGTCCCAATACAGTTTCAGGCTTCCTGTCTGATCGGAAGGGATGCTCTGGATGAAATTGGAAAGCTGCGAGGCAGAAAACTGACCGTTCTCATCAAGAAAAGCAGCATTCTGTGAAATGAGCGGTGAAAGATTCGCCCCCGTCGTAAGGTCTATCATCTCGGCCTGACCGACACGGATGCCTGCGGCCTGCGCCTTCTTCAAAAACAGGTTTTTGTATATGAGGTTCTGCCAGACGGCATTTCTGGTCTGAGCCTGTGCCTCTGAACTCTGTGCAGAAGTTCCGGAAACGAGTTCGTTGATTTTCGTCATGTTCTCCACTTCGTCCTGGAAATCATTGTAGGTTATAGCTTTGCCGTTGATTTCGCCGACATCGTATTTGGACGACATGTTCTGCACCGCAGCTATGATTTCACTTGGATCGACAATGAAGGACAGCAGACCGATCGCTATAATGATTGAGGCCGCTATACCGAACTTCACGCGAATTTTTTCAAGTACCGCCATTGTATTTATTATTTTAGTTTTCTAAACGCATAGACTGCGAAGATAATAAAATTCCGTCATTAAATCATTGCCAAAACGGATAAACATCATTTTCTGCCTATCAAAGGCCCTATAAAGTTCGTTGAATCCACGAAAACGGCCGAGGTATCCTTCACTACCACGCCGTAACTGTTGAAAGGTCTGAGAATAATGGAGTTGCGGGCACGTTCGTCGGATCTCATCCCGTAGCCCTGCATGAAACCGTCCGGAGAATACATCCTGATGTAGCTGTCGGTATAAATCTCCTTTTTTGTGCGGTCCCAATATATCGTGTCGGTCTCCATGGTCTCATCCTTTTCGATGTTTTTAATGACCACATTGCCGGTAGCCATCCACACCTCCTCAGTGTTTCCTTCCCTTTTCCATGTCTCATGCCTTGCCTGATCCGACTCGATGGTCGATTCCAGAACCCCGTCCGGCTTGTAGGCATAGACATTCATGCCCCCGCTATAAACTTCATAAGTGAGAGAATCGGTGTCATATCTCTCCATCTTTCCGGTCCGTACCCGGAGCTCTATCTGCCCGTTTTTTGTCTGTGTCAGATAGACGCTGTCAACGGTCTGCAGAGGAGTTGAAGACAAATCTATGGATTCTGCTTCCGAAAGCTTTGATTTACACGAAAAAAAGACGATAGCAACCGTAAAAGCGGTTGCCATCATCTTAAGTATTTGCAATCCTTTTTTCAAGGGACCCTATTTCTGTGTTCTTACGGTAGTAGTCGCTCTGAGTCCTCCGCAGGAGACGGTATATGACTGTCCGTCGGTGATGTCATACATGAACGCATCGGCAGTCTGAGGGAAATATACCCTGTACTGGCGGATCATGTTGTCGCAGGATTCGGCAAGAGACTCATCCGCATTTTTGGCTTTGTTCATGTAATCGCAGGCAACCCAGTAGGGAGCGCGCCTTGAAATCTCATCACCGCCGCAGGACATGGTGCCCCAGATGGTTCCCATAAGGTAGTAGCACTTTCCGGCGTAGGAAGGATCAGCCTCGAGAGCCTTTTCTGCAGCAGCATATCCTTTTGCGCCCATTCCGTTCTTGACGCATACGGTAGCGTACTCGAAATTGTACTTCGCTATATTGTCGGGGTTGAGATCCGGGCTTGCAAGAGCTTCTTCAATGTATTTGATAGCCTCGGCAGGATTCTTTTCGGAATTGAGTCTGAAAAGATAGTAAGCGCTTTCTGCAGAAGGATTGAGTTTGTGGACGGTCGTGGCCGCGTTGAGGTAAAGGTCATTGTCCGTGCAGCCTTCCGTAGATGACATCATCTTCACGATGTTGGACGCGAGGTCGAGATCGTTGGGATTGGCTTCATATCTGGGAGTAAAGAGTGCTATGAGGTTTTCGCAGCTTGCCACCTTGCTCTGGATGAAGAGGGACTCCATGTCGGTCTTGACGTTTTCTATCTGAGTCTTCTCGTTGTCATTGTCAGGTTTCATCCCGTCAACGAGGGCTATGTTTTTCTGGTACGTGTTTATCACATCCTCCGCACCGAGTTTTCCGTCCTGATAAAGGCTGATCGCCGAATTGAGATCGAAAAGAAGCAGGGAAGGTTTGGTATTTTCACCGAGCTTGCCGATTATTTCGTTAAGACCGTCATAGATGGCCTGGTTGTTTCCGTTGAGGTAGTTGTTCAGATCCGTGCCCTTGTTGTTGAGAGCTGTGGTGGCATACTTCGGATAATACTGCGCTCTGGTATCGTGGAGCGTGAGAAGAGTGTCTACGAGCGCCTTCTTGTATTCGGCATTGCCGGCATTCTTCGTTATAAGCCTTCTGACAAGAGCGGTTCCGTCAACGAACAGACCCTGGCGAGCCTGAGGAGGGCAGAGCTTGTACGCCTTTCTCCAGTTGGGAATTGCCTCGTCATAGTTCTTCTGCTTGTAATATTCGGTATAATAGGACAGGTATTTGATGCATTCTGCGCTGTCCGCTCCGAATTTGCTTTGTGCCTTGGCGGCATAGCTCCCGAAGAGCATTATCGCCGCAAGAGCGATTACGGTTACTTTTTTCATATAGCTTTAATGTTTATTGTTCTCTATTCATATCTCGGCTTAAGGAACCAAAGGTCATGGATGTTGAAGCCGATGACGACTGTGGCATAATTCTCTTTCACCATATTTCCTTTCAATCCGCCTCTCTGCCCTACATCCACTCCTATGCTCAATCCGTTGTACCAGCGGAAAACCGGCAAAGTGATTCCCAAGGTTATGCCATAGGAGCCCACCGCATTACCGTCAAGCTTGTAGTAATCCTGCCGGTAATACACACCGCCTCTGTATGCGCATTGTCTCAGATAGTACCGGATATCGTTTCTGTTCGGAATATATTCAAATCCGGCTCTTACGGACTGAGTACGTGCAGCTGAGAAAACGGAACTTCCATTGTTGGCGAACCCGGTTGCAACATCCATACCAGAAGAAGACCAGTCGCTGAAAACATAATTCAGTTCCGCAGACCACTTTTCGGGCTTCCTTATGGATATGCCCAACCCGATTTCACTTTTGAGAGAAACGCTCCGTGTCTTGGAAAGGGTATCTATGTTATGGTAGACCGTATCGACAGTGCTGGACAGGGAAGCGTATTTGTAATCGGTGACATGTCCGTTCAGTCCGGACCCGGTCCTGTATGTCGCCGCGAACGTGAGATACTTGTCATCCACAGGTTTCTCATACTGCACTCCGAACTTTGCACCGAAAGAGTTCAGCTGAAGAGTGTATCCGCTGCTTATGGTACGGAAACTGCTCTGGGAGAACCTCATGGTGGTCTCCTTGTCTATGTTTCCGAAATAATAAATGGCCTCGGCTCCTATTGAAAGCCTGTTCCACAAGGTAGTACCTACGGCTCCGAAAAGCTGGTACAGGCCTCCGTTGCCGTCTGATTCGTAGGTGACGAATCCTGAAGTGGCCAGAAGCTCCGGATCATCGACATTGTAGGAATATTTGTACCCGACACTGCTGAAAGGCTTGAGCCCTACCATGGCGGCTGTCTTTTTCCAAATCGGGAAAGAAATGGCTATGTTGTTTATGTTGAAAGTGTTGTTGGCCGACTTGATACCGTTTTGACGAAAAATCCTGTTGTCGTTGACAAGTCCTATGTCGAACATCACGGAAAGCGTGTCCCTCGCCGTTACCGCAGCAGGATTGGTCATGTTTATGTACCTTCTGTCCCTTCCGGCTATGCCTACCCCGCCCATGGAACGCTCGCGTGCGGATCCTTCCGGTGACAGATCGCCTATCCCGAAAATGGAATAGGGCGAAAATGCGTTGTCAGCTCCGTCCTGAGAATAGGAAAGAACTGAAATGCAAGAAAGAATAATTACCGCTACTATTCCGCTAAATCTTTTCGACATATCTGTCAGCAATTATAGCCAAGCCGATTAAAACCAAATTACAAACTACAAATATGGATTTTTTCGCTCTTTTTGCAAAATAAATCGCATCACCTCCCGTGAAAATAATGTTATTTTCAGGAAAAAGATCGGCGTAGCCCGATATCTCAAACTCCATGCCTGAAATGACACCTGAACTTATGGAAGTTTCAAAAGATTCTCCCGGCAAAGGAACATCCGACGGCATGTTCACGAGCGGAAGCGCCCTGGAATACCTGTTGAGAGCCTTGAATCTCGTCCTGCAGCCCAGGGAAACATTGCCGCCAAGGTAATTGCCGTCCCCGTCTATGAAATCCACGGTCATGGTAGTCCCGAAATCAATTATGGTGCATCCCTTGCCTCTGAAAAGATGTCTCGCGGCTATGACTGACGCGGCCCTGTCATAGGTGATGTAGTCCGGGAGTTTTTCTTCTTTCGACACATCCCTGTGTCTTCCGTCGAGAATGACCAGCTTTCCGCACTCTTTTCTGAAAATGCTCTCATCGGCGGATGAAATATCATACACCGAGGAAATCACCATTACTTCAGGTCTTTCCTCTTCTGCCAGGCCATTTATGAAACTCCGGGTCTTTTCTCCCTGGTATCTGTAAGTCTTACCGATTGTCTTTCCGTCCGAACGTGAAGCCTTCACGGCGGTATTGCCTATGTCTATGATAAGATTGGACATGTCTAAACCAGTTTTTCCATCAATTCCTTTGCCTTCCCGACAGATCCTACATTACGGGATATGACTCTGTTCTTTCCGTTGTTGTTGTTGAATTCAAACAATCTGTCATAGCGGCTTATATTCTCCAGCACGCGGCTGAATTCGGGCGAGCGGTAATAGGAAGACATCTGATTGGAAATCAGGAATGCTATCATTATACCGTTCTTGATGATTATCTTCTCGAATCCTCCCTTCTCGCCCATCTGCCTTATCCTGACTATATCGAACAGATTCTTGAGCTCTTCGGGCATGTCTCCGAACCTGTCCTGTACCCGTGACGCCATTTTTTCAAGCTCCTCACCGGTACGCAGGGAATCCAGCTCTTTGTAAATCCTGATTTTCTCCGCATTCACATCTATGTAACTGTCAGGTATGAGAGCTATCTGATCTGTCTCTATGGTGCAGTCTTCCACATAGCTGTCCTTGACATTTTTCGAAGAAAGCCCCGTTTCCAGTCCGAGTTCTTCCATCGCCTCCGCCAGAATCTTCTGGTAGGTCTCATATCCCATGTCCGCGATGAATCCGCTCTGCTCCGCTCCAAGCAGGTTACCCGCACCTCTTATGTCAAGATCCTGCATGGCTATGTTGAATCCGCTGCCGAGATCGGAGAATTCTTCTATGGCCTTCAGCCTTCGCCTCGCATCCTCGGTAAGCGTCGTAAGAGGAGGCACAATCAGATAGCAGAAAGCCTTTTTGTTGGAACGTCCGACACGTCCTCTCAACTGATGGAGATCGCTGAGACCGAAATTCTGAGCCTGGTTGATGATTATGGTATTGGCGTTAGGAATGTCAAGTCCGTTTTCTATTATGGTAGTTGACAGCAACATGTCATAATCTCCGTTTATGAAATCCATCATCACGTTTTCAAGCTGTCCCGGATCCATCTGGCCGTGTCCGATACCTATCTTCATGTCGGGCTCGAGCCTGTGAAGTATGTCATATATGGACTGGAGTTCCTCCACCCGGTTGTGCAGGAAGAAAACCTGCCCTCCCCGTTTCAGTTCGTAATCGATGATGCTTCTTATCTCTTCTTCGTCGAAAAGGATTATCTCCGTCTGAGTCGGTATCCTGTTGGGAGGAGGAGTGCTGATGATGGAAAGATCCCTCGCCCCGAGAAGGGAAAACTGCAATGTCCTCGGAATAGGGGTCGCCGTGAGAGTGAGAGTATCCACCGATTCCTTCAGCTGTCTAAGTTTTTCTTTTGCACCCACTCCGAATTTCTGCTCCTCGTCTATGATAAGCAATCCCAAATCTTTGAATACAAAATCTTTACCCAATATCTTGTGAGTACCTATGAGGATATCTATATCTCCGCTTTTCAATCTTTTCTTTATGTCGGAAATCTCTTTTGCGGTCCGCATCCTGCTCACATACTCTATATTGCACGGAAAATCCTTAAGCCTGTTCCTGAAAGTATTGTAGTGCTGGAATGCAAGGATGGTAGTAGGTACGAGCACTGCAACCTGCTTGCTGTCAGAGGCTGCCTTGAAAGCGGCCCTCACGGCTATCTCGGTTTTGCCGAACCCTACATCACCGCATACTAGACGGTCCATGGGACTGCTGTCTTCCATATCCTTTTTCACTGCCCTGGTAGCCGTAACCTGATCCGGGGTATCCTCATACATGAAAGAAGATTCAAGCTCTTCCTGCATGTATGTGTCAGGTGAAAAAGCAAATCCATGCGAAGACTTTCTTTTTGCATAAAGGTTTATCAGATCCTTGGCGATGTCCTTTACCTTCGACTTGGCCTTGTTCTTAAGAGCCTGCCACGTCCCCGAACCGAGCTTGTTGATTTTGGGCGGGACTGAATCCTTGGACCTGTAACGGGATATCTTATGCAGAGAATGCACGGATACAAAAACAACATCGCCGTCTTTATACATGAGTTTTACGACCTCATGCATCCTGCCTTTGTCATCCTTCATCCTCACAAGTCCGCCGAACACTCCCACACCGTGATCGATATGCACGATGTAATCGCCTATATTGAAAGATGATATGTCATTTAGCGTGAGCTGCTCCGATTTCTCCACCGATCTCCTTATGGCCACCCTGTGGAATCTGTCGAAAATTTCATGATCGGAATAACAGCATATTTTCCCGTCGTTGTCTATGAATCCTGCGTGGATGTTTTTTTCGGGCACGAACTCAGGCAGATAGGCTCCGTTTCTGGAAAGTATAGAACTCAACCTCTCCAGCTGAGACTTCTTCTCTCCGTATATATATACCTTATACCCGTTTTCTATCTTGGAACTTATGTCAGATGACAGCAGTTCGAAGTTTTTGTTGAATACAGGCTGCGGGGAAACGTTGAACTTCACAGGATCTGCATCGGCCGCGGACAGGGGAGTGTCCATGAACACCCGCCTGAATGAAGACAGTCCGGCAAAGAAATCCTTGTCTCTGTACATGTCCGAAGAATCGAGCCATACGGTAGAATCTTCAGGAAAAATATCCGTCACCTTTCTTTCTTCAACACTTTCTCCGGCAACTATGTCAGGATATATCTCCACCTCATTCCTGTTCTCTACGGACAGCTGAGTATTGCAGTTGAAAACGCTTATCTTCTCCACTTCATCTCCGAAAAAGGATATGCGGTATGGATTATTGTCGGAATACGAGAAAACGTCTATTATGGAACCTCTTATGGAATACTGGCCCGGAGCGGATACGAAATCCGTCTTTTCAAACTTCTTCTCATAAAGTTTTTTACGGATTTCATCGTGGCTGATTTCATCTCCCACCTTTATCTTGAGCACGGATTCCTCTATCTCCGATGCCGCAGGAATTCCTTCCTCCAAAGCTTCCGGATAAGTCACTATGACAAGAAGTCCGTCATCACCGCCTTTCTCCACTATTTTTCCAATCGCCGAGGTCCTCTGCACTCCGAGAGACGATTTGTAATTGCTCCTCTCTACTTTTTTACCTGAATCCGGAAGATAAAAAACCCTGTCACCTTCCACTATGTCATACAAATCGGACGCGCAATACTCGGCAGCTTCCGAATTCGGAAGAACGACAATGTGAGTACCTTTCCCGGCTATTTGACCAAGAACAAACCAACGGGCGCTAAGAAAAAGACCGCTGCAATAAGTATCTTTACATCTCGCAATTCTTTCTGCAAGAACAGCGGAGGAGGAAACGCAGACATCCATTTTTTATTAACAATCAAATGTTGACAAGTGTTGAAAAACCGGTTGATCAAAAGTTAAAAAAGACCGGAGAGCCGAGGAAAACATTGAAGCCATTTTCTTTTCAACAATCCGCCGATTGGCAAAACAAGGGTTTTCAACAAAATATAGCTTAAAATACAAGATTGATTATCAATTACATAACTACGTTATCAACAAATCCTCAGAACTATCATAACAACAAAAACAAAAATATAAATAACTATATTTGTATTAATTTTGATGTTTGAATGGCCGAAGATTTCAACCCGTATTCTCAAAGCGGCGGTAAAGATAAGGATTTGGACGGAATTATCAGACCTCGGGATTTGTCTGATTTCACCGGCCAAAGCAAAATAATATCCAATCTCAAAGTATTCATCAAGGCCGCGAAGATGCGCGGAGAACCTCTGGATCACGTTCTTTTTCACGGTCCCCCCGGTCTCGGCAAGACCACGTTGGCCAACATCATTGCCAATGAGCTCGGTGTAAACATGAAAATCACCTCCGGACCGGTGCTTGACAAACCCGGAGACCTGGCGGGGCTGCTTACTTCCCTTGAAGAAGGCGATGTGCTTTTCATAGATGAGATACACAGGCTTTCTCCGGAAGTGGAGGAATACCTCTATTCCGCGATGGAAGATTATGTTATCGACATAATGATCGACAAAGGCCCCGGTGCCCGTTCAGTTCGGATAAGCCTCAACCCTTTCACTCTTGTCGGAGCCACGACGAGAAGCGGATTGCTTACCGCTCCGCTGCGTGCCAGATTCGGAATCACTTTCGCCCTGGAGTATTATGATGTAGATGATCTTGTGAGGATTGTGGAAAGAAGTTCCGGCATATTGAAGATAGGCATAGACCGGAAAGCGTCCGCGGAAATAGCCATGCGCAGCAGGGGAACGCCGCGTATCGCAAATGCTTTGCTCAGGAGAGTCAGGGATTTCGCCCAGGTCGAAGGCGACGGCCACATTGACCTTGGGATAGCCCGTTATGCCCTTGATGCGTTGAACATAGACAAGAGGGGACTGGACCAGATAGACAACAAGATCATAAGGACCATAATAACGAAATTCAAAGGCGGTCCTGTGGGAATAAGCACCATAGCCACGGCTGTCGGAGAGGATTCCGGCACTTTGGAAGAGGTTTACGAGCCTTTTCTTATAAAAGAAGGATTCATACAGCGGACTCCGAGGGGACGTATAGCTACTGAAATGTCGTACAGACATCTGGGACTTGAGAGCTATTTGAAGAAGAATGGAGGAGAAGATTTTGAAGAACCTACGGTTTTTGACTCTAAAGATGTAATTTAATTGCGGATTATCCCAAAAATAGCTAAAATTGCAAAATAATTTAAAACAGATTCCTATAATCCAACTATAAATTGTATGGCCGATAAATTAATTTCTAAGATTCCTGATGGACCTCTTGCGGAAAAATGGACCAAAAGAAAGTCCGAAATCCGTCTTGTCAGCCCTAACAACAAGAGAAAACTTGAAATAATTGTTGTAGGTACAGGTCTTGGAGGAGCGTCAGCCGCCGCTTCACTTGGTGAGCTTGGCTATAATGTCAAGATATTCTGCATAAGCGATTCACCTCGCCGTGCGCATTCAATCGCCGCACAGGGAGGTATCAACGCCGCTAAGAATTACCAGAATGACAATGACTCCGTCTATCGTCTTTTCTACGATACCATCAAGGGAGGCGATTACCGTTCAAGAGAAGCAAACGTTTACCGTCTCGCCGAGGTGAGTGCAGCTATCATTGACCAATGTGTTGCGCAAGGTATTCCTTTTGCCCGCGAGTACGGCGGTTATCTTGCGAACAGGTCTTTCGGAGGCGTTCAGGTCAGCCGTACATTTTATGCAAGGGGACAAACCGGACAGCAGCTTCTGCTCGGTGCGTATGCTTCCTTGAACAAGGAGATAGCCGCCGGGACTGTCAAGAGCTATCCGCGTCATGAGATGCTTGACCTTGTCGTCATCAACGGACAGGCCAAAGGCATCATTGCCAGAAACCTCGTGACCGGCAAGCTTGAAAGGTTCGGCGCCCATGCCGTCGTGATTGCGACCGGCGGATACGGAAATACTTACTTCCTTTCCACCAACGCCATGAACAGCAACGGTTCAGCTGCATGGCAGTGTTACAAGAAGGGAGCTTATTTTGCAAATCCATGCTTTGCACAGATACATCCTACATGTATTCCTGTCCATGGTGAACAGCAGTCCAAGCTGACCCTCATGTCCGAGTCTCTCCGCAACGACGGACGCATCTGGGTTCCCAAGAAGAAGGAAGATGTGATGAAACTCAGAAAGCATGAGATAAAGGCTTCCCAGATTCCTGAAGAAGACAGAGACTACTATCTCGAAAGAAGATATCCCGCTTTCGGAAACCTTGTTCCGAGAGACGTCGCTTCCAGAGCCGCAAAGGAAAGATGCGATGCCGGCTTCGGAGTCAACGAATCCGGACTGGCTGTGTTCCTCGACTTTTCCGAAGCCATAAAGAGGCTTGGACATCAGAAAGTTGAAGAAAGGTACGGCAACCTTTTCCAGATGTATGAGAAGATAACCAATTCTTCACCATGGAAAGAGCCTATGATGATTTACCCCGCCATCCACTATACGATGGGCGGAATATGGGTGGATTATGATCTTCAGACCACCGTGCCCGGACTTTATGCTATCGGTGAGGCCAACTTCTCGGATCACGGCGGAAACCGTCTCGGTGCTTCGGCTCTGATGCAGGGTCTGGCAGACGGTTACTTCATTCTCCCTGTCACCATAGGAGACTATCTTTCACACAAGTTCGCAGAGCCTAAGACCGACACTTCCGCTCCTGAATTCGCCGCCGCTGAAAAGTCCGTTCAGGATCGCATAGACAAGCTGTTCTCGATAAAAGGCAAGCAGACCGTTGATTCCATTCACAAGAAACTCGGCCATATAATGTGGGAATATGTAGGTATGGCGAGAAATGAAGAAGGTCTGAAGAAGGCCATCGGCGAGATAAAGGAACTGAAGAAGGAGTTCTGGAGTGACGTGAATGTTCCTGGAGATCAGTATCAGTTCAACCAGGAGCTCGAAAAAGCTCTCCGTCTTGCGGATTTCCTTGAGATAGGCGAGCTTATGGCAAGGGATGCCCTGAACAGGAAGGAGTCCTGCGGCGGACATTTCAGAATTGAAAGCCAGACTCCCGAAGGAGAGGCCAAACGTGACGATGAAAACTACATGTATGTTGCGGCTTGGGAGTATAAAGGAGAAGACGAGGAGCCTGAGCTCCATAAAGAGCCTTTGAAATACGAGTTCATCAAGGTTGCTACCAGAAACTATAAAGACTAATTGATATGGATTTCAATCTCAAGATATGGCGTCAGAAAAACGCTAAGGATACAGGTCATTTCGAGACATACCATGTTTCAGGAATAGAGGAGGACGCGTCTTTTCTTGAAATGCTCGATATCCTCAATGAACAGCTGATCAGGGAAGGAAATGATCCTGTTGCAGTTGACAAAGGATGCAAATCCAGCGGTCCGGTTTCTTTTGACCATGACTGCCGCGAAGGTATATGCGGAGCATGTTCGCTTTACATAGACGGAAGAGCGCATGGTCCTGACGATCACGTCACTACGTGTCAGCTTTTCATGCGTCATTTCAAGGACGGTGCAACGATTACGGTAGAGCCTTGGAGAAGTTCCGGATTTCCTGTAATTAAGGACCTTGTGGTGGACAGATCTGCTTTTGACAAGATTCTACAGGCCGGCGGTTTCATCTCTGTACGTACAGGTTCCGCTCAGGATGCGAATGATATTCTCATTCCTCACGATGTTGCCGAAAAGAGCATGGATGCGGCTGCCTGCATAGGTTGCGGCGCATGTGTTGCAACCTGCAAGAACGGTTCTGCGATGCTGTTCGTCGCTGCGAGAGTAAGTTCTCTTGCGCTTCTTCCCCAGGGTCGTCCTGAGGCTGCAAGAAGAGCCCGCTCGATGGTTGCGAAGATGGATGAGCTCGGATTCGGAGCCTGCACCAACACCCGTGCCTGCGAAATGGAATGTCCTAAAGGAATTTCTGTTGAGCATATCGCACGTCTAAACAGAGAGTTCCTCAAAGCTAAATTCTCTGAATAGCAATAATTTAAAAGATATCGCCGTTTATCTCCGAAAGGAGTCTGCATTAAGAATTAGGTCAACCTTTGCATGGGCTGACCTAATTTATTTATTATGCAACAGGATACAGAAACGTAAACAGGGTTCTGCAACTTGTTTTTAAAGATTACCGCAAGACAAGATTACCACAGGAAGTTGTTGAAAGGATACCTTCCTGCATGGATTTCCGCTACCATTTTGTAGATATCTTCTCTCAGCTTCGGTATTCCCGTCCTGTTTTTTGCCGAGATGAAGATGCAAGGTGTTTTTTCCTGAGCTATCCAGCTGTTTTTCAGTTCCTCAAGACTTATGGTGTTCTTTTTTTTCGGTTCGATTGAGAACTCGTCGTACTCTTCGTAACTGTATGCGTCTATCTTGTTGAAGACCACATATACCGGTTTGTTTCCGGCACCTATTTCCTTGAGAGTGTTTTCTACCACCTTCATCTGTTCTTCGAAATCAGGGTGAGATATGTCCACGACATGTATCAGGATATCTGCTTCCCTGACTTCATCAAGTGTGCTTTTGAATGCTTCGATCAGTTGGGTAGGGAGTTTTCTTATGAACCCTACCGTATCGCTCAGCAGAAATGGTACGTTTTCTATCACGACCTTTCTGACGGTCGTATCTAACGTTGCGAACAGCTTGTTCTCGGCAAAAACGTCAGATTTGGCCAGAATATTCATCAAAGTGCTTTTGCCTACATTTGTATATCCGACGAGCGCAAGCCTCACCAGAGAGCCTCTATTGCCCCTTTGCGTGGACATCTGTCTGTCGACTTTCCTCAGCTGTTCCTTGAGTCTGTTAATCCTTTCTTTTACTATTCTCCTGTCCACTTCAATCTGGGTTTCACCCATACCTCCTCTCGTTCCTCTGCCTCCTCTTTGTCTTTCCAGATGGGTCCACATGCCTGCAAGCCTCGGCAGCATGTAGTTGTATTTAGCCAGTTCGACCTGCATTTTCGCGTATGCTGTTTTGGCTCTTTGTGCGAAGATTTCCAAAATCAGGCTTGTCCTGTCTATTACCGAGCTTGTCTTTATTATCTTTTCGACATTCCTTTGCTGTATTCCGGACAGTTCGTCATCGAAAATGACATACCTTATGCTGTTTTCTTCGCAGTATTGGGCTATTTCTTCGAGTTTTCCGCTTCTTATGTATGTAGCATTGTCCGGCTTGTCGACTCTTTGGATGAATTTCCTGTCTCCCTTTGCACCTGCTGTGAGAGCAAGGAATTCCAATTCGTCCAGATATTCTTTTATTTTGTTTTCATCGTCTCCGTTCTTGATTATTCCTACGAAGACGGCCTTTTCTTCTTCTTTTGTCAATCTGTTCTCTTCTGCCATAATTTCAGAAAAAGGCTGGCCAAAATCATGTTTGACCAGCCTTTTATAGTTGTTTTGTAAGATTTTATCTCAGTTGGAATATAACAGGGAAGGTATAAGTAACTTTGACTGCACGGTCTCTCTGTTTTCCGGGTTTCCACTTAGGTGAGCTGGAAACGACTCTGACAGCCTCTTTGTCCAGTGAAGGGTCAACTCCACGAAGTACTTTCACGTTTGAAACGGTACCGTCTGCGTTAACGGTGAACTGGAGAGTTACACGGCCTGACACTCCGTTTTCCCTTGCGATTTCAGGATAGACGAGTTTGGAGTTCACCCATTTTGAGAATTCGTTCGCATCGCCGCCGTTGAATGAAGGCTTTTCCTCAACAAGCTGGAAGGGGATAGCTTCTTCTTCGACCGTTTCTTCCTGAACTTCTTCTACATAGTCCATGATTTCGACACCGAGATTCGAATCGTCCTCAAGGTTGATCAGGTTGGAATCGTCGACTTTGATGTCATCGTCCACGATGTCGATCTGGTCTGAAAGTACAGGGATTTTCGGAGCTGCTTCGGGGGGAGGGGTCTGTTCCTGCTGTGTAACAGGTACCATATCCTCTACCTCAACTACGGTCTCCTGCTCGTCAAAGACTGAGGTTTGCTTTTCCTTTGAATTGTACTCGAAAGCTCCGAGGACAATAAGCAGTGCGATTACGAAACCGATTTCCGCAAAGAGAAACCTTTTGTTTTCGAGGCTCGCTTTAGGTGTTTTTTTGACTTCCATATTATTTTTTAGTTTTCTTCGTTTTATAAAGTAACAGCTTTAGCGTGGTAAAGTTAGAAATATTTCTTTTGTTTTCAAATTTTTCTCTTTAATTATTGTAGTTTTGCACAAAGTTTTTCACAGGATGGTTTCATATTTTTTTGAAGACACGGATTTCAAGTTCAGCGGACGCAGATCGAACAGTTCATGGTTGAAGGATGTCGCTGAAAAGGAGAACAGGATTTTAGGTCAGATCAACATCATTTTCTGTTCTGATCCATACATACTGGACATTAACAGAAAATATCTTGGACATGACTATTATACTGACATCATCACCTTTGATTATTGTGAAGACAATACTCTTTCCGGTGACCTTTTTGTCAGTGTCGACACTGTCAAGGCCAATTCTGAATTCTACAAAACAGACTTTTTCGATGAACTCTGTCGTGTAATGGTCCATGGTCTTCTTCATCTGATAGGGTATGACGACCATACGGATGAGGAGAAGAAGATGATGCGTTACAAGGAAAACTATTATCTGGAATTCAGAAAATCTCTGTAATGGAAAAATATTATGATGTCATAGTTGTCGGCGGCGGACATGCCGGCTGTGAAGCTGCGGCCGCGGCGGCAAATTTGGGATCCTCCGTTCTGCTTTTGACGATGGATTTGAACGGGCTTGCAAAAATGTCTTGCAATCCGGCTGTCGGCGGTATCGCCAAAGGTCAGATTGTACGTGAGATTGATGCTCTTGGAGGATATACCGGAATCGTTACCGACAGGACTACTCTTCAGTTCCGTATGCTGAATATGTCCAAAGGTCCGGCCATGTGGAGTCCGCGTGCCCAATGTGACAAATTACATTTTTCGCTCGAATGGCGAAAGATTCTTGAAACTACTTCTAATTTAGATATTTACGTTGATTGTGCCGTCAGATTTCTCTTCGAGGGTTCAAAAATTACGGGCGTCTGTACACGGACCGGTGCAATTTTTAAATCTCAGGCACTTGTTCTTACCGCAGGAACCTTTCTCAGCGGCAAGATGTTCATCGGCCGTACGGAATTTGACGGTGGCAGGATAGGGGAGCTTGCCTCCTATGGATTGACAGAGCAGCTCGTCTCTATGGGAATTCCTTCTTCGCGTATGAAAACCGGCACTCCTCCTAGAATTGATTTTTCTTCTGTTGACACATCTGTTGCCCAGATTCAGAAAGGAGATGTTTTGCCGCGCAAGTTTTCCTACCTTCCCGTTCCATCTTCAGTTGAAGGAAACAAGGAGCAGATGCCGTGTTTCATTTTCCATACCAATGAAAAGGTTCATGACATTCTACGATCCGGGTTCAAGGATTCTCCTCTTTTTTCAGGCCTTATTCATGGAAAAGGTCCCCGCTATTGTCCGAGCATAGAGGATAAGCTCCGTACTTTTCCGGACAAGGATTCACATCAGCTTTTCCTTGAACCTGAAGGTTCGGATACTAAAGAGTATTATCTTCAGGGTTTTTCTTCTTCGCTTCCGCTTGATGTTCAGATAGATGCTTTGCATGCAATCAGCGGATTTGAAAACGCGAAGATTTTTAAACCGGCTTATGCTGTTGAATATGATTATTTTGACCCGGTTTATCTGAAAGCTTCCTTAGAGTCTAAAATTGTTGATTCACTTTTTCTTGCCGGTCAGGTCAACGGGACAACCGGATATGAAGAAGCTGCTGCTCAAGGACTTATGGCCGGGATTAATGCTCATTTGAAGGTGGTGGGCTCTGACCCGTTTGTACTTTCAAGAAATGAGGCTTATATCGGTGTTCTCATTGATGACCTTATAACCAAGGGTGTCGATGAACCTTACAGGATGTTCACCTCCCGTGCCGAGTATCGTATTATACTCAGGCAAGACAACGCCGATGAGAGACTTACTGAAAAGTCATATAAACTTGGTCTTGCGTCTTTGGCTAGATATGAGTTTACATTGAAGAAGTATTCCTCAGTTAAGAAACTTATCGATTTTTCAGAGGAGTATAAGCTTAAACCGGAATTAGCCAATCCTTATCTTTTGTCAAAAGGGTCTGCCCCGCTTTCCGAGTCAAAATCCGTTTCAAATCTTTTGTCCAGACCCGAAGTAAAATTTAAAGATATCTTGGATTTTGTTCCACGTGGAACAAAAGAGAAAAATTCTATTTCTGATACGGATTTGATTTCTACGAATATCCCTGCGTCCCTTTCAGATCTTTTTAAAGATGAAATCTTAGACAGTGTCGAAGTTTCGGTTAAATATAAAGGGTATATTGACAGGGAGTCCGCATTGGCTAATAAAATTTCTAGACTGGATTATGTCAGGATTCCGGATAATTTTGACTTTGATTCTGTAAAGGCTTTGTCGATTGAATGCCGTCAGAAACTTAAAAAATATAAACCTGCTACCATTGGACAAGCTTCTCGTATTTCCGGAATTTCTCCTTCAGATATTTCTGTTTTGCTTGTTTGTTTCAATAGATAGAGGTAGTTCCAATACATTGAGATATAATAAAAGATGTTCCATGTGGAACATCTTTTATAGTTTTTTAAGAGCTTCTTTTATAATCTCCTCAACCTTAGCTTCCGGACTCTTCTTTATTATATCAGAAACAACCTTGGCGACATTCGGTTTGGAAAAACCGAGCATTTCGAGCGCAGCCGCAGCTTCTTTTGCCTCTTCATTTTCGCTGTTTCTGATAGAGGACATATTTTCTCCCGCTTCATCTTTGCTTATCTTGTCCTTGAGTTCCAGAATTATTCTTTGTGCACTCTTCAATCCTATTCCTTTTACTGACTTTATCCTGTTGACATCTTCGTTTATGATTGCGCTTTTCAGTTCCGCAGCGTTTAAAGTGGAGAGTATTACTCTTGCCGTGTTGACTCCTACTCCTGATATGCTGATAAGCTGCTTGAAAATTTCCCTTTCGCTTTTTTCCGCGAATCCGTACAGTTGTTCGTCATCTTCCTTCACATAATGGTAAAGGAATAATTTTGCTTGCTGACCCTTCTTGAGCTGCTCGAAGGTCTGGAGAGAAATCATTATGTCATAGCCGATGCCGGAGCATTCTATGACTGTTTCGGCAGGATTCAGTTCCTCTACGGTTCCTTTTATGTATTCGAACATTTTTATTTTTTTTATCAGACAAATATATGAAGAAAGCTTTTTGATTTTAGGATTAATTCAAAACTCGCTGTAAATTTGTTAGATTATTGTGTAATTGATTAAAATCATGAGTGTATCTGACGTACGGAAACTTTTCCCAATTTTGGATACGGAAGTTTATGGGCGAAAGCTTGTCTATTTTGACAATGCCGCTACTTCACAGCGACCTTTATCCGTTGTGAATGAGGTTTCAGAGCTTGCCCTTTCCCATAATGCCAACATACATAGGGCTGTTCATTTTCTTGCCGATGAGGCAACTGAAAAATACGAAGCTGCAAGAGACTGTGTGAAGGAATTCATTAATGCTGCCGATCGTGGTGAAGTCATTTTTACTTCCGGAACAACTTCTTCCATCAACCTTGTCGCTTATTCCTTTTCTGAGGCATTCGTACATGAAGGAGATGAAATAATCGTTTCCGAGGCCGAGCATCATTCGGATATTGTTCCGTGGCAGATTGTGTGTGAAAGAAAAAGAGCTGTCCTTAAAATTCTTCCTGTAGACGACAACGGAATTCTCGAAACAGACAAATTGCCTCAGCTTATTACCGACAGGACCAGAATCGTTGCGGTGACGCATATTTCCAATGTCCTCGGCATTTTGAACCCTATCAAGGAGATAGTACGTATATGTCACTCGAAAAACGTTCCGGTACTTGTGGACGGAGCTCAGGGTATTGTGCATCAAGGTATTGATGTACAGGATGTTGACTGCGATTTCTATGCTTTTTCCGGACATAAGATGTATGCCGCCACGGGCACGGGTGTGCTGTATGGCAAGAGGAAATGGCTTGATGCAATGCCTCCTTTCATGGGCGGCGGGGAGATGATTGAGCATGTGAGTTTCAACAAGACCACTTATGCCGCTTTGCCTGAGAAGTTTGAAGCAGGAACGCAGAATTTCAATGGTCAACCAAGTTTAGTGGAAGCAATAAAAGTATGGAAATTATTGAATGATAATGAATTATCCAATTATGCCGAGGCTGTGAAGGATTATCTTTTCGATGCGCTGCGGAAGGATGAGAGGATAAGGCTGTTCGGTGTTCCACATGGAACGAAGGATAAAGTATCCCTTTTTTCATTTACCGTGAAAGGTGTTCATCATGAAGACCTGGCACTTATTTTGGACAAAATGGGAATTGCGTCGCGTTCCGGCCAGATGTGCGCCGAACCTTTGATGGACAGATTCGGAGTCACCGGAATGCTCAGAATATCTCTTGCCCCATACAATACCATGGAGGAGGCCGAGTATTTTATAAAGTCTTTGGATAAAGCCATATCCATGTTGGCATAAGGACACATAGGTTATGAAGACAATCGAAGAAGCCAAAAATGAAGTCGTGGATACTTTTTCCATGTTCAACGATTGGATGGACAAGTATGAGTATCTGATAGAACTGGGAAAGAATCTGGATTCTTATCCTGAAAGTGCGAAAACCGATGAGAAACTTATAAAGGGATGTCAGTCCCGCGTATGGTTGGACTACAAGGTTGAAGACGGAAAAATCTTTTTCATCGCAGACAGCGACGCGATAATCACCAAGGGAATTATCTCATTGCTTATCAGCGTATATTCCGGAAGGAGAGCTTCAGAGATAGCCGATGATGATTTCGGGTTCATAGAGAAAATCGGATTGAAGGAAAATCTTTCTCCTACAAGGGTGAACGGTCTGGCTTCAATGATTGCTACGATTAAGAGAATTGCGGAAGAAAACAGGTAAACGATTCGGAGGAAAGATACAATGGCGTTGAAAGATCTTTTTTCAAAAAAGAATACGGATGAAAAGCCGGCGCCCGGAGAAGGAGCATTGCCTGAAGGAGAGGCATTGTCCGGAGAAGGAGCGTTGTCCGGAGAAAGAGCGTTGCCTGAAGGGGGGACGTTGCCTGAAGGAGCCTCCGGGGAGACCAAGTATCCAGTCAGGGAAGTTCACGAAGAAGAGGTTAAGCATGAGCCGTTGACCCCTGAACAGGCGCTGGAGGTCGCGCCTCTGTATTCGGATGTCATACTTGCTCTGAAGCAGGTGTACGATCCTGAGATACCGGTAAACATATATGATCTCGGGCTCATTTATGAACTTTATATAGACAAAGATCACAATGTGTTCATAACCATGACCTTTACGGCTCCGAACTGTCCCATGGCAGATGATGTCCTTCAGGAGGTGAAGACCCAGGTTGAGGATGTCCCCAAGGTTAAAAGCTGTACGATAAAGCTGGTTTTTGAGCCTGTGTGGGATCAGAGCATGCTTTCCGACGAGGCGAAGATAGACTTGGGATTGGATTGAGGATTCCGTCCGCAATCTTTCGGGAGAGTTCGGGTTAGTCCTTTGAAAAAGTTTGGAGTCTTCCTGTAAATCAATGGCAGAGGAAATTAATCAATGGCAAAGGAATATAATCGATAGCGGAGGACTATAATCAGGTGGAGGCGTATTTTTCATTGGGGAGCAATCTGGGCGACCGGCGCGGCAACATTATTCTGGCTGCAAAAAAACTTGACGAGGCCCTTTCCGCACATTGGAGCAGGATGTCGGATATTGAAGAGTCCGAAGCATGGGGATTCGGCGGAGGCGACTTCCTTGATTGCATCGTCGTGTATGATCTTCCTGCAAGGCAGTGTTTTGCGGATGAAGATGCGGAGGCGCTGCTGGATGTATGCAAGAAAATAGAATATGAAATGGGCAGAAGGGAAATGATCGAAATCGACTGCAGCGGAAAACGGATTTATCATGACAGAATCATTGACATAGACATTCTTTTCCTCGGCGGGCGGCGAATACATACCGGCAGGCTTACAGTTCCGCACCCTTTGATTTCGGAACGTGAATTTATCCTCAGGCCCCTCGGGAGGGTGGCATCTCAAGAAATTAAGTCATCCTTTGAAGAGATTTTCCGATAAAAGTTTTAAATTTGAAACCTTGATTTAAAAAATACAATTACATGACTCAGGACGAACTTTTTAAGGCCATTGTCGCTCATTGCAAGGAATATGGTTTCATTTTCCCTTCAAGCGAGATTTATGATGGTCTCGCGGCCGTATACGATTATGGCCAGATGGGAGCTGAACTCAAGAACAACATCAAGAGATATTGGTGGGAAGCCATGACGAGGCTCAATGAAAATGTAGTGGGAATTGACTCGTGCGTTTTCATGCATCCGAAGGTCTGGGTGGCATCCGGTCATGTTTCCGCCTTCAATGATCCTTTGATCGACAACAAGGATTCAAAAAAGAGATACAGGGCCGATGTCCTCATCGAGGACTATCTCGCCAAGATCGAAGAGAAGATAAACAAGGAAGTGGAAAAAGGCCGGAAGAAATTCAGCGACAAATTCGATGAGGAGCAGTTCCGTGCCACCAATCCCAACGTACTGAGAGAAAAGGCCAAGTATGACGAGGTGCATGGCAGATATGTCGCCGCCGAAAACGCCAACGACCTGAAGGAATACAAACAGATTATTCTGGACTGCAATATAGTGGACCCTATTTCAGGTACCAGAAACTGGACTGATGTGCGCCAGTTCAATCTCATGTTCAGCACCCAGATCAGCAATACCGGAGACTCGGACGACAACAAGATTTATCTTCGTCCTGAAACTGCCCAGGGCATTTTTGTGGAATACCTCAACGTCCAGAAGACGGGGCATATGAAAATACCTTTCGGAATCGCGCAGATTGGAAAGGCCTTCAGAAATGAGATTGTGGCCAGGCAGTTCATTTTCCGCATGAGGGAGTTCGAGCAGATGGAAATGGAGTTTTTCGTCCGTCCCGGAACGGAAATGGAATGGTTCCGCAAATGGAAGGAAAACAGGCTCAAATGGCATGAAAACCTGGGAATGGGAGCCGAGAACTACCGTTTCCACGACCATGAGAAGCTTGCCCATTACGCCAATGCCGCCACGGACATAGAATTCAACTTCCCGTTCGGATTCAAAGAACTTGAAGGCATCCATTCCAGGACAGATTTCGATCTGGGCAACCATCAGAAACTCTCCGGAAAGAAGATCCAGTATTATGACCCCGAATTGGGCGAAAGCTATGTTCCTTACTGCGTGGAGACATCCATAGGAGTCGACCGTATGGTTCTTGCCGTGCTGTCCCATTCCTATACGGTGGAAGATCTTCCGGGCGGAGATTCCAGGGTGGTCCTCAAGATCCCCGCACCGCTCGCGCCGATAAAGGTAGCTGTTCTTCCGCTCGTCAAGAAAGACGGTCTTCCGGAACTTGCGCAGGAAGTCGTCAACGAGATTAAATACGACTTCGCATATCAGTATGACGAAAAAGACAGCATCGGAAAACGCTATCGCCGTCAGGATGCCATCGGCACTCCTTTCTGCGTTACAGTTGACAACGACACCCTTGTGGACAGGACGGTTACGGTCCGTGACAGGGACACCATGGAACAGATAAGAATACCGATTTCCGAGCTTCACGCGCATATCGATGCGAAGGTGAACATGAGCCGTCTGTTGAAGAACCTCGGATAGATAAGAAGTGCATACCCGGATTAATAAATAATTATTATTTTCCGGGTTTTTATGCTGATTAAGCTTTTTTATGCTACGTTGGGCTTATTTGCACAGAATTTTTAACGTTTGAAGGGATTTTATAATCAAAAATTGCCGTAAATTTGCCAAAAAGGAAAGTATACATATTATACTGATAACCAATATTAAGTTTAACAACCAAATTCAAGTATGAGTCAAAAACAGTTAATGCTGGGTTGTGCTCTTCTGTGCCTTTTCGGGGCTTTTACAGGGAGCAGTGCCTATGCATCTGATACCGAATCTTACGCTTCGGTTCAGCAGAATGTCATTACCGTGACAGGTACTGTTGTCGATGCCAACGGAGAACCAATCGTGGGTGTCGGCGTTGTACAAAGCCCTACGAACGGCACTGTTACGGATTTGGACGGAAAGTACACGCTGTCTGTACCGTCTGACGCGGTGCTTACATTCTCTTCCATCGGTTATACCACGACGGAAGTGAAGGTCAACGGCCGTACGACCGTTGATGTAACCCTCACGGCGGATGTGCAGTCTCTTGACGATGCAGTTGTCGTAGGTTACGGCGTGCAGAAGAAAGCTACTCTCACGGGTTCCATTTCTGCTGTAAACGGAGAAGACCTCAAGAAAGTGTCCGCAGCCAACATGACCAACACGCTCGCCGGTAAGACGGCAGGTGTCATTGCCTACAGCCGCTCCGGTGAACCTGGCGCCGATGACGCGACCATCCTCATCCGCGGTAAAGGCACATTCGCAAACAGCGACGGATCCAATGTCGCCCCGCTTATCGTCGTCGATGGTGTGGCCGACAGAAGTTTCGGCCGTCTGAACCCTGAAGACATCGAAAGCATATCCATCCTTAAGGATGCGTCCGCAGCCATTTACGGAGCACGTGCGGCCAACGGTGTCATCCTCGTCACCACAAAGCGCGGTAAGGAAGGCAAGATCGTGATGAACTACAACGGCAGCTACACGATGTCCCAGCCTACGAGGGTTCCCAAGATGCTTGACGCCTACGACTACGCTACCTATGTGAACGAATACGATGCACAGCCCCGTCATGCTCAGTCAGGTCTCACGTACACCGACGAAGTGATGGAGCACTATCGCAAGAACGATGATCCTGTCACCTACCCCAACACCAACTGGTGGAAATCGGTGGCTAAGAACTGGTCCAGCAAGACCCAGCACTCAGTCTCCGTATCCGGAGGTTCCGACAAGATGTCATTCTACACATCTGCCCAGTACATGTATCAGGACGCGCTTTACAAACATGCGGCCCAGAACTACAATCAGCTTCAGTTCGTGTCCAACATCGATGCCAAGATCACTGACGCGATCCGCATGAGCCTCGACGTCCTCGGACGCCGTGAGACCAGAAACCAGGGCGGAAGCTCCACGGAGTACATCTACACCTACTTCCTTACCACCTTCCCCGGTTCAGCTCCTTACTATCCGAACGGACTGCCCAGAGTTGGTTATGACGGCGTTACCAACAACGCTGCCATCATGGTGACCGATACTCCCGGTTACTCGAAGGATATCCGAAATACCCTCACGTTCAAGCCTCTCCTCCACATCGATCTCGATGCCATCACGAAAGGACTCTATGCTGAAGGTTACGCAGCTGCCGACTTCCACTTCAACAACGGGAAGTCCCTCAGCAAACCATACGATCTCTATCTGTATGATGCCGCCACCGGCCAGTACAACTCAAGAAGAGATGCCACCGGCGTCATCAGCGTGAGCAACAGTGCCGACAACTCGACATCCCTGACTCTCCACGGAAGAATCGGTTACGACAACACGTTCAACCAGATTCACCATGTCAACGCGTTTGTCGCATACGAGCAGAACCAGTACAGATATCATTATCTCTCGGCCGGCCGTACCAACTTCCTTTCCGATCAGATTCCTGAAATCTTCGCCGGAAGTTCCGACAGGCTTGACTGGTCCAACAACGGTTATTCATCCGCTTTCTCAAGAGTGAACTTCTTCGGAAGGGTCAACTACGACTACATGTCAAAGTATCTTGCCGAGGTCACTTTCCGCTATGACGGTTCCATGAACTTCGCCGAAGGTCACAGATGGGGATTCTTCCCTTCTGTTTCAGCAGGTTGGGTCATGTCTGAAGAAAACTTCTGGGAGAATCTCAAACCTTACGTAGGCTTCTTCAAGCTCAAGGCTTCCTGGGGTATGATGGGTAACGACAACATCAGTTCGTACCAGTACATGAGCCAGTATATGTTCAACACCTCGGGCGTTACGTTAGGCACCACTCCTACGCAGAACTCCGCTCTTTATCTTGCGAGACTTGCGAACCCGAAGGTTACATGGGAGACAGCCCAGACCTACAACGTAGGTTTCGTGGCCAACTTCCTCCAGAAGTTCTCTCTCGAAGGAGACTACTTCTTCAGCCACAGGTACGACATTCTCTATCAGAGAAACGCTTCCGTTCCTTCATATTCAGGTCTTACTCTTCCTGACGAGAACCTTGCAAAGGTCAACAACCACGGTGTCGAGTTCGTAGGTTCCTACCGCGACTCCAAGGGTGACTGGAACTGGGGCGTGACCGCCAACTTCACCTTTGCTGAAAACAAGGTCAAATACATCGACGAAGCTGAGGGAACTCCTGACTGGCAGAGACAGGAAGGCTATCCTATAGACAGCCAGCTGCTCTACAAAGCCATCAAGATTTATCAGAATCAGAGCGAAGTTGACGGTTCCGCTACCATCGACGGCAATGTCGGTCCCGGCGACCTCCAGTATCAGGATACGGACGGCAACGGTGTCATCACTGACAACGATATGATCAGAATCAGCCGTACCGCCACTCCTAAGATTGTCTACGGTCTCACTCTCAACGGAGGTTGGAAGAACATAGACTTCAACGTATTCTTCCAGGGACAGGGTATGGCCAAGACCCTCTTCATGCCTACCATGAACATGGTTCAGGAATACTTCGACCACCGTTATGTCGAAAGCGATCCTTCCACCCATGCCCATGCCAAGTATCCTAAGGCTCTCATCAAGCAGACCTATTGCGATACATGGAACGGAAAATATTCCACATGGTGGCTCCGCAACACCGCGTTCCTTCGTCTGAAGACATTGGAAGTCGGTTACACTCTTCCCAAGAACCTTGTCAACAGATTCGGTATCGACAACCTCCGCGTATATGCGAACGGTACGAACCTCTTCACACTTGACAAGTTCAAGGTTGCTGATCCTGAAGTGGGAAGCATTACGGAGTATCCTCTCCAGCGTATGCTCAACTTCGGTGTAAACCTTACATTCTAAAAGCACTGAGATATGAAAAAAACATCATTGTTCATTATATCTGCGATAGCTTGCTTCGGCATGGCCTCCTGCACCAGTATTCTGGATCAGAAACCTCTTGATTCATTTACTGACGAGGCGGTATGGAACGACCTCGCTCTTACGGAAGCAAACCTCAACGAGGTATACCGCGACGTCCGCGGATACCTGTCCACAAACACCATCTGGGACAATTTCTCGGAAGAGGTGTTCCACAAACACGGGTACGGGACCAACAACACCACCCATAGCCTCATGTCCCCTGACGCCGCATATATCTGCTACTACGAGGACAACTACAACATGTGGGGAAACTACTACGGCTACATCAACACTCTCAACATTTTCCTGCAGCACATAGACAGCGTGCCCGCTTCTTCCGACAGCGACATCGAGTGGAGAAACGAGCAGAAGGGACAGGCTCTCTTCCTCAGGGGATGGTTCTATTATCACCTCTATATGTTCTACGGAAGATGCGTCATCGTGGACACTCCTTTCGAGCTTGATTCACAGTATGACAAGACCAGAGCCGACATGGACGACGTCGCCGCCTTCATCGTAAAGGATCTTGACGATGCCGCTGCTCTTCTTCCTCTGAAATATTCAGACGCTACCGATTTCGGCCGTGCCACAAAGGGAGCTGCTCTCGCGCTCAAGTCAAAGGTTCTTCTCCTTCAGGCTTCTCCTCTGTACTGCCCCAACTTCCAGACTACACAGGCAAGATGGCAGGCAGCATCGGATGCCGCCAAGGCTGTCATCGATCTCGATGTATATAGCCTCGCCAAGATTGCTCCGGAAGGAACGACCCTCAGCTCACCTGCCGATGTGCAGAAATACGTGGAGGCCTATGCCGCTCTCTTCTATGATCCTGAGAGCCCCGAGGCTATCTGGGAAAAGCTATACAATCCCAATTACGAGAACGCCTGGTCAGATACCAACTCCACTCCTATGGGACAGGTTCATCGTGCGCCTTGCGGCCCCGGCAACGGTTTCGAAGGATGGGGAACGTTCGATCCTACCCAGAATCTCGTGAACAAGATCCAGAAGTACGACGGTACTCCTCAGGATGCCTACACCGATTCTCTTAAGAATCCTTGGCAGGATCTTGAGATCCGCTACTGGGCGAACATCGTCGGCGACGGTGCCACATGGGGTTACGGCGACGACAAGAGAGAAGTCGAAACCTTCATTGCAGCTCCCAACAGCAGCGTTACACCCGGTCTGGACAGTTCTCAGGGTCAGTATTGGTGGAATGCTTCCAACACAGGATATGCGATGCGCAAATCCTATTCTCCTGACTTCAACTACTACGGTACCACGCAGTGGAACGCTCCCTGGATGTTCATCCGTCTTTCCGAGATATACCTCAACTATGCTGAGTGCCAGTACAATCTCGGAAACAATGGAGAGGCTCTCAAGTATGTCAACAAGGTCCGTAACCGTGCTCTTCTTCCTGATGCGACAGGCGATGTGTGGAAAGCCATCGAATATGAGCGCGAGATCGAAATGATGTTCGAAGAAACCCGCTGGATCGACATGCGCCGCTGGATGAGAATGGATGAGGAGTATGCGCAGCCTGTTCTCGGATGTCAGGTCACCAAGTACGCTGACGGACACAAGTCCTACAAACTCAACGTACATGTGGATCAGCGCGAATGGAAGGGTCTCACAGGAGCTCCTACCGGCAGCGCATCGGATTACAAGTACTACATAGTGCCTCTTTCCCGTTCGGAATACAACAAATCACCTAAGTATCTTGATTTGTGGCCTTACGAATAGCAGATATCCAAGATTCTATATAAATGAAATTTAAATCATTAGTTATGGCCATCGCAGCAGGTTTCTGCTGCTTTGGCCTTTTTGGTCAAGAGAAGGTAAAACCTCTTACCGATGAGGAGTGGAGAGCATTGGCGCCGACTCCTCCCATGGGGTGGAACAGCTGGAACAAATTCGGCTGCAACGTAAGTGAAACTCTTATCAAGGAAATCGCGGATGCGATGGTATCGTCCGGAATGAAGGATGCCGGCTAAGAGTATGTCGTCATCGAAGACTGCTGGCAGGTGGACCGCTATGAAAACGGCGTCATTGTCGTTGATCCGGAGAGATTCCCCAACGGAATGAAGGCTGTTGCGGATTATGTGCACGGCCTCGGACTCAAATTCGGCATCTATTCCTGCGCCGGTACTCACACTTGCCAGGGACGTCCCGGAAGTATGGGATATCAGTTCATAGATGCCAAGACCTACGCCGACTGGGGTGTGGATTATCTCAAATATGACTGGTGCGACAACGAGGGTCAGGATGCCAGAAGCGCCTATCTTACCATGGCCAATGCCATAAAGGCTACCGGACGTCCCATCATCCTCAGCATCTGCGAATGGGGTGAGAACAAGCCCTGGGAATGGGGTGCCGGCATCGGTCACCTCTGGAGAGTGACTCCCGACATCCGCGCCTGCTTCGACTGCACGTTTGACTGGGGCGGAGTCGGCGTTCTCGGCTGCATAGACGCCATGAAGGATCTTTATCCTTACGCCGGTCCCGGACATTGGAATGATGCCGAAATGCTTGAAGTCGGCAACGGCAACATGACCAAGGACGAACAGATTTCCCATTTCTCCATGTGGTGCATGCTTGCTGCTCCTCTCATGAGCGGCAACGACCTTCGCGACATGAGCATGCAGACCATCGAGATTCTCACCAACAAGGAAGTCATTGCCGTCAACCAGGACACTCTTGGAAAACAGGCAGTTCCTTTCATGGATATGGGAGATCATCAGATTTGGGCAAAGCCTTTGAGCAACAAAGAAATAGCCATATGCTTCCTCAACAGGGGACGTCAGGCCTGGGATCTGGACTACGACTGGAACGACCAGACCATGTATTTTGCCCGTGACATCAACTTCAAGAAATACGAGTATGTTGTCCGCGACCTGTGGCAGCACAAGGATGTGGGAACCACCAAGTCCAATCTCGTCGCCTCCATTCCTGCTCACGGCAGCCTCATGGTACGTCTCAAAGTGAAACCCGCTCCTGCGGTAGCTCTTCCGAAAGGAAAGAAAATCTATGTGGAGAAGGAGTGGGAAGGCATGGATCTCAACAACGAGAACAGCGAGTGGAGCTACAAGAGGCTTTACTGCACGGACGATATCGCCATCTTCTGGCAGAAAGGCTTCGGTGCCGATCCTACCAAAGCTCCTGATCTCAAGGGCCAGGACATGAAATTCGATCCCAAAGTTCTTGCCGAAAAGCTGGAATCTTTCTACAAATTCTATTATAACGATCTCGATTTCATAGTCAAGGGCAAGACCAATGCCGACAAGTACCGCATGAACTGCTATGTGCGTTATGACCTCGAGGCCACTGCTTATGGCGGATGCGTGGATGATGTCATCGGCGGCCTTTGGGTTACCCCTGTCCGTCTCAAGGATCCTGAACTCAATGTCCTCGCGCATGAGCTCGGCCATTGTTTCCAGATTCAGAGCAGCTGCGACGGAAACGGCAGCGGCGGAGGCTCTTTGATTGAAAACGGAGCGCAGTGGATGCTCTGGCAGGTCAACCCTAACTGGCAGACCAGCGAGAAGTACCATTGGGAGGCTTGGAACAAGCTCACCCACAAGGCGTTCTGCTCCTATGAGAATATGTATCACTCACCCTATGTCCTTGAATATTGGTCACTTAAGCATGGTCCTAAATTCGTGGGAAGATTCTTCCGCAGCGGAGAAAAAGGTGAGGATGCCGTGACCGAGTACAAACGTCTTACCGGCATCAACCAGACTCAGTTCGATGACGAGATGTTCGATGCATGCCGTCATTTCGTGAACTGGGACTTCGAAAGGGTTTGGAAGGAGAGCCGTCCTTATGCGAACAAGAACGTGACTGCCCTTACACCTCTTCCTGACGGATGGATGCGTGTTGCCGAGACCAACTGCCCGGAGAACTACGGTTTCAATGCGATTCCCATCGCTTTCCCTCAGGGCGGCGGCAAGGTAAGCGTTGATTTCAGGGCTGAACCCGGTATTGAAGGATTCTCAAAGACTGCATTGGACAAGGCCGGATACCGTTACGGTTTCGTGTGCGTTGGTGCTGACGGCAAGTCCGTCTACGGTCCTATGTACAGCGAAAAGAACAACACCATTTCCTATGATGTTCCTGCCGGTTCGCAGTATCTCTGGCTTGTCGTGATGGGCGCTCCCACCGAGCATACCATACAGGTATGGTCCAGGGGTGCGAAACCTGAGCCTGAGGCCCAGTTCCCTTACAGCATAAGAATCAAATAAGCATACTTCTTTTGTTTATAGGGCGGCGGTTTTTTCCGTCGCCCTTTTTTGTTTAAATTTGAAGCGGCTGTACAGCGGTCCGTCGTGTTGCCGGCAAAGCTCCCGCAAAACTCGTTCGTGCGGCGGAACGGCAGCCGAGCAAAGAAAACACCGCGAAAAACCGGAAACAGTTGTGTATTATGGGGAATAAGAATTTTTCAGACATAGGCAGAGTTGCCGCCATCGATTATCTTTATGACAGGACTCCATTCGAAAAGCACAGAAAGAACGTTTTTAATTCAAACGGAGCCATTTCCGTCTATTCCGCATCCAGGCTGTTCCTTGAAGGGCTGGATTTCGACCTTGTTTATTTTCCGTTGAAGCACCTGGGCTACAAGGCGGTGACCGCCGTGACGGGCGAGCTTTACGCCTCTCTCGCGTCTCCGAAAGGACTTGACGTGAGACTGGGCATATCCGCAAAGCTTGATCTTCCGCAGATAAAGGAACTGTGGGAAGGAATCGTGACGGCGGCTTCCGAACACGGGTACTCTTCTGTGTCGCTTGACCTGCTGCCTTCCGGAAACGGCCTTTCAATAGCGGTCTCCTCCGCGGGTGAGGCGGATGGTGCGGAGCGTCCCTCTCCCCAGTCAAAAGATCTTGTATGCGTGTCCGGCAGCCTGGGTGCGGCATATATAGGTTTCAGGGCCTTGGAACTCGCCAAGAAGAAGTTTGACTCAGACGGAATGCAGCCGGATCTTGAGAAGTACAAGATGATGGTCGCCGCATATCTGAAGCCGGAGATAGACCCTTCCGTCGTGTCACAGCTAAAAGACAGCGGAATCGTACCTTCCGCCGGCTATCTGGTTGACCGCGGTCTTGCCGATGCCGTGAAACGGCTTGCAAAGGACACCGGACTCGGAGCCAAGCTGTATGCGGACAAGATACCCTTTGAGGGCAACTCTTTTGAATTCGGCAAGGAAATGGATGTGGATCCGCTGTCCTGCGCCATGAACGGAGGAGAGGATTACCGTCTGCTTTACACGATTCCGATCTCCATGTATGAGACTTTCCGCCACGACTTCCAGACCTTCGACATAATAGGGCATCTTGCCTTGCCGGAAGCGGGGTCGGTGCTCGTGACACCCGAAGGGGCAGAGCTTCCTCTGCGTGCCCAAGGGTGGCCTGATTCACAGGATGATTAAGTTAATGCAGGTTGTCAAAAAGGCGGTAATTGCCCTTACTGCTTTGTGAATACCTTGTATGGAATCTTCATGTCCGTGATTCTCTGAATGAAATCAGCGGATGCTGCAATATGGAATTTCCTGCTGTTGAATTCAATGTTGTAGCCCGATTTCGCATCGTACAGGAACATGTGCAGGGGTACGTTGCCCTTGCATTGGCTTACCGCCGACACAAGGTCTTTCCGGAACGATGAATTCAGCATGTCCGTAGTTATGTAGAGGGCCAGGAATGACACGAACTCATCGGCAATGTTGCCGAGCAGCCTTATGTCGTTCACTTTAAGTCCGTATGGAACGGGCTGCCTTCCGCTGTCCTCCGTGCGCTGGAAGAACTTCGGTGCGATTTCGCCGGTGATGTACACCGCGCTGTGTTCGGCCTGAAGCCTGGGAGCGAAGCGTTCGTGGTCTTTTCCGAAGAGAGACAGCTCGTAGGATCCGTTGTAGTCTTCTATCACTGTTCTGGAGTACGGCCTTCCTGTCTTGGTCACCAGCTGGGTGTATGAGGTTATTATGCCCGCTACGGCGATTTTCTTGTTTGTTCCTGCGGATTCACAGGTGGGGATGAGTTCCTTCAGGTTGGCGAGAGACTCGTTGGTAAAGTTTTCTATCTCAAAGCGGTACTTGTCGAGAGGATGGGACGACAGGTACATCCCTACGAGGTCTTTCTCTTTCCTTAGGATTTCCATCTGGTCCTCTTCGGTGTCAAGGACCGGAATTTCGGGCCGCGTGGGTTTCAGTTCTTCGACTTCGCCGAAAAGAGAAGCACCTTCGTCTTCCCGGCAGGCCTTGAACTTTTCTCCGTAGGACATCAGTTCGTCAATGAACAGATTGCTGCTTTTGCCCGGAAGGTTGAACTGGGTTCTTTTCACGCCCATGGAGTCGAAAGCTCCCGCGTTCACAAGGGCTTCCATGTTCTTCCTGTTCACGATGCCGGACATGCGTTCCATGAAATCGAACACGTCTGCAAAGGGACCTCTCTCGCTTCTTTCTTTCAATATGGCCTCCGTTATGTTCCCTCCGAACCCTTTGATTCCGGACAGGCCGAAGCGGATGTCTCCGCTTTTGTTTACCGTGAAGTGGGCCGAGGATTCGTTCACGTCGGGGTTCAGCACCTTTATCTTGTGGGACTTGCAGTCCGCCATGATTTTCTTGATGTCGTCCATGCTTTCGCTGCAGCTCAGGTTCGCCGCAAGGAATTCCGCCGTGTAGTGGCACTTCAGCCATGCGGTCTGGTAACTTACCCATGCGTAGCAGGTAGCATGTGACTTGTTGAAGGCGTATTGGGCGAACTTCTCCCAATCCTTCCAGATTTTGTCGAGGGTTTTTTCGGGATGGCCGTTTGCGATGCCGCCTTTCATGAACTTCTCCTTCAGCTCCATCATTACGGCTATCTGCTTCTTTCCCATGGCCTTGCGGAGCTTGTCGGCTTCACCTTTGGTGAATCCTGCAAGTTTGCGCGAAAGCAGCATCACCTGCTCCTGATAGACCGTTATACCGTAGGTCTCTTCCAGGAATTCCTGCATTTCCGGCAGGTCGTAGGTGATGGCCTGGTGCCCGAGCTTCCTTTCCACGAAGTCGGGGATGTAATCCATAGGCCCCGGCCTGTACAGGGCGTTCATGGCTATGAGGTCTCCGAACCTCTCCGGATGCAGCTTTATCAGCCATTCCTTCATTCCGGGAGATTCGAACTGGAACACTACCGTGGTGTCTCCCCTTCCGTACAGTTCGTATGTGGGCTTGTCGTTGATGTCTATGGCTTCGATGTCGATGTCTATCCCGTGGCTGAGTCTGATGTTGTCGAGAGTCTTGTGTATGATGGACAGGGTGTTCAGCCCGAGGAAGTCCATCTTCAGCATTCCGACGTCCTCTATGTAGTGTCCGTCATACTGCGACGTCCACACCATCTGCTTGGTTTCCTTGTCTTCCGACAGGCATATCGGGATGTAGTCGGTCAGGTTGCCCCGTCCGATGATGGTGGCGCAGGCATGCATTCCGACCTGACGGACGCTTCCTTCAAGCTGACTGGCGTACCTCAGCACTTCTTTGTTGATTTCGCTGCCGTTTGCAAGCTCTTCTTTGAACTCGGGGACGAGTCGGTAGCAGTTGGCAAGGGTGACTTTCACGTCTTTGTCTTCCATGCCTTTCTGGAAGAACTTCTTTACCGTCTTTTTCTGTCCCGGATTGGCCTCGTCATCGACTTCCTCGTCGATTTCCTCCATTTTGAATCCCGGCTTCAGCTCATCCAGCTTGGGATTGAAAGGGTAGGTCTTTTCCACCTTCTCGCTGAGCCTGTCGGGTATCATCTTCTTCAGCCTGTTGGACTCGTCTATTGACAGGTGGCTGATGCGGGCTACATCGGCGAT
>CAYTYL010000004.1:0-19373 GCA_964441715.1 uncultured Muribaculaceae bacterium
ACCGAAAACGGAAGTCATTCCGATTTTCTTTCCAATTAATCCAGGCATTGGTTGGTTAATTAATTGTTTATAAATTGTTTATCTATCCCGCACTAAAATTGCGGACTGCAAAGGTAACCATAATTCTCCAATTTTCAAGCAGTTTTGAAGAATTATTACTACTTTTGCGTACTCAAACGCGCCCCTATGCTGCTTGATCTTTTCGGATTCCTGAGCCTGTCTTTCACGGACATTCTGGACATAATTCTGGTAGCTCTCATAATCTATCTGCTGTTCAGATGGATAAAGAACTCCCCGGCCATGAACATCTTCCTGGCCATTTTTCTCATTTACCTGTTCATGCTCATAGCCGACGCTCTGCACATGAGGCTGATGAGCAAGCTCGTAAGCACCTTCGTGGATGTGGGAGTGATAGCACTGGTGGTCATCTTCCAGCCCGAAATACGGCACTTCCTGATGAAGTTCGGCTCAGAGGCCAAGGGGCATACCCTGCTCGCGAAACTGTTCGGAGGCAAGGACGAAACCATCAACAGCCGCTCCATAAACGAAATCACGGAAGCATGCCGTACGATGTCGCACGACAAAACGGGGGCCCTGATAGTGATTCCCCATCACGTAAGCCTGGAGTCGGTCATCGAGACGGGGGACAGGATAGATGCCAACATCAACAGAAGGCTGATAATGAACCTGTTCTTCAAGAATTCCCCGCTTCACGACGGAGCGGTGATAATCGCGGGGGACAAGATAGTGGCAGCCAGATGCACGCTTCCCATAACGGAGAGGACTGACATTCCGGCACATTTCGGAATGAGGCACAAAGCCGCGATAGGAATAACGGAGGAGTCCGACGCGGACGTGATCGTGGTATCCGAGGAGACCGGCACCATATCTTTTGTCAAAGAGGGCAAAATAACGAGCATCGGCAACATAAACGAGCTTAAACTGCTTTTGGGACCGTCTTTCTCAAGCCAAAGCTGAAATATGGAAAAGGATACGAGACTCGAGGCGAAACTTGGCTTCGACAGGATAAGGAAGACCATTTCGGACCGCTGCAATACCGAATACGCCGCGGCAAAATCCGACAATGAGGAATTTTCGACAGACCCCGGAACAATCCGGCGCAGACTCATGCTCACGGACGAGATGAGACTTATCCTCATGTTTGAAGAGACCTTCCCGACAGACGGCTACATCGACTGCATACATTTCCTGGAAGTGCTTGAAAACGAGGGGGCAAACATAGATCTCATGTCCATGCGGAAACTCCGCACCCTGTCCGGGACGCTCTCGGGGATTTCTTCATTCTTCTCGGCCATCAAGGACGGGGTCTATCCCACTCTGAAGAAGATGACCTCCGAGATAGAGGTTTTTCCGGAGGTGAACAAGGAAATCGACTCGATTCTGGATCGGAAAGGGGAAGTGAAGGACACCGCCTCCGACAAGCTCCTTGAGATAAGGAAAAGCCTTAGGGAAAAGGAAAGTTCCATTTCCAGAATCGCCAATTCCATCCTCCGCAAGGCTCAGCAGGACGGGATAGTGGACAGCGATGCCTCGGTGGTGATGCGGGACGGCAAGATGCTGATCCCGGTAAATTCCTCCAACAAGAAGAAGTTCAACGGTTTCGTCTACGATGAATCCGCAAGCGGCAAGACAGCCTTCTTCGAACCGCTGGAAGTGATTTCTCTGGAAAACGACATCAACGAGCTGCATTTTTCGGAGACCAGGGAAATTTCCAGGATTCTCGCCGAATTCAGCGACTTCGTGAGGCCTTACGTTCCGGAGCTTCTGAAAGGGGCCGTATGCATAGGAGAGCTGGATTTCATCATGGCCAAGGCCAAAGTCGCCCTGGAATACATCGCCGGAATGCCCGTCATATCGGAAAGCGGGGAAATGGAACTCCGCAAGGCAAGACACCCGCTGCTCGAGAAGGCTCTGCACAAAGAGGGAAAGGAAATCGTACCTCTGACCGTGACGCTTAACCCGAAGAAACGCATACTGCTGATTTCCGGGCCGAACGCAGGAGGCAAATCAGTCTGCCTGAAGACGGTAGGCCTTCTCCAGTACATGTTCCAGTGGGGTATGCTGATACCGACTTCCGAGAGTTCCGAGATGGTGGTGTTCGACAGGATAATGGTGGATATCGGCGACGGACAGAGCATAGACAATGACCTGAGCACCTACAGTTCTTTCCTGCTTCAGATGAAGGAGATGCTGAAAAGCGCCGATGCCGGGACGCTTGTTCTGATAGACGAATTCGGATCGGGCACCGAACCGGCGGCCGGCGGAGCGATTGCCGAGGCCATCCTGAACGAGCTGGACAACAGAGGAACCTACGGGGTCATCACCACGCATTATACCAACTTGAAACTGTACGCGACATCCAAAGACTGCGGAGTCATCAACGGTGCCATGATGTTCGACGCGGCCAAGATAGCTCCGCTGTTCAAACTGGAGATAGGAATGCCCGGAAATTCCTTCGCTTTTGAACTTGCGAGAAAGACGGGCCTGCCGGAATCCATCGTAAAGGATGCCGAGAACCGCGCAGGCGAGGAATACGTGGACATTGAACGCAACCTGCGCAGAATCGCCCGCAACAGGAAGATTCTGGACGAGAGAGTACAGAAAATCAAAAAGACCGACCAGACCCTCGAAAACATCACGGACAAATACCAGAAGGAACTTCTTGACATAAAGAAGATGAAGAAGGACATTCTGGACGAAGCCCATAAGGAAGCGGAGGAAATCGTCAGAGATGCCAACAGGCAGGTGGAGAAGACCATACGCACGATAAAGGAAGCCGGAGCGGAGAAAGAACCCACACGCGAAGCCCGCAGGGAACTTCAGAATTTCGTGAGCGCCCTGTCCCTGAAGAAGGCCATGGACCAGAAAGATCGGGATGACCACCTGGAGCAGAAGATACGGCAGCTCGAAGAACGGAAGAACCGCCGGATGCAGCGCAAGCGGCAGAAGATGGACGAGAAGGAGAGGGCCGAAGCGGAAAAGGCCGAGGAAGCCGAAAGAAAAGAAAAGGAGTTCCGCGAAGGAGTGCCCAAAATCGGAGAAAAGGTCAGGATCAAAGACAACGGCATGGTAGGAGAAGTATCCAAGGTTTCAGACCGCTCGGTGAGCGTCATCATAGGAAACATCACCAGCAAGATGCCGCTTTCGAGAATCGAAAGAATCACCTCCAACGAATATCGGGATGCCGTAAAGACCATGTCCGCAAACCGGCCGTCGTCTTCCGTGCAGGACAGCTCGCTGACAGAAAGGAAGCTCAATTTCAAGATGGAGCTCGACGTAAGGGGAGAACGGGTGAACGATGCCCTGGAAACGGTGACCAAGTATATCGACGACGCGATAATGCTGGGAGTCCCGTCCGTCAGAATCATCCACGGAAAAGGTACCGGCGCGCTGAGGGAAGAGATTCAGAAATATATCCGCACAGTTCCGGGGGTCGCCTCCGTCAGGGACGAACAAATCCAGTACGGAGGCACGGGCGTGACGATAGTTACATTCGAATAGTCCCATGAGCAGTCCCGCATCCGAAATAGGCCGCAGGGGCGAAGATGCCGTATGTGAATATCTTCTGGCATCGGGCCACTCAATCCTGGAAAGAAACTGGAGAAAAGGTCATCTGGAAGTGGACATAATCTCACTTGCCGAAGACGGCGTGCATTTCGTTGAAGTCAAAAGCAGGGTAGCGCCCGCCGCAGCGGATCCGGCGGACAGTGTCCGCTCCGCAAAACGGAAAAACATCACGCGCGCCGCCCTGGCATACATGGCACAGGCGGGGGAAGGCATAGGAGAGATGGAAATATGGCTGGACGTAGCCGGCGTCATCTTCGACGGAAGCCTTCTGACGATAGACTACATGCCGGGAGCATACATCCCCATGTATTATTAGGTTTCACCTCACGGCCGATTACACCTCACGGCCGCCAGACATTCCCCTCGCGGCTGAACACGTTGTCGATCGTAACGGCGGCAGCCTCCGCATCGCTCAGCTCATGCGACCAAGGCGCTCTGCCTGAACGGTCCGCACCTCTGCCCGTACATCTGTATTCATAGTACCTGGCCGTCTTCTCTCTGGCCGGGTCGTTCCAGTTGTTCCAGCCCGCCGGATTCAGATCCACATCCATCCTGCATTCTTTCCACAGCACATAGGCGTAATTCCTCCACGGACGCCCAAGCCACTGACCGGCAAGGCCTTCCGCTGCAGTAAGCAGGCATTTGTCGTAGACATATCCGTAAGGGTGATCCTCCGGAGTGGATGCCGCCGTGTAGTATCCGGGAAGAATCAGATGAAGATGGCAGTTCTCATACCAGACCGTGGCCGGGCCGAACATGAAATCCACCGCCCCTTCGATGTAGCAGTTCTCAAAGTACTCACGCCCGTCTCCGTTGCCCGTGAAGAGAGTATCCTGAAAACCCTTGATGCTGCAGTTCCTGAACACGACCATGTCGGCCTCTATGTGCAGGGCAACGGCCTGGCCTACATTCGCATTGTTCTTCCTGTCTTTTTCCCACCCGGGATTGTGCCGGGTCATGGCATCGTTGATTATGGTCATGTTTTCGCAGATGAACTGCGGTCCGTCCACCCTCATGGTCCAGCTCTCGAACGTCCCTATGGTACCGCCGCGATTGTCGGGCATGTTGGCATGGTCGTGCCATACCACCACCGTGGAATCCCTGTCCTCTCCGATCAGGCTCACTTCGGTCTTGTGAGGGGGAATCAGCAGCTTCTCTTCATAAACCCCTTTTTTAACATAGACGTACGCACGTCCTTCGGGTTTATATGAACGCAGAGAATTAATCGCGGACTGGATGTCCGTAAAGTCTCCGCTTCCGTCCCGAGCGACAATGACTGCACCTTCGGGCACAGGGGCGGGAGTTTCCGCAAACAAAGCGGATACGGAAATCAGACAGAAGACGAAGAATGCCGCAATGATTTTTTTCATGTCCTTATTTCTTTACAGGCGGCCACGAATATGGCTTGCCGTTGACCTTTACATTTTCCATCACCACGTTCTCGGCACCGACCACATGGCTTATTTCCTTTTCGGTCACGCCGTCGAACTCGCAATTGCGGATGGATATTCCCCTTACTCCCACGGCATCTTCTTTGCCGTCGACATGTATGACGTAACGGCTCTTGCCGCTTTTTATGTTCTCAAGGCTTATATCCCTGAAATCAAGCGGATAAGGTCCGTCATAGGTGCGCCAGTAAACCAGCTCGATGCCCAATATGGCAAGATCGCATTCCCCTACCGAGAGGTTGCGCGCATTCACATTGGATACGGCTCCGCCGCGCATGGGATTGGATTTGATACGGATGATTCTGTCAAGGTGAGGGGAATCCATCTGACAGTCTTCCACCCAAAGATTCCTGAATCCGCCGCCGATCTCGCTTCCTATCGCGACACCGGCGTGGCCGTCCTTCATCTTGCATCCGCGGACTATGATGTTGCTTGAAGGAACTGCATAGCGCCTTCCGTCCGCATCGCGTCCGGATTTTATGGCTATGCAGTCATCCCCCGTGTCGAAAACGCAGTCCTCGAAAAGGACATCGGTACATGACTCGGGATCGCAGCCGTCATTGTTGCCCATGTGGCTGTCCATGGTCACCCTGCGCAGTGTCACGTTCGTGCAGAGCACCGGGTGTATGCACCAGAACGGCGAACGGTGGATCGTGAAATCCTCCAGCAGCACGTTCCTGCAGTTCATGAAATTGATTGTCTGGGGCCTTGCCGGATTATCTCTCGTCAGACGGCGGATTTCAACCGGAGCTTCATCGGCACACCATTTATGAATTATATCCCTGCCTGTCAGATAGCTCCCGTCTTTCTGCAGGACTCCCTTGGTAAATGGTCCGTACCAGTTGTGCGTTCCCGCATTGCCGTCTATCACGCCTTTGCCTGTGACCGCTATGTTTTCGGCATTTTCCGCATAAATCAAAGGCTGTACGTTATAGCACTCAATACCTTCCCAACGCGTATGCACTATGTCGAACAGGCTGATGTCATCGGTGAACAGGAGCACCGCTCCTTCATCCAGATGCAGTTCCACGTTTGAAAGGAGACGCAGAGGCGCCGTCTTCCATGTCCCCGACGGCACGACTACCCTTCCGCCTCCGTCCGAGGAACATTTGTTTATGGCAGCCTGAATCGCCGCCGTGTAAAGGCTGTCGCCTTTGCTGTAAAAATCGGTCACGAGGTATTCCCTCGAAGGGAAAACCGGAGCCTTGATTCTTGCCAGCACATCGGCCATGCCCTCCCAAGGGTCAGGCGTCACGACATTTATAATATCCCCGGCCTTGGTGTCGGCATCGTAAAGGCACTGCGTATTTTCGAGTCCATAGGCATTTACCACAAGCCTTCCGCCAAGATCGGAACGCACGATGAGACGGGTAACTTTGCCGTTTTTCCACTCCATCTCATCAACGGTGAAGCCTCCTCTCGCCCTGAGTCCCGTCACCCTGCCGTCCTTCCACTCCGAAGGAAGCGCAGGCAGCACATGGACATCACCGTCCTGGGTCTGCAGAAGCATCTCGGCGATTCCTGCGGTACAGCCGAAATTGCCGTCTATCTGGAAAGGCGGATGCGCATCGAAAAGGTTGGGATAGGTTCCTCCGGCCTGTCCGCTCTGCACATCGGGGCTTACATAGGTCAGCTGATCCTTGATAAGTTTCCAAGCATGATCCCCGTCCCGGAGCCTCGCCCATGCACACACTTTCCAGCCCATGGACCAGCCGGTGGATTCATCTCCTCTCTGGAGGAGCGTGGTTTTCGCGGCATTGAAGAATTCGGGGACGGAAGGATTGATTTCATTTCCCGGGAACAGTCCCCACAGATGGGAGATGTGGCGGTGATGATCCTGCGGATTGTCCCAGTCCTCGGCCCATTCCTGCAGCTGCCCCCATTTGCCGGTCCGCAGCGGGGTAAGTCCGGCGGACATGGTACGGAGAGTATCGCAGAACTTTCTGTCCTTTTTGATGTTCAGGACTTCCGCAGCCTTCCGGGTATCGGCGAAAAGGTCGCGGATCATTTCGTTGTCCATGGTAATGCCGGCATACAGATTGCCCGGATGGTCTTTCGCACCGTTTTCCGGAGAAGTGGACGGTGTGGCGACAAGATAGCCCGTATCGGGGTCTTCCACCAGGAAGTCGACGAAAAATTCGCTTGCTCCCTTCATCACCGGATACATTTCTCTCAGGAACTCCTTGTCTCCGCTGTAAAGATAGCGGTCCCATATATGATGACACAGCCACGCCCCGCAGGTCGGCCACAGGCCGCAATAGGCATGGTCCACCGGTCCGGTGATTCTCCATAGATCCGAATTGTGGTGCATCGTCCATCCCCTGCATCCGTACATGTCCCTGGCAGTGGCCCGTCCTTTTTCGCTGACGTCCTTTATGAACTGCATCATGGGCTCGTGAAGCTCGGACAGATTGGTGACTTCAGCCGGCCAGTAGTTCATTTCAAGGTTTATGTTCGTCGTATAGTTACCGTTCCATGGAGCTGTCACGCCCGCGTTCCAGATTCCCTGCAGATTGGCAGGCTGCGTTCCCGGCTGGGAACTGCTGATGAGCAGGTAGCGGCCATACTGAAAATATAGGGCCACGAGATCCGGATCCCATCCGTCCTTGAAATTGCGCAGCCTCTTCTCTATGGGCTCGTCCGCTTTGGCAGTATGCCCGAGATCCAGGCTCACTCTGCCGAACTGTTCCCTGTATATCTTTACGTGGTCATTCTTGGCCTGCCCGTAATCTTTTGAGGAGTTTGCCATGTAACGGGCGTTCCGCTCATAAGGATCGCCGCTTATGTCTCCATAGTTCACGAAATTGGTGGCCATGCTTACGTACAGGGTCATGTCGGTCACACCTTTGAAGATGATCCTGCCGTCCTTCCTCTCCAGCTCACCGTCCTTATTGACGACCCGCAGATCGGCGACATAGCGGAGCTTGGCCTCCACATGGCCGTTGGAAGTGTTGTTCCCCTCCATACGGAGAAGTCCGTCGGGAGTGAAGCTGAACGAAGGAGAAGGCATGGGGGTCGTGAAATAGATGCTCCCGTCAAGCCCGTCCGCCTTGGTGGTCGTGTAACGCACTGTTATGAGGTTGTCCTTGAAGGAGGAAAAGACCTCCTCCTTCACACTTCCGCCACGCAGAGAATAGTTCACGCCGGCTATGGCATTGTCCAGGTCGAGATAGCGGGAATATGCCGTCACACCCCTGTGATTGGAAGGAATGTCCACATGCAGAGAACCTACGGTCTGGTAGCTCTGCTCATTGCCTACATCCGATATGAAAGCCTCATCGCCCAGATTCCTGGCTTCTTCATACTTCCCTTCGAAAATGAGCTGCCTGATCCGGGACAGCGCCCCCAAGGCTTTCGGATTGTTGTTGCTGTAGGGAGAACCCTGCCACAGGGTTTCCTCGTTGAGCTGGATTTCTTCGTTGACAGGATTGCCGTACACCATGGCGCCGATCCTGCCGTTGCCTACAGGCAATGCTTCCGTCCAGTACGCCGCGGAACGATCGTACTTCATTACATGCCCCTGTGCAAAAGCGGAAATCCCCGCCGCAGCCACAAGACAGCAGCTTCCTATCAGTCTGTAGAAATGATTCATATTTTTTATTTTAGTTTCATAGTGAATGCACCGCGATACGGAGCGTCTTCCTCCGTTCTGAGAAGAGGGAAAGGAGACACGGCCTTTCTTCCTTTTTCAGGACGGCTGACCACTCCGCCCAACAGGAGCATTTCCCCTTTGTCATTGATTTCCAGATAACCGTCCAGCTCTATCTCCAGAGTACCGGCCTTAGAAGGGCAATACACGGTGCGGGCCTGCCTGAACCCTCCGTCATAATCCCAGAGGCCGAAAACGGCAGCCCTGCATTTGTTCGGGTAGGAATCCCACGGGCCGTCTCCCACATAGCTCACACCGCCTTTCCTGTCAGGAGCGAAAGCCATCCCGTAAACAGGAATCCAGCCTAACTGAAGATGGGGCTCCAGCGAGTATTCCACCCGTGCGCCCTCCTTTCCAAGACGGACTGCGATATCCGCCACGAAATTGTTTTCCGGATTGACGACGTACCTGACCTTTGCCCTGTAAACGTCCTCTCCGTTTTCTTCGGCATTGCTTTCAGAGAGGATTTGCGCTTCACTGCTGTCAAAGTCAAGGGTCGAATAGATGTCCTTTTCTTCTCCGCCACGATACAGAAGTTCTTCGGTATCGTCCAGCTTATGCCATACCACAGGACGCAGGCTCTTCACAAGCTTTTCAATGTCATAAGCCTTGGTGAAGTCCTTGGTTTTCCCGGTTCTTTCCCTGACCAGTTCCACACTTGAGCATGACATTTCCGTTCCGTCAGCCCGCACAGCCCTTATTATCAGCCAGTCCGCCTTGCCGCCCGAAGCGGATTTCAATTTAACGGGCAATTCAGCCACGGAATGCGGAGCTCCGGAAATGACGGCCTCACCCTCCGCGACAATCCTGGAGTCAGAGTGCTGCTCCCACCTGATCTTCACTTCCGACAAATCGGTGAAATCGAATTCATTGGCTATTGGCAGCCTCACTTCTCCGGAGTAAGGGACAGTCTCGACGAGCGGGAACACCTGTGCGTAAACGGCCTTCATCTCATAAAGATCAGGCGTAGGATTTCTGTAGGAATCCACGACGCCGTCCCACCCGTTTCCGTCAAGACGGAGGTAGGGGTCATCCGAAAGTTCGCTCTTCTTTTCTGGCTTTACCGGTGTTTTTAATCCCTGGTCCTGCCACATCCACACAGCGCCTCCCAATCCTACGGGATATTTTGTGATCGCTTTCCAGCGGGCATCAAGTCCTCCGGTGGCATGAATGCCATAGGCATGGGTGTACTCTGTGGTAAGGACAGGCCTGTCCGACTCTTCACACAGCTTTTCATAGTCCGCCGGCTGCCAATAATGAGGTGCGAGGATCTCAAACTCTTCGGGCATCCATGTCTCGGCCCTCCACGGCATAAGTTTGGGCCGCGTGGGGTCAAGGGCCTTTATGAACTTGGCCGCCGCGAGATGAATGCCGGTGAAAGGATCCTCATTGCCTACCGACCATATTATGACGCTGGGGGAGTTGATATCTCTCGTGACCGTCTCGTATGTCCTCTGCAGCACTTCCGAAGAAAAGGACGGGTCGCGGAAGTATCTGTCTCCGCCGCCGAGCGAAATTTCATCGCTGACATACATTCCCAGAGAATCGCACATCTCTATGAACCCTTTCGCAGGGGGATAGTGGCACATGCGGACGTAGTTGACATTATTTTCCTTCATCATCTTTATGTCCTGAAGCCAATGCTCAGCCCTCGTTGCCCTTCCGACATCGGGATGTTCGTCATGACGGTTCACGCCGCGCAGCTTGACGGCCGTTCCGTTCAGCTTGAACACTCCGTTCTCGACGGTGATTTCCCTGAATCCGATTTTTTCCGTCCTAGTCTGTACGGATCTGCCGTTTTCCAGGAGGGAAACATGCAATGTGTAGAGGTAAGGCTTTTCCGCGTTCCACGCGACCGGCGACTCCACGTGGAAGTCCCGGACTATTTCCTTGTCGGTGTTGTCCTGCCCGGGAACGGTCTGAATCTCGTCGATGACCTTGTTTCCTTCCCTGTCCAGAAGAACATAGGATAGTCCGTATCCTTCGCTGTAGCTCGGAAGGTTTCCGGCGACTTTGCCTTTGTGGACATCGCATACGATTGTCTTCACGGTCAGCGTGGCATCCTCATAACGGGAATCGAAATCGGTGATGACGACAGGTTTCTCCATCCAGCGTCCAGCCGGCATTGTCTCGATCCACACATCCCTGTAGATGCCGCCGATCGACCAGTCGTCGTTCACGTCGAAACGATAGCTCCTGCCGGCCTGGACCACCTTCACCTCAAGAACATTTTCTCCGGCCCTGAGAATCTTGGACACGTCATACGAGAAGCCCGTATAGCCGCTGTCATGCACTCCGAGTTCCACCCCGTTAAGTTCCGGCCAGGCACTTTCCCACACACCGTCGAAATGCAGAAGAATCCTTCTGTCCTTCAAGAAATCCTCCGTGACGGAAAAAGCCCGCTTATAATAGCCTTCCGAGGCCTCATCGTTCTTGAAGCCCTGGTACACCGGTTCTTCCCATCCTTCCACAGCCCAGTTGGAGGGCACTTTTATCTTGCCGGCATAGTGTTCGGGAACAGGCTCTCCGACTTTGCGCAGGGCAAAATCCCACTCTCCGTTCAACGACATTCTTTCCTGCGCGGCAGCTCCTGCGCAAACCAGGAAAAAAGCAGTCGCAGCACCCAAAGTTTTTTTCAAGAATTCCATTATGGCAGTATTTTTTAACTTAATCCAATTTACATAATTTAAGCATATTCAACAGCAACTGCCTTCCAATCACGTCAGCAGCACCTGACGCATAGGTTCCGTCTGCTTCAAACATTCCATCATTCATATCCCCCTCCAGCCGGGACGAATCCGATTTGGAAACAGTATCGGACTCCACACATGCGGGAATATCCAGGGTAGTGAGTATGATTCTTCCTCTCCCAGCAGGCAGTATGTCAAGTACAGAATAGACCTCCTTTTTATGGTCTGCGACCGCCGCGGCCAGAATCTCTCCGTTTTCACAGCGCAGGCCTATCCTGCGCCTGTTGTATTTGGCAAAACACTGGTACTCCCAGTTGAATGCACAGTCGGAAGGAAGGCCGTCCCATACAGGATGGGCCCTGTTGAAGAAATTGCCTCCGTACCATGCCGTACCCAGAGTCTTGCTGCCTCTGTAATCCAGTACTTCCTTGTCGGCAAGAAATTCAGCCCAACGCTCAGGCCTGCCGACAATGACAAGGGAATGCCCTTTGTAGACCCACTCAAGCAGCTCGCTCATGCCGCTGCCCCATTGCTGAGGTTCAAAATCCCCGACAAGGACCCACTCGCCGTCCGGTGTTCCGCCCTCATATTTTCCGACACTGACACCGGCCGAAGCAAGAAAATCCGTAAGTTTCGTTCCGGAATCAGCCACGAGCCCTCCTTCAGGAATGCCTTCCGCAGACAGCGCAAGCGAAAAGATTCGGTCCTCCCCTTCACAAACGGTTTTTCCTTTTCTGACAAGACGGGCCTTCACACTGCTGTAGCCGGGACTGTCCACCCGGAACGAAATGCCTTCCGCCAGAAGTTCACCATAGACATCTCCTCCGCTTACCCTGACCGTGCGGGAGTCAGCGTAAACCTTTTCACCTCCGTCACTCTCAAGCCACACATCAAGAACATACTGCCCGTGAAGATTCTCTTCATTGATCAGATATATGTCAGCAACAGCATCATTCCCTGTGCCGAAAACTTTTTCCCTCAGTTTAACGGAAAGCACCACGGGACGGTTATATGAAGCGATGAGAGACGGGTCAGCCTTGAGATTCCTGTAGTTGTCCACCACCCCGGAGTGGTTTTCCAGCTTCATGCTTTCCCACCCGTTTATTGCATAAGCGTCAACGGTATTGTTTATCCTGATGTTTTCTATGATGCGGCCCTGATAATAATAGGATACGGCGCCCATCGCCCTGGTCAGCGAGTCCACGTCAGGGAACGCTCCCCCAAACCCTTTGCTCTTCAAGAAGTTGTCATAGGCGGCATACCAGTCGAGATAGTCCTGCGCCTCCCAGCTGCGGAGCTTTCCGCTTTTCAGAATCGCATCACGGATGAGCTGAAGCCGGGGCGGAGTTCCAATCGCCCCCTCTTCTCCCCATACGACTATCTCGCTGCGGTTCGTACTTCCTCTCAGGTAATCCTCCGGAGAGTTGTACAACGCATCATGGTAGACTCCGGGACCTCCGGCATGATGGTTGTCCCACCAGCCGACATTGCGGAAAGTCGTGTCAAAGGGCATCAGGTGCGTTTTGAAATGGGCATCCGGCACAGCCTCGGGATTCTTGCCGTTGCAGGAATTGTACAGCAGAATCCTGCTCGGATCAAGCCTGTGCCCCATGGCCATCTGTTCGTAATCCTGCCTCTGCGGAGCCGCACCGCGCTCATTGTGCATGTTGTAGATTATCAACGACGGGTGGCTTCTGTCGCGGAGAATCATCCTGCGGAGCTTCTCGTTCCTGTATCCGAAATAGAATCTGTCCGCGGGTTCATCATCGTCGAAACGCGAGGCCGGATACTGGTTGCCGCCGGGTTCTTCCCAGTACAGCAGCCCCAACGAGTCCGCCCACTCCAGCACATTGCTCTGACCTATGCTCCTGTGGAAATTCAACATATTGAGCCCCAGTGCCTTGGCATCTTCGATCTGTTTCCGTGCCAGTTCATCGGAAGGCATCAGACCGTTTTCAGGCCAGAAACTCCATGAGATAGAGGTTCTGAGCACTATCCGTTTTCCGTTGAGGAAAAACTGCATGTCTCCCTTGTTGTCCTTCACCTCGAACCAGCGGAATCCGAAACGTCTGGAAAGAGCATCCTCTCCAAGGCAGACCACGGCTTTGTAAAGGTTCGGTTCGTCAGGACTCCACAACTTCGCCTTCGGAAGACGGATGTCATAGCTGAACGCATTGTCTCCCGCTTCCAGCCGTTCTCCGTACGACCGGGAAAGAACTTTCTTTCCCCCGTTGTCATATATCTCCACGATGACGGGAGTCTCCCTGCCGACGGGGGCGAAAGCGGAAACTTCTATCTTCACCCGCCTCGGGTCGGGCTGGTTCTGGACATATATGTCCTTGATATACATCTGCGGAACAGCCGTAAGGCAGACCTTGCCGGATATGCCTCCGAATCCGTGCGAAGGATTGGTCCTGTATTTCCCCCAACTGTAAACCTGGGAATCCTTCCAGTTGAAGTTGCCGTTGGGATCCGTTATCCTGACGCTTATCAGGTTTTTCCCTCCATAGACAAGACAGTCCGTAACATCCACGCCGAAAGGAGTGGAATTGACAATATCGTATCCGACAAGCTTGCGGTTGACAAATACTTCGGCACGGAAACGCACCGCCTCGAAATCCAGGGAAACCCTGCGTCCCTCCCAATCATCGGGTACAAACACCTCGGTTTCGAACCACGACACGCCCACATAGTTGCCTCCGACTCCGAATGTCGCTCCGTTCCATCCCCAAAGATACTCTTCCACCGTAGCGGGAAGGCTTACTCCTCTGACCTGCGGGTTCGCCAACAAGGACCATCCGCCCGTGGGGACATTTACCGGAAGGGACGAGACATCGACAGGCGGCAGAAACAGTTCATCGTTCTCCCAAACGGCCTTTTCGTCCAATGTTATGTTCCATCCGGCACCGGAGAGATCAATGCTTTCCCTGTCACGGGAGAAGGAGACTGCACAGAGAAGCGCAGAAAAAATGACAATAAGCGTTTTCTTCATTTTCGACGAGATGTCTCTACCCGGGACCTACATGGGGCCGCCAGCACTGATTCGGGCGTCCCTGCTGACCTGTACACGGCCGGGGAATGCACCGTCCGCATGATGATTGTATTCTTCGACGGAAGGGGCGGGAGCTGAGGGATTGAAATCCCACGCCTCGTCCACCAGCCAAAGGAATGCCGCTTTCCTTCAACCCCTTGGCTATGCATCTCGAGAAAAGATAAGCCCCGTAGTTCCCCGAATGGGTACCGTCGGCAAAGGCGAGCGGAGCTTTTTCACCAAGCGCCTCCACTATGTCGATGCTCATGTCGAAAAGATCGATGTAGAGACAGTCCGCCAGTTCCGCGGCTCTCTTCGCACCCTCAGGGTAATCTCCCAAAGGAGCGGAATTAACGGCCCCGCTGCGGTAATCGATCTTGGTCATGGGGGACACGATAACGGGCGTCGCACCATAGCGCTTCACCTCCACGGCGTAGGAAGCCAGCTGCCATACATAATCCGTGAGAGCGTCCACATGGGTGAATGCCCACTCCCCGGCCTTGTCTTCTTCCGGCCACATGGCATCATGGCCGCTGCCCTTCGCATCATTGGTTCCGAACTGCATTATCACATAATCTCCGGGCTTCAGGCTTTCAACCACTTTATCCCACCTGCGCTGAAAACGGAAAGCCTTGGCAGTCTGCCCGGACTCGGCATGATTGGCCACTATGACAGGAAGCCTGAACCACCTTGGAAGAACCTGTCCCCATGTGGCGTAATAATCCCCGGCCTGATCGGTAACCGTGGAATCCCCAAGCAGATAGACTACAATAGGGTCATCGGCCTTCTCAATCTCCACCGCACACACGCAAGGCTTCTCGTCGCAGAAAGCGAGCGTAAGCTTGTCGTCCCAGGTGTTCATAAGCGCCACGTTTCTTTCATAGTCCCATTCACGGGAATCGAACTTGATGGAATTGCCGGGAGAAAGGCTGTGATCCCTGACATTTACCCCGAACTCCACCGTCTTCACTTCACCGGACAAGGAAACCCCTTCGACCATGAGCCTGCGCTGCTCAGCTCTCACCGAAGTTTTGGACTCACCTTCCATATCGCCCAGGATTACACGGACCTTGTAGTTGCCCTGAGGCAGCCTGACCGAGAAAAAGAACGTTCCGTCCGCAGTAAGGAAGTCCCGGGTAAGGTCGGAACCTGTTTTTCTCGACACCGACGATACTTTGACCATGCTCTCCCGGCCTGAACTTTTCCGTTCGAGACCATATCCGGCCTCCGGGGTGTAGATTGTATTTTCATCCACGGCCACATAGCCGGGCTGCGTTCCGGAGGCGCCGAAATCGAATCTCAAAACACTGTCGGAAGGCTGCGCCGCAGCAGATAACGCCATGAACGACAAGATGATTGATGCGGCATGGAAAAGTTTTTTCATAAGAATGGCTATAGTTTCCACAAAATTAGCATTTTTAAAATAATCTCCAATGTATTGGATTTAATTTAGAATTTATATAAATTAGCACCCAGGAAATATCAACCCCTAAAAACATATTCACTATGGAATTGAAAGGATCTCAGACTGAAAAGAATCTCCAGACCGCATTCGCCGGAGAATCTCAGGCACACACGAAGTACCTCTACTATGCTTCAAAAGCCAGGAAAGACGGATATGTACAGATCGGCGACCTTTTCGAGGAAACCGCGAAGAACGAAAAAGAACATGCAAAAATATGGTTCAAACTCCTCCATGACGGAGAAGTCCCCGGAACGGAGCAGAACCTGAAAGACGCTGCAGCCGGTGAAAACTACGAATGGACCGACATGTACGCAGAGTTCGCCAAAAAAGCCGAAGAAGAAGGATTCGCACAGATAGCCGCTCTCTTCAAGGCCGTGGGCGATATCGAAAAACGTCACGAGGAGCGCTACCGCAAACTCTTGAAGAACATCGAAGACGATGTCGTGTTCTCCAAAGACGGTGACTGCATCTGGGAATGCTCCAACTGCGGACACATTGTCATCGGCAAGAAAGCTCCCGAAGTATGCCCGGTATGCAAACACCCGAAGAGCTACTTCAGAATCGAAGCCAAGAACTATTAAGCCGGAACTGTCGAGCAAAATAGGCGCGCCGTTTTTCCGGTGCGCCTATTTTTCGTAAAATGCCTCAGCCTTTACCTGACGAGAGGAAGTTTGATATATGAAGGAGCATCCTCATCGCAGTGGATGTTGATGACAGATTTCACGTAGGCATCCTCGCCGCAGGTGTAGATGTCGCAGAAAGTCTGAGGGTTGCGGTCTACGAGAGGAAACCACGACGACTGGACCTGAATCATCAGCCTGTGTCCTTTCTTGAAAGTATGGGAAATGTCGGGGATGGCGAACCTTACGGTCGTGGTCTTGCCGGGCTCGAAAGGCTTGGGGTCGGAGAAGCTCTCGCGGAACTTTCCCCTCATGACTTCGCCTCTCACCATGAACTGGTAACCGCCCATGGGATAGTCAGTGAAACGAAGTTTCGGCTGTTCGGCATCGGACGCCCACGGATTGTACTCGGGAAGACCGAGCTCACCGTACCATGAGAAATCATCGGGGAAAACATCTATGACCTTGACGATGAAGTCCGCATCCGTCGTGCTGATGTCAACGCTCAGATTTACTTCTATCTCGCCCGAAAGATTCATGTCCTCCTGAAGTATTTCCGACCGGAACACTGCCACATCGGGTCTCTGCGCCGCAAAACGCTGGTCATCTATCATGTAGTTTCTGCTCACGCCGTCTTCTATGACCGAACGGTAAGGAACAGGTCTGGCAGGATCGCTCACATAGCTCACCTCTCCCTTGCCCTTGGGAGAAGAAAGGGACACGCTGCCGTCCGCGTGAAGGTAGAACGGCACTCCGTCCGCACGTTTCACAAGAGGCCAGCCGTCATCGTATCTGTTCCACCGGCGCGCCCCGGAGTCATAGACAAGAGCGCCCGTCTTGGGCTTTTCTCCCTTTCCTTCAAGATAATAGGCGAAGAAGGGATATTCTATGTTCTTCATGTAATATTCGGAAGTCGCATCCTCTCCGAAATACATGTTGCCCCAGATTGAAGACATTCCCCTTGTCCAACCGCCGTGAAACCATGGGCCGTCGACAAAATAAAGTTCAGTTTCAGGGCTTTGCGCCTTCATGGACTTGTAGACATCCAAAGCACCGTAGCAATCTTCCTTGTCGTAAAGGCCGCCGACTACAAGCACGGCAGGTTTCACATCGTGAAGATGACCTTTGGTAACCGTGTGGCTCTCCCAGTACTCGTCCCGGACGGGATGCTCCCTGATGGTGCGGAGATATGTGATGCTGTCGGCATAGGCCTTGGTGTAGTTCGCATAAGTGCCAATCCGGAGATAATCGGTATAGATGTCGGTGTGCATGAGCTCGGGAAGATTGAAATCGCGGACTCCCGCCCTCACGTACTTGTTGCCCATCCTGTATTCGAACCACGACTGGAATGACAGCGTCTCGGCAAGCATCAGAGCTCCGTTGTGGTGGACGTCATCGCCCATGAACCAGTCGGTCACAGGAGCCTGGGGAGACACGGCCTTCAGCGCGGGATGTCCGGACAGGGCCGCCATGGTCGAATAGAATCCGGGATAGGAAATCCCCTTCTGGCCAACGCATCCGTTGTTGTAGGTATTCTTCACCAGCCAGTCCACCGTGTCGTAGGTGTCGCTGGCCTCATCGGTCTGGCCCACATTTTTCGATTCCTTTTTGCTGAGCTTCTTGTTCTCGATGAACGGACGGATCTCTTCGAAATCGCCCTCGGACATATTCTTTCCCCTCACATCCTGGAAAACGAAAATGTAGCCCGCATCCACATAGGGAGCATAGGAGATGAAATTCATGAATTTGTCTTCTCCGTAAGGCGCCGCCGTGTAGCAGGTTCTCTCCATGAGGATAGGATGGGCGGAGCTGCTGTCCTTGGGTTCATAGATGGAAGTGAACAGCTTCACGCCGTCTCTCATCTTGACATAGACTTCGCGCTTGTTGTAACGCTCTTTCATGTACTCGCCCGAGTATTTGGGAGGATTCTGGGCCTCCGACCGTGCCTGAGCGAAAAAAATGCAGCCGACGAATGTCAGCAGCAAAAGGAACTTTTTCATATACTTTATAATTAGTGTCATTCGGCTTTTCAAAGATACGCCTTTGTTTGATTTTTACCATCCGATACAAGCTTTTTTCCTTCCTTTTCATTATATTTGAAAATGCCCATAGAATTGCTGCCGTCATTGTTGATTTCACTGTTCGCAGTCGGATACACTCCCGGCCCGGCAAACATCTATGCGCTCTCATGCTCTCTGGGGGCGGGCAAGGAAAAAGCCATGAAAGCATGGTCCGGCATGTTGTGCGGTTTCTCTCTGGTAGCCGTCATCGTGGTGATTCTTACGCATTTCGCAGGCCTTCTTTTCGGAAAATACATCGTCTACATAAAATATGCAGGGGCGGCATACATGATATACCTCGCATGGAAACTGTACAGAAGCGACACGGAGAAGCTTGACTCCGACGAAGCATGTTCATTCAAAAACGGCTTTTTCGTACAACTCTCCAACGCCAAGATGATTCTTTTCGAAATCACCGTCTATTCCTCATTCGTGCTGCCCTATTCAGAAAAGATAGGAGATCTTTTTGCAGTTGCCGCGCTGCTTCTGCTGGCGGGGCCGGGTGCAAACCTGTTCTGGATCATGATCGGATCGATGATAAGACCCTTCGTGGCGAAATACCAGAAGACCGTCAACGCCGTCATGGCCATCGCTCTGGTGGGCTGCGCAATATTCATCGCGAAATGACACCAGACATCAAAATAAGAAACCCCCTGTCTCACGACAGAGGGTAAAACCAATACTAACTAACCAAATCAAATGAAAAAAGTTACGATTCCTCAATAATCAAAGGGCGTGCCAAAAGAAGAAACACGGAAATTATTATTGTTCGCTGCCATCATCGCAGCATCCGCCACGATGATGGACGGTTTCAAGAAAAGC
>CAYTYL010000004.1:19383-47378 GCA_964441715.1 uncultured Muribaculaceae bacterium
TCAACCGTCAATCTTGCCGGCATCAGCTTTAAATTCAACCACGGCCCGGACAATGATTTCCCGGGAGCGGCCATCATCATAGACGGCACGGCATACCTCACACACTGGGCTCCTACAGTTTCCCATATGAACGACCTTCAGATTTCGTCCGCCGCAGCCGTTAATCAGGCGCCGGAAGGCTACAGAACCGAACTGAAATCAGGGGCGAAATACTTCATCGGAAGCCATGGAGCTCTCGGCACGAAAGGAGCCCTCAAATTCAGAATCAAATACCTGAAGACCATAGAATCTCTTTTAAACAAGGAGCCGGATGCCGAATCCTTCGCCAAAGGTCGAGTACTCCCTCACCGACAGGGGCAGGTCGCTGCTGCCCCATCTTGACGCTCTCATAGGACGGGCACTGAACAATTTTGACGGCATCATCGCAGACCGCAAAGCCCGCTCAGCGGAGCGCCGCAGCACGGACGATTAAGTAAGAGGGGACCGGCCTGGAACAGCCGATCCCCTCTTATTGATAGTCAAATGAATATTCTATTTGGCATTCTTTGCCGTTTTGGCCTCAAGAGCCTTCTTGGATGCGGCCTTCATGGTGGCATCGTACATGACGGGAGTACCTATCATGATTGAAGCATAGGTTCCTATCGCGACACCAAGGCAGAGAGCTACGGAAAGGCCTCTGATGGACTCACCTCCGAAAATCGCTATGGCAAGCATAGGAATGAAGGTAGAAACCGAAGTGTTCACGGTACGGGTCAACGTCGCGTTGAGAGCGGTGTTCACGGTAGGTTTGAACTCAGCGTTAGGATGCAGTCCTCTCATCTCTCGGATACGGTCGAAAATGACCACGTTGTCGTTGATGGCATATCCGATGATTGTCAGGATAGCAGCAATGAACGTCTGGTCAACGTCCAGATTGAACGGCAGGATACCTGAGAAGAAGGAGAAGAAACCGATGACGATGATAGCGGTATGGGCCAGAGATACGACTCCTCCGAGACCCCATGTCCAACCTTTGAATCTAACGGCTATGTAAGCGAAGATGACCATGAGCGAAAGGATGACGGCAATGATAGCGTCCCTTCTCATGTCGCTCGCGATGGTAGGGCCTACCTTGTCGGAAGAAATGATACCGTTCGGGTTGTCAAGTGTGGAACGGAATTCCTCGAAGGTGATAGGCTCGGAATAGTAATTCTGCAACGCATTGTAGAGCTTCTGCTCGACCTCGGCATCCACGTCGGTCGACTCCTGGTCAACCTTATAGGTCGTGGTGATCTTCATCTGGGAAGCACCGCCGTACTGCTTGACCTCCACCGATGAATTGCCGTCGTTGAACTCCTGCTCCACGGCATCACGGATCTGCTCGGCAGTCTGGTTCTGATCGAAACGCACCACATAGGTACGGCCGCCGCTGAAATCGACGCCATAGGTGAAGCCCTTGATTCCGATGGAAAGGAGGGACAGCACGATGAGCGTTCCGGAGATGATATAGGAATATTTGCGTTTCCCTATGAAATCGATATGGGTGTTCTTGAGGAAGTTCTTGGTGATTTCTCTCTCGAAGGTCACGGACTTGCCCTTGCTCACTCTGTCATCGATGATGATTCTCGTGATGAAGATGGAGGTAAGGACGGACGTGATGATACCTATGATAAGAGTGGTGGCGAATCCCTGCACGGGGCCGGAACCGAAGAAGAACAGCACCACACCTGTAAGCAGGGTGGTCACCTGGCCGTCTATGATGGCCGAGTACGCATTCTTGTAACCGTCCGCCACAGCCTTGCCGATTCCCTTGCCGGCAGCCAGCTCCTCCTTTATTCGCTCATATATGATGACGTTGGCATCCACCGCCATACCCATGGTAAGCACGAGACCGGCGATACCCGGAAGAGTAAGCACAGCTCCGAACGAAACCAGAGTTCCGAGAAGGAACACCACGTTGCAGAGCAGCGCGATGTCTGCGATTACACCGCCCTTGGCGTAGAAGAATATCATGTAGAGCAGCACCAGAACGAAGGCAATGGCAAATGAAACCATACCCGCGTTGATGGACTTGGCACCGAGAGAAGGTCCTACGACCTGTTCCTGGATAATCTTGGCAGGAGCGGGAAGTTTACCCGACTTGAGGACATTCGCAAGGTCGGTAGCCTCTTCGACCGTGAAGTTTCCTGAAATCTGGGAGCTTCCGCCCGTAATCTCGGACTGCACGGTAGGATATGAGTACACGAGACCGTCAAGCACGATAGCCACCTGCTTGCCGATGTTGTCCTTGGTGATGCGTGCCCACTGGTTCGCACCCTCGGCGTTCATGGTCATGGAAACCACAGGATTGCCCTGGTTCATGCCCTGACCTTCATAAGAAACGCGCGCATCCGTGACAGCGCTTCCGTCCAGCGGCGCCTTGCCGTCTCTGGAAGCGGCCTTGATGGCTACAAGTTCATAGACGTTGCCGTTTCCCGCATATGCGGAAGGGCTTACCGACCACATGGGTCTGAACTCGGAGGGGAACAGGGCCTTCACACGAGGATCATTCAGATATCTGTTGACCAGAGTAGTGTCGCCGCCCTGCGCGAAACCTATGCAGGCATTTCCCCTTGCGTTGGAAGGCTGGAGCACTGCGAAGAGAGGATTCTGCTTCTTGTACTCGTTAAGGGCGAGAGAATCGGCGGAAGTCTCCTGAATGGCCTGGTTCACAAGAGAATCGACGGATGACTGAGGTTCAGCTGCGGCTGCCTCGGCCGTCTTGCCTGAATCTGCGGACGTCGAATCCGGCTCCGCAGCAGAGATCTGGGCAAGCAGCGAGTTGGCTTCCACCAGATAAGGATAGACCTCCGTATTGTCATAGGTCGTCCAGAATTCAAGGGATGCCGTACCCTGAAGAAGTTTCCTCACACGCTCAGGCTCCTTTACACCGGGCAGCTCGACAAGGATTCTTCCGCTGTTGCCGAGTTTCTGGATGGAAGGCTGGGTGACTCCGAAACGGTCGATACGGTTTCTGAGAACGGTGAATGAATTGCTTACGGCGCTCTCCGCATCCTCACGGATGACACTTATGACCTGCTCGTCGGTGGACTCAGGTTTGATGCGGTCCCTCATCTCGTAGGTACCGAAAATCTGGGCAAGCCTCTGACCGTTGCCGACTTCCTTCCATGCGTCCGCGAACAGGGTTATGAAGTCCTGGCGCGAATTCACGCTGCGTTCCTTGGCAAGATCCAGCGCCTTCTGGAATTCGGGAGTCCGGTTGTCTCCGGCAAGAGCCTTGACGAGGTCTTCGAGCTGAACCTGAAGCATGACGTTCATACCGCCTTTCAAATCCAGACCGAGGTTGATTTCCTTTGCCTTTACGTTTTTGAATGTGTAGCCGAAATAAACTTTTTCAGCCGAGATGGAGTCGATATACCATCTGTTCCTGTCCTTCTCTATGGAATCAAGCACATAGGCCTGGTCCCCCTGAGCAACGTCTTTCCACTCCGGAGACAGCTTGAAAGCCTCCACTGCGGCAGCGGCGTATCTGTCGGCCCTCTTCTCATGGATCTTGGTGACCAATGTGAAAGAAAGCTGCCAAAGACAGGCGACGAGGATTAGAATCGCTACAAATCTGATTGCACCTTTGCTTTGCATTTTGTTTGGTTATTTTAATATTAATTCTCAGCAAGTTTACCTTGTTCAGGGCACAATGCCCCCTACAAGGGCAAAATAGACTACAAAATTACTATTTTTTCCCGATAAAGAAAGTTTACGTTTCATATTTCGTAACTTTGGCAGGACAAGCCCTTTTGTTGACAATGAAAAAACTGATATTTCCGATACTTGTCCTGCACCTCGTATTTTTCTCGGCAGTCCATGCCCAGAACGCTTCGGATACGGAATCCGTATTGCAGAAAGCCGGGGAACTGAGACTGGACTACCGCTTTTCCGAAGCGGCCGCACTATGCGGAAATGCTCTCAATTCCATCGACTCGGCCGCCGCTGACGCAAAGACAACAGCGGCAATCGAGGAAAGCAGGAATCTCGCACGGAACGGTGAAATAATGCTCAACTACTGCAGCACTCCGCGGGTCGTCGCCAAGAAAAAGTTTCCTCTGGAAGAATTCTTCCTGTATTATCCGCTTCCTGACGGTTCATGGATAAGCAACCCGAGCGTGTTCAATCCTTCGCCAGGGTTTCCATTCGCCACCTATGTCCCCGAAAACGCCGCCAGGCTTTTCTTCTCCGCAAAAGACGAGGACGGCACTCTGAACATCTACTGCAGCGAGAAGGCCGACACCGCATGGACCGCTCCCGAACTCCTCGGAGAGAAAGTGACTTCATGGTCCGACGACGCATGGCCTTTCCCCGGCGATGACGGAGACAAGCTGTACTTCTCATCCAAAGGGCTTTTCGGAGTAGGAGGGTACGACCTCTATTCAGTCACATGGAACAGCAAAGAGAACGAATGGGGAGAACCTGAAAATCTGGGATTCCCATATTCGTCGCCATACAACGACTACCTGTTCATCAACTCTCCGGACGGCAAGTATTCGGTCTTTGCCTCCGACAGGGAATGTCCCGGAAGCGACAGCGTCTATGTATATGCGGTTGAGTTCGATGCCGTCCCCATACGAAGCAGCTTCGCCGAAGGCGAGGCAGTAAAAAAGCTGTGCATGCTGGATGTGGAGAAAACCTCGTCCGCGGGAAACGACGGCGGTGAAGAGGCGATTCCGGAAGAGGCCCGAGGCTATGTCCTTAAACTGCAGCAGATCAGTTCCCTGAAAGACGATCTGGAAGATATCAGGCTGGATGTGAACACCATGAGAAGCACCCTGTCCGGAGCAGAGGGAGAAAGCCGAGAAAGGATAGCCGCCAAGATCGCAGCCGGCGAAGAAGAAATAGCGGAAATGCAGGACAGCCTTGAAAGCGAGTCCGCCAGGCTCCGCGAGATTGAAACGGACCTCATCGCCAAAGGCATATCGGTTGACCCCTCCGCCGTACTCAGGGCATCTTCCGTAAAGAAGAAGGCGGAATCCTTCGCCTTTGTCCGTCACCGCTTCGGAGAAGAACCCTCCATCAAGTTTATGGAGCCCAAGCGTTCGTTTGACTACTCTTTCAAAATTCTTCCGGAAGGACAGTTCGCCGAAGACAACAATCTGCCCGACGGGCTTGTATATCAGATCCAGATTTTCAGCAGGACCTCGGAAACCGCGTCAGTTAAGGACCTGAAAGGACTGAGCCCTGTGTTTTTCAGAGACAACAACGGAAAGACATCCTATTACGTGGGCCTCTTCCGCTCCTACAACGACGCTCTGTCCAACCTCAACAAAGTCAAGCGGGCAGGTTTCAAGACTGCATTCATCGTAGCAGTGAACAACGGCAGGCAGATAAGCGTCGCTGAAGCACGCAAGATTGAAAAAACCGTGGAACAGAGCTATGTGATACGGATAATCCCCGAAGAAGGCAGGCTGTCGGAACTTGACAAGGCTTCGATTAAAGAGACGGCCCCGGACAAAGACATAATACGGGAAGTGAACGACGGCGAGGTTTCTTTCATCCTCGGCCCATTCCCGGATGGAGCATCCGCCAACACCGCCCTGTCCTCGCTCAAGGCAGCCGGCATGACGGGAGTTTCGCTGGAAACGGTAACAAAATAGCCGAACAACTTTGGAAACAGAAAAAATATAGTATATTTGTAGTCCAATTTGGCGAATCGGTAACCCCCGACCGCCGGTTCTTCCGAAAGGGGACGCATGAGAACGGACGTCAGACGTAAACTCCGCTGCGTTTTCTGAAAGAAGGGAACTGGAGAGGTGGGAGAGTGGCTGAATCCACAGGTTTGCTAAACCTGCATACGGGTAACCGTATCACGAGTTCGAATCTCGTCCTCTCCGCTAAATCGCTGCAACGCAAAAAGGCTCAATAACTTAGAGCCTTTTTGCATTTCAAAACGGGACAAAAACGGGACAAGTTTTTGCCCTATTGTTTTTTTAAAAGCCACCACACCTGAAAAATCTGTAACAAGCTACAAAAAAATCAGATGCGCATATTGCCAGGCGTGAATAAATAATTATTTTTACACCTGAAAAATATGTAACAAGCTACAAAAAAATCAGATGCTATGATGCAAAGACCTCACTATCTGCAACAACTGATTGACAGTATGGGGAATGGGTTGGTAAAGACCATTACGGGAATCAGACGCTGTGGGAAGTCAGTACTGCTGAAGGATATATTCGGACAATGGCTTAAGGACAATGGCGTAGACAATGATCATATCATATATCTCTCTTTCGATGATATGGAAATTGATGAACTGCGTAATCCCAAACAGTTCTTAAAGATGGTAAGAGGCAGGATTTGTGATCAAAAGACACACTACCTTTTGCTTGATGAAGTGCAACTGCTGGAAAGATTTGTTGAGGTGCTCCTAAGTCTGACGCATCAAGGCGTATTTGACATCTATGTAACGGGGAGTAACTCCAGATTCCTTTCTACAGATATTGTGACCGAATTCAGAGGTCGTTCACAAGAAATTCATATGCAGCCGTTGAGCTTTTCGGAATACATGACCGCATTTAACGGCACTAAAGACGAGGCATGGAGCGAGTACATTGAGTTCGGCGGACTCCCGCAGATTCTGTCTTTCAAAACCAGGCTCCAAAAAATCGCCTACTTATCAAACCTCGTCAATACTGTATATATAAAAGATATAGTAGAGCGTAACAAGTTAAAAAACGGTGACGGGATCACAGAATTACTGCGGATATTGGCGTCATCAATAGGGTCTCCATGCAACCCGACCCGAATATCCAAAACATTCGAAACCGTAGAAAAAAAACATGTGACGAGCGAAACCATATCCCGTCATATCCGTTATTTCAAAGAATCTTTCTTAATAACAGATTCTCTGCGATACGATGTGAAGGGTCGCAAGTATATTGGTACAGAGACCAAATATTACTTCTCTGACATGGGGTTGCGGAACAGTATCCTTGGTTTTAGACAGATGGAAGAATCACATCTGATGGAGAATATTCTTTTTAATGAATTGAGATACCGTGGCTACAACGTTGATGTCGGGATGATTGAAATAGTGGGGAGGAATCTTGATGGAAAGCAGGAGCGCAAACGTCTTGAAGTTGATTTTGTGGCAAATCAAGGAAGTCAGCGATATTATATACAATCAGCGCTCCGGATGGAGGATGACGAAAAAATCAGGCAAGAAAAGAAATCATTGATAAATGTCCCTGACTCATTCAAGAAGATTATCGTAACTAAAGACAATGCCGCTACATACCATGACGATGACGGTGTTCTGAGGATAGGCTTATTCGACTTTCTTCTGAATCCGGATAGCCTTGATTGGTAGCTCCGCAAATTCGCTGCAACGCAAAAAGGCCCGACGTCATCGGGCCTTTCTGCATTTATATACGTGTCGAAAACAAAACGGTAATCAATCGCTTACCTCACCGAAACTTGTGAAGGCGATCTTGACACCCACGACCTTCTTCCCTCCTTCCGAGTCAAATTTAATATTATCTTTCTTGAAGGAATATTTTTTATTGGTGCTATTGTCCAAAAGATAGAAGGTGTAATCCTTTTGTGCATTGTCAATTATATGTCCGACAAACGCAACTCCGTCTCCATTGGGTATCCCGGCGATATGACCTGCTGTTCCCTTGGCATTTGCATCAGTTGTCACTTTGCATTCACCATCAGACATACCGACTTCAATTCTCTTCAAACAGCTGACTTCATTGCTGTAAAGAGAATATCTTCCTTCTGCATGGGTAATACCCGTAACGACTATCTGCAAGTCCGCATCACCGAAACTCCAACCGCTGATATCGGCATTCAGCTCGTTTTTGTCACTGACGTAGGTATACTTAACTTTGCTGAAACTTGCTGCAAGATAGCCTGTATCTCCATCTGTTGTCTGGTGTTTATCATAATAGTAGCCTGGGAATTGTGCATGGGATCCGGAACGGAACCATGAAGACGATGAATTGAAGCAAAAATTGCTGCCTTCCCAGAAACCATAAATAACACCTTCTGCCTTAAGGTTTTCCTGCACACCAGATTTAAGTTCCGAAGCGTCCCATTTGCCTGAAGAATTTCGGGTAAGTTTCAGATCGGGACCTTCTGCTGCCTGTCTTCCTGCATTCGGACTAACGTCAAACCAGATATTGATTATGTCACCCTCTGCCCAATTAGTCTTTATCGCCTTGGTGTCGGGTCCGAGGGGAGCGACGCTGATGTTCACCTTCAATTCTCCGCCGCCCTCCGGCACCGCTTCGCTCTCCGCCTTGCCGCAAGATACAGCAGCAGCCACTATCGCCGCGGCCGCAAACAATGTCGTGTAGATCTTTTTCATCACTTTTTCTTCTATTTGCCGATCATTCAATATAAATCCTGCTCTGCATTATCCCCGAACGGGTTGGTGTTCGCGCTCATGTTACAAATCACGCTTTCCTGACTGACCTCGAGGAATTCCACCTCGGGAGACTTGTATGCCTCTTTTCTTTCTCTTGACATAACTCTGTTGTTTTAAGATTGTTGATGGTTGATTGATAGAAACGGAAAAGCACGCGACGTCCTCGCGGACGCGCGTGCTAAACATAGATATAAATTATTAGGAATTAAGCTGTTATACCCCCCCCGGATCTTCAGGAGGTGTGCGTCACAAGATATGATGCCGCTTGATTTCAATATAATCCGTTTTTGTTACCTTACCTGCAAATATATGATTTTTTCCGTAATTGCAAGCGTTTACAGGAGGCTGAGGCTATATCTTCAGGATGATGTCGGCGCTCTCCATGACGGCCTCGCGGTGTGATACAAAAATGATTGTAGGCCGCTCTACGGATACGCCGGCCTTATCTTCGGGCACGCCGGCCAACGGAAGACCGGCATGATAATCGCGAAGATTATGCAGCAGGAGGCTTTCGGTCTGAGGGTCGAGAGACGATGTAGCCTCATCCAGAAGAATGATGCCTCCTCTCTGGAGCAGGGAACGCGCGATTGCGATTCTCTGGCACTGGCCTTCACTCAGACCGCTTCCGCTCTCGCCGCAGACCGTGTCCAGCCCGTCAGGAAGGTCGAACACGAAATCAGCCGCCGCTATGTGAAGAGCGGACCTCATCATATCCTCAGTGGCCGAAGCGTCGGCAAGCAGCAGATTGCTGCGGACGGTGCCGCTCATAAGTGAGTTGCCCTGAGGAGTATAGCGAAAATTGGCCCGTGCGGACTTCCCGGCCGATGCACACGAGTGCCCGTCGTAGAGCACAACCCGGCCGCGCTGCGGTTTCAGAAGACCGAGCATAAGCCTGACCATGGTGCTCTTACCGGCTCCGGTTGGCCCGGCTATGACCGTAAAAGAACCCGGCTTGAAATCATGGGAAAAGTCCTCCAGAACCTGCACCGGAGTACCGCCCGGCCTTTTACCTTCTTCGGGAGCATAGTTCTCATAGGCAAAGCCCACGTGTTCGAATCGTAGTCCCGCCGCACCGTCTGCAATCCATTCTGCTCCGCCGGCTTCTTCGGACAGTTCGTCCAGTTCCATCAGCCGTTCAATGGAAGTCAGCGCATGGATGAACGCCGGAAGCTCCCTGCTCAAATCCGCCACAGGACGCTGCACCTGACCCACGAGCTGGAGATAGGCTGTCATCTGTCCGAAACTTACAGTCCCGTTCATGATGCCGAGCACGCCCCACAGAAAAGCGGCGGCATAGCCTCCCATAAAACCGAGGGCCATGAATCCACGGGCCACCGAATTGAGGTCGAGCCTTCTGACGGTTTTCCCTTTCAGCCTGTCATGCAAGCCTCCGAGCGAGGACAGCACTCTGGAAGCTCCGATTACCGTCAACGCCAAGGCTCTGTTCTGCAGGTTCTCCTGCATCACTTTCTGGATGTCGCTGTCCAGAATCCTTATGTCCGAGGTCAATCTTCTGAGTTTCAGAAAGAAAAGCCGCGAACAGATGACTGCCGCCACCATGAGCGCAAGGAGCACCCACAACAGGGAAGGGGCCAGGATAAGCAGGTAAATGGAGGCTGCGATGAGTTGAAGCACCGTTATCGCGGCTCCGGGAATGTGGCTGCAAAGAAGCTCCGCCACTATGCGGATATCTTCCTCCAGACGGTTTACGGCATCGGCGGTGCTGAACCTTTCCCTCCCTGTCCATTCGCTCGTGAGCACCCTGGCAAACAGTCTTCCGCGAAGGTCGTTGCGGACACGGAGAATCCCGTAATTTTCACAGTAGTTGTATGCTATGCCGCAACAGAGCTGCACGGCCATGGTCCCCGCCATGAGGGCGACGTTTCCCGCCAGTGAAGCCGAAGAAACCCCGGAGGCGATGTCCACAAGTTCCTTGCATACCCACACGAACACGAGCGAAGCGGCAATGCGCACAATGCCTAAAAGGATGCCGGCGAGCATCCATTTCTTCGCAGGCCCGGCAAACGAGGCCAAACCTCCGATGCAGCTCCCGAGACTTTTCACTACTTCTCCAGAAGCCCCGTTTCAGTCCATTTGTCCACAAGAGCGGCTACGTCGCGTCGGGCTACATCCTCCGACACGTCATACTTGTCAAGCAGGAGCCCCACGAGCTCATCCTCGTCAAAGTCCCTTCCCTGGACCGACTTCCACAGAAAAGAAGCGCTCTCGTTAAGCGACACTATCTTGCTGAAATCTATCTGTTCCAAACCTTCGCCGACAACCATGTCCACACCGGCCATGGAACGCAGCTTGAATCCGTCTTTGATTCTCATATCTTTCTTCTATATAACATTATCCTGTACATCGCAAGCAAGTACCTGCGCAGCGGAAGCAATGCCTTCCAAAGCCTCGCTTTCCCGGGACGGACACGCTTTCCGCCCGGCCTTACGATCCAAATCACTTTGCCTATCAGGTCAGAGTATCCGAAACTCTCCGTGCCCGAGAGGTTGCCGTCGCCCATCATCGTGCACCTGTCCGGCCCGAGGGAGATGATACGGTGCATTATGTAACGCCCTCCGACCCTCGCAAGCACTATGTCGCCTATGGAAGGAGCGGTACATTTTCTCAGAACGACGCTGTCCCTGCCTCCACGGATGAACGGCAGCATGCTGTCTCCCTTGGTCCCGATGACGACTTCCTTTCCCGCGGCGAGAAACTCCTCCACCCGGGAAAACAGCTCTTCATTGGGCACGACGAACGATGTCATAGGCCGGAGACTGTGGAATGGCACAGCTCGGCGGCCTCCTTGTCAGGCAGACAATCCAGCTGATACACCGGCACCTTACCGATTACTTCCGCCAAGGTCGAATGAATCCCGTCCGCCGATCCGCTGACCTCCCGGAATGCCGAACAGGACGGGAAGAGGGATGCATAGGCCTCCACCGCTCCCAGACGTCTGATGCGGTTCTCAGGTGCCTGCCGCAGCCGTACTATAGCCGCAAGAGGGTAGCTCTCGGATTTGTAGCATGGGGTCTTTCCGCTCCAGGGAGAACCGTAGATGCGCACCGCCCCGTCTTCCGCTCTGATTATGGGGTTGTCATCGTTGAGCAGGGTGCTGCCCGGAATGTATTGCCTCCACAGACGGCTGTGGGTGCTTTTACCCGTTCCGCTCTTGCCCAGAAAGGCATAGGCACGCCCGTCGCACACGGTGACGGACGAGTGTATTTCCAACGTCCCGGCAGTGGAGGAGGAAATGGCGAACATTATCATGAGCGCATTGTCCACGGCAAACCGGATCATTTTCTCCCCGTCATCGAGAATCCGCATGCGGGCATGGGAGAAGTTTTTGTCCGCCGTCAACCTGGCAACGATCGGCAGCCCCGGTTCAGGAGCCGTTTCCAGCACCCATCCATCCCCGGAACGGCCTATGCGCAGACGGGGAAAGTCCGGTGTCTTAACGTCAATCACTTCCGTAAAAGGAGGCACGGCAAGCTCATCCGCAATGTCCAGTTCGCATAGGCAGTCCGTCCCTTCCTTGAAGGGGACTTCGAAAGGGGTGTAGTTGGCACAGCTGTTCCAGACGCCGCAGCTGCTGTCGGCGGTAAGCTTAATGATGTGGCCGGCTATACTGTAATATCGGATCATCTTCCTGTCTATTTTTACGCATGAAATTCAATTCCCGGAACTTGCTTCACGGATTGCGTTGCGCAGACCGGTACGGATGTACTCAAAGAAGAAACGTCCGGAATCCAGCGGGAATATGGTGAAGTGGTTCATGAAATCTACGGAATTGAGAAACAGAGACTCCGTTTTCCTTATAAGCATCGGGTCGCGGCTTCTGTCTCTGCGTCCGCGGTTTCTGCCGAAGTTGCCGACCCTGCGGATGAATTTCCACAATCTGTCGGCCTTGGCTTCACTCTCCGGGTCATACGCAACGGCATCTTCAACAGGAAGGCCGAGATATTTTACGAGGAAGGCCGTGAAGGCTTTCCATTCGCTTACTATTCCCATACGTTCAAGCCTTGAGGTTAGCAGAGCCGTGTCTATGCTGCCTTTTCCGGTATGGAGCACCCTGGCCCAGTCGCACAGCTGACGGAGTCCGAGGCCGCCGTAGTAGAAGTGCTGGAGGAGATGGACGAAAACGAACAGCGCGTCGAAGTCAACGGAGGGAATCCATATAGCATCCGCCCTGCCGTCCTGCAGGCGGTGACCGTCCGGACTGAACAAGGCCTCCTGCGCCTCATCCAGCACTTCGTTCACCTTGCGGCCCAGGCCTGTGTGTATGCTGCCGTGTATCTCCACTTCCAAGTCGCCGAGCATTGCTCCGAAATGCATCCTCACCGGCTCTTCCTTGTCAAGATGCGTAGCCAAAGGAGTCAAGACGGCCTTTGCCGCTTCATAGTCTGCCGGTCTCACCACAAGATCGATGTCTCCGGGCATACGCCTTTCGGGGCGGATGTAGTCCCGTGCCACCGCCTGTCCTTTGATCATCACCACGGGAATGCCGGCTTCCGCAAACAATCCGGCAAGATGATCCGCCCTGGCATCTGTCACGGAGTTGCGTTTCTCTATGGCAAGAGTCAAGGACATCAGTCTCGCGGCCGCCTGCATGGGAACATAGTGCGGAGGACATCCGTCGGCACCGTCGGCTATAAGGCCAGTTACCGTCTGTTCGCCGGCAATCCGCAGTACGGACTTCCACATGTCCGGCGGCAAGTCCCCTGCGGAAGGGCATACGGGCGCAGTCCCCCACAGTCCGCTTTTGAGGAGCGGAAAGAAAAGGGCTTCTGGCGTCATCTGTTCTTTCTTCATGCTGTTCCGGTTGAACCGCGCTAAGATAGGAAAAATCTACGACAGCCTCCGGCCTGACAGGACCGAAAAGGGCAAAAAAGGAAGCAGTTTAAACTTTCATCCATTATTTATATCTAATTTTAACGGAATTTTACATTTCTATGAAAAAGTTACTGTCAGCCCTATTGTGCCTTGCAGCCGCCATGAGCGTGGCCGGAGCACAACCCTACACAGGCGAAAAACTCTCCCGAGGTTTTGTCGGGAGGCCTGTCGACAAAGGTTTCTACCTGAGCTGGAGAATGCTCCTTTCAGACAGGGAGAACATGCCCTTCGACATCTGCCGCTCCGTCGGAAGGGGGAAAGAAGTCAAGCTCAACAAAGAGCCGATCACCCTCACTTCGGACTTCATCGATTCTACCGCAGACCTCGGAAAGGACAACCGGTGGATCCTGAAAAGCGATGGCAAAGAACTAGCCTCGTGGTCAAGGAAGGGCGGTGAAAAGGCTCTGCCCTATCTGAGCATCCCCATAAACAAGCCCGCTCCCGGAACGACTTACGGCACGGATGAGAAGTACAGCTACTCGGCCAACGATGCCACGGTGGCGGACCTGGACGGGGACGGAGAATACGAGATTATCCTCAAGTGGGAAGTCTCCAACAGAAAGCTTCCTCCGCAGAGAGGATTTGCGGGAAACACTCTCATAGACGCATACAAGATGGACGGCACTCAGCTGTGGCGGATAGATCTCGGGCACAACATACGTTCAGGCCCGCCCACTACACAGTTTCTGGTGTTCGACTATGACGGGGACGGATGTGCGGAACTATGCTGCAAGACCGCGGACGGAACGGTGGACGGAACGGGCAATGTAATCGGTGTCCCCGAGGCCGACTGGAGGGTGACGGACAAAGCGGACCCTACCTACGGAAAGGTCATCCTGGGGCCGGAATACGTCACGGTGTTCGACGGGAAGACAGGAAAAGCTCTGGACACGAAAGAATACATTCCCACAAGATATCCCCTCGACAGCTGGGGAGGCTGGGGAGGCAACGGCCTCACCGACAATCTCGGAGAACGTTCCGACCGTTTTTCGGCCGGAGTGGCGTGCTTCGACGGCAAGACTCCCTCTCCGTTCTTCGTCAGAGGCTGGTACGGCAGGATAGTGGTCGCGGCATGGACTTTCAAGGATGGGAAGCTCGAACCGCTCTGGACGTTTGACAGCAGCGAGAAACGCTGGGCAGGATATTCCGGCATGGGAAACCACAGCGTCACCGTGGGTGATTTTGACGGGGACGGATTCGATGAGGTATGCGTCGGTGCAATGACCGTGGACCACGACGGAAATGGTCTCTACACCACCAAACTGCGTCACGGAGACGCTCTGCACGCCGGAGACCTGGTTCCTTCCCGGCCCGGACTCGAAGTGTTCGGAGTACATGAGAACGAAGACAACACCGTGCAGTTCGGCACTCCGGGACTTGCCGCCTATGACGCCGCCACCGGAGAAATCCTGTGGAGCGCCGGTCCGGGAGAGGATGTGGGAAGAGGTGTCGCCGCGGACATAGATCCGCGCTTTGAAGGAGCGGAGTGCTGGGGCACAGCATCCGCGGACAGGGAATATTGGGGAGGCCTGAGGAGCGTCGCCACGGGAGAAGTGGTGTCGCGCAACATCCCGTCTTCGACGAACTTCATAATCTATTGGGACTCTGATCCCCTTTCCGAACTGCTCGACGGGGTCAGCGTCAGCAAATGGAACTGGGAAACCGAGAGTACCGACGTGCTCATGACGGCGGAAGGAGTGGTGGCGAACAACGGTTCGAAGTCCAATCCCTGCGTCTCGGCCGACATCTTCGGGGACTGGAGAGAAGAAATCGTGTGGGCGACCGAGGACAATACGGAACTCAGAATCTACATGACGGACATCCCTGCCGTGAACAGAATGCCTACCCTTATGAGCGACAGGATGTACCGGCTCGCGATAGCATGGCAGAACGTAGCCTACAACCAGCCGCCTCATGTCAGCTTCGACATGGCATCAAGATTCAAGGAAACAGAAAGCAAGAAAACACTCAAATGAAAAGAATATTCAATGCATTGGCCGCATGTGCCGCAGCTATGACTTTATGTGCGGGAACGGACGCCCGGACTCTTTCAAGAGGTCTCGCCGGAGTATCTACGGAACAGGGGTACTATCTGAGCTGGAGAATGTTGCCGCAGGACAAAGCGCTGACATCATTCGACATATACCGCACAAGCGGGGACGGTCCCGAAGAAAAGATCAATGACAGCCCGATCACCGCGACCTCCGATTTTCTGGACAGGACGGCGGACCTTTCCGAAGACAACCTCTGGATTCTGAAATCGGACGGGAAGGAGCTCGCGAAGTGGAAGGTTTCCGCAGGAGAAGCCAGGCCTTATCTGGAGATTCCCGTCAGCAAGCCTGGCGCAAGGAACATATTCAGGGTAACCCAAAGGGCCTACGGAACCAGCGACAGCTACAATCCCGGTGACGAAGGAGATGAATACAGCTTCTCGGCCGGAGACTGTTCCATCGGAGACCTGGACGGAGACGGGGATATGGAGATAGTCCTGAAATGGAATCCTTCCAAAATGGCGTATCCCGAAAAAACCGGAGTCAGCGGAAACACCATCCTCGATGCCTACAAGCTCGACGGCACATTGCTTTGGAGGATCGACCTCGGCCACAACATCCGCTCCACCTATCTGTCAGTTCCTTTCGTCGTATATGACCTGGACGGGGACGGCAAGGCTGAACTTGTCTGCAAGACCGCCGACGGGACCGTTGACGGAACAGGGGCGGTACTCGGCAATCCCCGGGCCGACTGGAGGTCGATGGATGAAGCCAGCGAAACCTTCGGACGGACCGTAGTGGGGCCCGAATACCTGAGCGTATTTGACGGAGCTACAGGAAAAGTAATTGACATCGAAAAATTCATACCGTTACGCTTTCCTCTGGACAGCTGGGGCGGCATAGGCGGAAATGACAATGTGGGGATACGCTCCGAGAATTATACCGCAGGGGTGGCCTATCTCGACGGAGAAAAGCCTTCCGTTTTCTTCACCAGAGGAGCCGATGCCAGGACAGTGGTCGCGGCATGGGACTTTGACGGGTCAAATCTCATAAGCAAGTGGGTATTCGACAGTTCCGCCAAGGGTTTCGGCAAGTATTCCGGCGGGGGTAACCCCAACGTGAGCGTGGCGGATTTCGACGGGGACGGCGCCGATGAAATCTGCGTAGGGTCCATGACGGTGGACAATGACGGCAAAGGCCTGGCTGCCACCGGCCTCAGGGGAGGCATGGCCCTGCACGCAGGCAGTTTCATCCCCGGCAGGGAAGGCGTGCAGGTCTTCGGCACCCATGCCAACGGCGATGTGATAGGGGCTTTTCTTGAAACGCCCGCCATGGCTCTGTATGACGGGAAAAACGGAGAAATCATCTGGAGCAAAGGCATAGGCGAAAGCGTGGGACGCGGAGTGGCCGCCGACATAGACCCGCGCAGCCCCGGAGCCGAGGTCTGGGTGGGAGCAGCCGATCCTGACCCTTCCGAAAGAAGGTTCAGACCCATGCCTCCGAGGCCGCAGCCTGCAACGGCAGGGAAAGCGGGAAACGGGCCGGCCGATGCCTCAGCCGCACCGCCTGCACGCCCGCGGTTCATTGAGGAGAAGCCGGAACTTCCAAAGTATGAAGGAGCGCTGAAGGGACTGTATTCCGCAGCCACGGGAGCAAGGATCAGCGGTGAAGCTCCCTCATCATGCAATTTCATTCTGTACTGGGATGCGGACCCTCAGTCCGAGCTTCTGGACGGGACCGTGATAAGCAAATGGAATTGGGAGAAGGAAAAGACCGACACGCTGTTCAAGGCTGAAGGAGTTAAGGCGATAAACGGCACCAAAGCCGTTCCGTGCTTCAGCGGAGACATATTGGGGGACTGGAGAGAGGAAGTCGTCTGGATTACGGACGACGAAAGCGCTCTGCGCATCTACATGACCCCGATTCCGGCTGCGGACAGAAGAGAAACCCTGCTTGCCGACAGACAGTACAGGCTGTCTCTCGTGTGGCAGAACGTGGGGCACAACCAGCCTCCGCACGTTTCTTCCCTGAAATAGGACACAAGGAAAAGCCCGGCACGACTTTCATGATCATGCCGGGCTTTTTCAGTTTTGTCATGCCGCCGGCCGGTCCCATTGCGGGCTTCCGGCGGCGGCATCGCCAAATCCGCTACTTGAGAGTGGCGGGATTGCTGATTTCGAAATCGTTGGTGGAGTTGTCGGTATCGATGATCTTGCCGCTCGCGTCTCTCTTGCGGAGGACACTCTTTCCGAAACGGGTATCATCTCCGTCAACCTGCGACACGCCGGTGTATCCCGCATCGACGGATGCGTTGAAGGCAAGCGTTCCGAAGTTTTCCGGCACACCGCAGTTGACACCGTCAATCACCCATCCGTTGGGGATTCTGTAAGCATCGGATATTTCCCTTTCAAAATGGAATCCGTTCCAGTCCATAACCCTTTTTCCAGTCCACTTGTAGTCTCTCAGGAATATTTCGGATGTCATCCCGTAAGGTGGCATGGCGATGGCGTAGCTTTCATAGCCTCTGTTGTGGAGGGTAGTCAACGTAGCAGAGCCCTTTACCCAGTTCAGAAGGTCGGGTACCATAGGATTGTCCGTATCAGGATAGCGGTCGTTTTCATCGTAGAATTCGAAATCGGCTCTGCTGAGGTCTATTCCGTACCCGTTCTCAGACTCGAAATCGATTGCGGACAGCGCAAGAACCAGGGATTCCCCAGCATTCACCGCCACATCCTGACCTTTTCCGGGTATGACATACACGGACTTTACTCCGATGCTGTCAGGAAGTTCCGGGTATTTCCATGTCGCGCCGGTCGATGCCGTCTGGGAACTCGTCTCGGAGATGGCGACGAGCAGCCCGTCGGCATAGACGGTGTGATCCGTCACATTGGTAATCTTGAAATACTGGTCGCCGTCTCCGGAATCATAGTTTCCGGCGCTCATGGCACATCCGGCAAAGAAGATTTCCTCAAACACAAGGTCACCTTTTTCCATGGATCTGGTGCTCTGCCTGACGGTTATGGTCTCAAGCGGCTTATCGTCAGTGGTCGTGACATCCACCTTCCATGTCCTTTCCGCACCGCTGTCGTTCAGGGTGAAATGCAGGACTATGTTTTTTTCATCATTGGACTTCACCGATATGCCGCCGGTCTCGGGAAGGACAATCTTGTAGGTGAACCCTTCGGGAGCCGCCACCGTAAGATCCTGCTCGAATACGTTGATGTTGTAGGACAAAGCGGAAGGATCCGAAGGAACTGCAGGACGATGCTGCACGATGGCAACGGTCCTGACGAGGTTCTTGGCAGAAAAAGACAGCTGCGCCGTTCTCTCGGCCGCGTCGGTATAGGGGTTGACGGTCACAGCCACCACGGTGTTTCCGCTGCCGGATGCAGGTGTGACTGTGTACCAGTCCGCCCCGTCCGTGTTGAGCGTCCAGTTCTGGTTGGTTTCGATGTTGAACGAGGAGGAGCCTCCCTCCGCGTCGAACTCCACGGTGAGAGGAGTGACGTTCAGCGTAGGATCATCGTCCTTGCTGCAGGCCGCGAGCGCGAGCGCCGCGCAGCCGATCAGAAACAGTTTTTTCATCTCTCTAAATGACATTCTAATACATTATTGATTTTTACTGACTTAGTTTCTAAAAGCATACTCCCAATGATAAGGCGGCATACACCGCCCTGTCCCCTCCGGAGAAAAAAAGCGTGCGGGCCCCGGCTTTAGCAAATACGGCCGTAGTGACCGTGAGCGCTCTCTGAAGGCGGACGGAAAAAGATCCGGAAGTGAAATCCCTCTCAAAAGCGGAATACATCTTTTCATAAGCCGTGTAAACAGTGCCGTCCGTCCGCAACTGCGGAATGCTGAAATCTTTGTCCATGTTCATGCAGTAACCGGCACCGCCGCGCAAATCCAGCATCCACAGACCCTTCTCCCTCGTGAAGGAAGCTTCCAACGCAACCCTTCCCGCCGTGAAATCCATCTTCTTGGAAGGGTATTCATATGAGGACAGGAAAAGGTACATCCCGGCCTCCGGCATGACGCTCCACGTGCCATACGGTCTGCTGATCTGCATCACAGCCTTCAAGGATGCGTCCACGACACGGTTGCGGTACATTGTCTCGGAAAGGAGATTTGTGAAACGGCCGGTAGGGGTGGACTCGATGACGTTCTCGTCGCCCTGTCTGAGTTCATAGGAAATCCTGGCCTCCAGTCCGGCGTCAACCGCAGCCCCGCTCATCTTGTAAGCTCCGAAGGCTGACAGTTTCCGGTTCCGCAGCGTGGTTATGGGGGCTTCGTTCTGATTTATCAGATGACGGTCAATCTTCAGGAATTCGTATTTCACACCGCTCTGGAAGCGGTTTCCATCGAGAGAAGCCGCGACAAGAGACACTTCTCCGCCCCGGCCTCTGTATCTCGTGTTGGAAAAAGTCCCCGTGGTCCTGAATCTTGCGAAATCCGAGCCGAGGCCGGTAAGATGGAACAGCACGGCGTTGGCCCCGAGAGGATCCACGAATTCCACAGTCTGCTGCTGATGGTACTTCCTGTAGCTGACGCTTGCGGCAACGTACATGCCTTCCGTCAGGTATCCCCCGGAAGCCGCGAGCATTATGTCCGATGTGATGTTCCTCGGGCGCGGGTCCACCGTCCTGTACTCATGCAGAGCCCTGTAGCTTCCTGCGAACGCATACACGATATTCCCCGTCCTGCGCGAATATCCTCCGTGGAAACGGTAAAGCTCCTTCTGCAGGTCTCCTCCCACGGAATCCGCCATGACATAGGGATACAGAAGGTCGAAGTCAGATGTTTCATTCCACAGGACATTGCGCTTTACGCCCCTTTGGTATGACACGCCGCCGTCCACGGAGGATCTGCCGTCAAGGCGCAGGAATGATTCCGCATTGAACGAACCTTGCTGAAGGCCGTCTCCTTCCTGCATGAGCACGGGAGTGTCTTCGCGGCGCATGTCATAGCGGAAGTCGGCGGATGAGAACGAAGGCAGCACCGACAGAAGTCTGGCTGAAGGAACGAATTCCGATGCCGGGACGTTCCCAAGCGTAAGCAGAGGGTCGTTCCACGCACGTGCCCTCACGGAAAGACCCTTCACGGAATCTTCTCCGGCTTCACGTCCTTCCATGCCTGCACAGAAGAACATGACTAAGAGCGGTATGAACAGCGAATTTTTCCTCATCTTGCCATAAGTGTCAATTCCACCGTTTCCACGTCTTCAAGCAGATTCACCGCACTGGTCGCCGAGCTGTATCGGGAACATCTGACGTTTTTTTCTGTCCCGTCGGCGAAAGTCGCCTTCCCGTCGAATCCGAGCATATATACTCCCTTCTGTACCTGGACGGTACAGTAGCCGTTCACGAAAAGCGGATATTCGTAGTTTTCTCCCGTATTGACGTTCCGGAAGAAATTTCCTTTCAGGGACGGATCTATCCTTATGGAAACCATGTTCCCCGCATCCGGAAGAACCGCATGGAGCGTCACGGTGGAAAAAAGGTTCTGATCCGTGTTCTTCCCGCAGGCCGTCAGCAGAAGGACCGATGCCATGAGCGTATATGCAATTATTCTTTTCATATCTTGAAGTCGAGTTCCATTCCGAAATAAGGGACGACGTTTCTCCTGACGATAGCGCCGTTTCTGTAGTAGTTGGGCGTGATGTCGAAAATCCTGTTGACATAGAGCGAGCAGGACACTTTGTCCCGGTAGAGTTTTTTCGTGACCTTCAGATTGATGTTCATCCTGAAAGGTTCCCTCATGAACTGGTATAGGGAGGCCGTGTAGTCCCTCACGAGCGAACGCAGAACCGCATCGTCCGCATCCGCCTCGGTGAACGGATGGAGCACAAGCTTTTTGTCAAGGTATGACACGGGGTATTTGCTGTCGGGCATGGTCCTGTGTCCGCTGTACCACTCGCACTGGAAGGAGGTGGAAAAGATCAGTCCAAGGCGCGGTATCTGGGTGTCGAACATGAAGTTGCTTGTCAAAGACTCATAATAGGACCCGTCGTTCTTGTCATACAGACCTATGTATGGGTACATCCTTCCTTCGATTATCACGCTCGGCCTGTAGTACTCGGGGACGCTGTTCATGTAGTCGGTACGGAACCATGCCCCGTTGGCGGTGATCTTTGTGTTTATGGCCTTTATCCTCTTGGAATAGAAAGTGAATTCTATTCCGCGCTTGAGGGTGCGGCTGCCGTTCGACATCACGGAATAGGCTGTGAGCATCGTATCGGCAGCGGAAGGAAGCTCCGCTATGTCCGGAGGGCCTGTCAGGGTACCGATGTCCACTCCGCTCGCATCGTATCGCTTGTAAACCACCGACCTGTAATCGGAGCCGTAACGGAATCCCGAATCCATGTTCTCCCTGAAATAGTCTATGGAGAAAGAGAATCCGTTCCACTGCACATCGTAGCCTATTTCCCATTTTGTGTTCGATGCGGCCGACAGTTTGAAATTTGTAGGATCTATCTTGTACACATAAAGGTTGATTCTGCGGAGATTGTTGTCGGCAGGCCAGTAGCTCAGCTGGGTGATGTCTCCGTAGACAGGGTCGGGATAGAGCATGTCCATGGTAGGGAATTTCGTATGCTTTCCCGCTCCTCCGTAAACCGCCATGTCCAGCTTGTATCCGTCAAGAAGCATGGCGGGAAAGTTCAGGCGGAAGTTTCCCCTCGGGTCGAGATAAGGTTTCATGTTTATGTCGTACCTGCTGCCTGCTCCGGCCATGGCGTCGAGTCTCAGTCCCAGGACGGTTTCCACTTTGAATGCACCGATCGGGAATGCAAGGTTGTCTTCGGCGTAAAGGGATAACTGATGCGTGGCCGGTATCTCGCGGTACGGCCTGGGACGGACGGACATGGAGGTGGAAAAAGGACGGGAGGTGTCGAATTTGGTGCCGTCCCCGTAGTTCTTGTCCATGTTCCAGTCAGCTCCCACGTCTATCTTGTTGATACCCTTGGAGAATGACGCATTGGCGGAGGCATGGGCATAGAACGGGCGTCCTATTACCTGTAGAGCGGCGTCATACCGTGCCGGAACTATCACGGCGTCGTGCGGTCCTTCTTCCATAGCGTTGGACACGGGAGAAATACGCCCGAGCGTCACATGTCTCCAGCGGTCGATGAGGTCTCTTTCATAGGTCAGGGAGGCATTGGCGCTGAATTCCTTGAAAAAACTTTCCTCCCGTCCGGAACGGATGGAAAAGTTGCCGCTCAGTGCGAATTTGTTGTAGACGGACCTGTATGTTTCCACCGGGCCGCCGCCGTCATCTTTGTCCAGATTTTCGTCCGATTTCTGGTTGTCGAAAGAACCCGTGTAGTCAAAACTTCCGCCGAGAGTCTTCACGTAACCGTCTCCGTTCCATGTCTTTCCCATTCTCCAGCTGCCCGTCAGCCTCTTCCAGTTCTGCCGGGTCTCTCTCGGATCGGCCTTGGAGTCAAGGAAGTTCAGGCTCGTGTTCATGGTCAGGCGGTCATCTCTGCCGCCCCATTCGAATCCTTTCCCCACATAGACAAGCTTGCTCTTCATGTCGGCTTTGAACCTCGCATGCAGATCCCTGCCTCCTGCTTTCCTCTTTATGTTTATAAGGCCGCTGGTGAGGTCGCCGTATCTGACAGAAGCGATGCCTCTGACTATGTTTACGGATTCTATATCTTCCGTGGTGATTTCCCTCATGTCGGTCCCGTAGTTGACATAGCTGCTGCCGAGGCCGCTGTACGCAGGGGTGGACTGGAGATTGGCGTCATTCTGGACGGGCCTGCCGTCGATCATGAATTTCGTCCCGAGGGCGGAAGTGGCGTAGTCTCTGTCGGTAAGGCTGTTGGCCGATCTGAGATTGATCAGGTTGGGGGTACTGAGGGACGGGTCCTGCGCTATGCCGCCCGGAAGGAGTTCCAGCAAATCAGCGAAGCTCGACGGCTGGATATGCTCGATCGCATCTTCCTTAATGGTCGTCACGGAGGTGAGGCCGCGGCTTTCCACCGCCGTCACCACTACTTCCTTTATGGCCATGTCGTCGGGAGTCAAGGCGAAATCCGCAGTCTGCATCCCGGCCGCAAGGGTGACCGTCATGGAAAAATCCTTGTACCCGACATATGAGATGTTCACGTCGTACGTGCCCGGCGCCACGCCGTCTATCTTGTATTTTCCGTCTTCGTCGGTAACTGCCCATTTCACGGTCCTGCCCTGTTTTTCCACGATTACGGGTGCGGAAGGAAGAGACAATCCCGTGGATTTGTCCTTCACCACACCTGTCAGCCCGGAGAGGTTGCCTATCAAAGCGATTATTGCCAAAAGAACTTTCATGAGGCTGCAAAATTAGAGTCTTTAAACATGGGCCGCATTACCAACAAATTTGTATTTCGACGTCCCTCCTCTCGTCATCGGTTGGTATAAGACTGTTTTTATATTATTCTCCTACTTATATTTGCGCAAAAAAAAAGAAATGGAAGACCCAGTCATTGTCTGCGACAAGCTGACGCACTACTACGGCAAACGCCGAATCTATTCCGACCTCAGTTTCGAAGTCGGAAAGGGCACGATTACAGGACTGCTGGGAAAAAACGGAACCGGCAAGACAACGACCATAAACATCCTCATGGGATATCTGAAACCTTCGGGAGGCAGATGTTCGGTATTCGGAGAGAACGCATCCGCCATCAGTCCTGAAACCCGCGCCCGCATAGCCTTGCTTCTGGAAGGGCACATCCAGTATTCCTTCATGTCCATTTCCCAGATAGAGAAATTCTACTCGGGTTTCTATCCCAAATGGAACAAGGACGCCTACTATGAACTCATGTCACGCCTTAAGGTGGCGCCGGGCCAGAAAATCGCCAACATGAGCAACGGCCAGAAATCGCAGGTGGCCCTCGGCCTCATACTCGCACAGAATGCGGACCTGCTGGTCCTCGATGATTTTTCGCTCGGCCTCGACCCCGGATACAGACGTCTGTTCATAGAGTATCTGAGAGATTATGCCAAGTCAGAAGGGAAGACCGTGTTCATGACCTCCCACATCATTCAGGATGTGGAAAAGCTCGTGGACGACTGCATAATAATGGATTACGGAAAAATCATTTTCCACGGCAACATTTCCTCGCTCACCGGCTCGCTCAAGAAATATACATACAGCTGCCCCGGCGGCAAGCTCCCGGAGGGAGACATGATCCTGCATCCTTCGGAGTATAAGGGAAAAGCCGAGCTTTACTCTTTCTCCCCCGTTGAGGAGGTGCGCGCCCTCATGGACAGGGAAGGCATCCCGACAGGAGATCTCAAGTCCGAAACCATGAATCTGGAAGACGCCTTCATCGGGCTCACAGGAAAATATTGATAATCTTACACTGACATGTTCAAATCTCTGATATACAAAGAATGGCTCAAGACCGGGAAAGCGATTGCCGCTGCAGCCGTACTTCTGCTGTGTTTCACCGCCTATGACTTCCTCGCTCTGGCCAAGAACGCCGAAATACGCGGCTTTTCATTTCTGTGGGCTTTCGCCGCACAGAAGGATTCCGTCCTCGTCGACAATATGAAATATCTTCCGCTGCTGTGCGGACTGCTCGTGGCCGCCGCCCAGTATGTACCGGAAGCGGCAAGGAAAAGGCTCAAACTCACGCTTCATCTGCCTTATCCCCAGGGCAGGACCATCTGCGTCATGCAGGGTTACGGGATTGCGGCTCTGCTGGCACTGTTCCTCCTCCAGACCGTAGCCCTCGCTCTGTTTCTGAGGCACTATCTGGTGGCCGAACTGACAGGCAGAATCATCTTTTCCTTCCTCACATGGTACTGCGCAGGGCTGTGTGCCTACATCTGGGCCGGGGCCATCTGCCTGGAGCCAAGCTGGAGGATGAAGATTGTCCTGGCGGTGGTCGCAGCGGCCGTGCTGAGTGTTTTCTTCATATCTCCCACGGCCATGGCGTACAGGCACAGCATTCTTTCTCTGTTCATTTTCCCGACGTTGTGCGCCGCCATACTTATCCACTACAGCGTCAGCAGATTCAAAGACGGAGTCCAATAACAGAAACATACTATGAGAAAAGCAGGTACAATATACATTTCGCTCGTCATCGCATTGCTTGCGATCTGGCTCCTTCCCAGGCTCTACAGGATAATCACGGCCGAGGGATATTCTACGCCTTTCACTCTTTACAGCTGCGTCATCCACGATTTCATTTCACTGGAGGACAGGAGCAACAAGGAGTTCATGTTCAAGGACTCCGAGGGAAGGGAATACGGCGACAGCGTGCAGCCCCTCTTCTATCACAGGGCCATGAAGCTCAACGGCAGCGCCAAAGATACCATAAACGGAAGGGCCCTGAGCGATGAGGAAATCGAAATCAACAACATCATTTTCACTTCACAGCCCGAAGAGGTCAACAGAGACGCTCCAAACGTCTACATGCTCCTGGAATCAGTCCCCGTCAGAGGAGATCTGCAGGATCCCGAATACGCTTTCGTAAACAGGAAGGACGGCCTGGCTTTCATCAGGATAGAAGGGAACAAGGAAGATGAGGCGCTAAGCGGAGCTTTCGCGGCGGCGCTTGATTCGGCCGGATTCGTTCCTCCCGCAAAGGAAGTCAGCGGCAACCCGAGCACGAGGAAAGAGTACGATGAAGGCTACCTGATGACCGATTCACAAGGAAAGCTTTTCCACATCAAGCTCAAGGAAGGAAAACCCGAGGTGGAATACATCCCCGTGGACGGAGACGTCAGAATCAGGCACATATTTGTCACTGAAAACAAGAACAAAGCCACGCTGGCCTACTTCACCGATGAGGACAACCGCTTCTTCATTCTTGACAGCCTCCGCAGGACACACCGCACGGACGTCATGGCGGACCCCGAAAAGCAGAGCATACTGCTGATCGGCGACGTGTTCTACTACACGGTAAAGGTCGGCGACAATGACGGAGAAGATTTCTGGGCCCTGAAAAACGGGGATTTCACCACGGAAAAGACCCTCAGGAGAGATTACCCCGAATCTGAGGTTTTCGACCTTCCGAAGTACATCTTCCCCGTGCAGCTGTCCATGACGTCGGGCCTCGACCCTCATGTGAGCCCCCGTTTCCACAGTTTTTCATGGTACGGGCTCATCTTTGACATAGCCGTAGCCGGATTGGTCTGCGGCATAAGGACTTACAGAAGGAAGAAGGATTAATTGCTTCCGCGGGCGTTCTCTTTAGCGGATTTATGAGTAAATTTGTTTCTCTAATCCCTAAGGAAAATGTCATTCGTCCATCTTCACGTACATACGCAGTATTCCATTCTAGACGGCTTTTCCGCCATACCGAAACTTTTCGACAGGGCGGAAGAGCTGGGAATGCCGGCTCTGGCCATCACGGACCATGGAAACATGTACGGGGTCAAGGAGTTCCTCAAATACGCAAAGGCCCATCCGGGCATCAAGCCCATCATAGGGTGCGAAGTGTATGTGACCAGGCACTATGACCACAGGCTCAAGGATCCGGACCACAGGAAATACTATCATCTGATTCTGCTCGCCAAAAACTACGAAGGCTACAAGAATCTGATGAAGATTGTCTCCATAGGCCACATAGAAGGGAAGTACTACGAGAAACCGAGGGTCAGCCATGAGGTGCTCGCCAAATACCATGACAATCTCATATGCTGCTCGGCCTGCCTTGCGGGAGAAATACCGAGAGACATCAACGACGGTGACATGGAGGCGGCAAGAAAAGCCGTACAATGGCACAAAAATCTGTTCGGAGACGACTACTATCTGGAAGTCCAGCTCCACAAGACGGAGGTGAAGGACATCCCCGAGGAAGCTTATGAAAAGGTTCTGGACGTGTACAGACATCAGACCGTGGCGAACGCCGCCATTTTCGAACTCGCGGAAGAGTTCGGAGTCAAGGTGGTCGCCACCAATGACGTGCATTTCATCCGCAAGGAAGACGGCCCTGCCCATGACAGACTCATCTGCCTGAACACCAACGCCTATGTGGACGACGCCAAACGTCTCCGCTACACCCAGCAGGAGTACCTGAAGAGCGAAGAGGAGATGGCCGCGCTGTTTCCCGGACATCCCGAGGTAATCAGCAACACCCTGGAAGTGGCCGACAAGATAGAAAAATACAGCATCGACAGGGGGCATGTGCTGCCGAAATTCGACCTTCCGGAAGAGTTCATGCGCAACATCGAAAGCTACAGGGAGAAATACGGGGACGTCATCGAAGCCGGCTGCCGCGACAAGGAAGGCAACGACAGGGGCGAGGAGTTCCGCAATTCCGTCGCATACCTGTGTTTTCTGACATATAAGGGAGCGGAGGAACGCTACGGGGAAACCTTGAACGAGGAACAGGCGGAAAGGATAGATTTCGAGCTCAAGACCATAAGCCGCATGGGATTCCCCGACTACTTCCTCATCGTGCAGGACTACATAGCCGCTTCAAGGGCCATGGGTTCCATGGTGGGGCCCGGAAGAGGATCCGCAGCCGGCTCTGTGGTTGCATACTGCCTGAAGATCACCAATCTGGATCCGATAAAATATCAGCTCCTGTTCGAGCGTTTCCTGAACCCGGACCGCATAAGCATGCCGGATATAGACGTGGATTTCGAGGATCTGGTGAAGGCACACAAATACGTCGAGGACAAGTACTCGTCGGACCACGTGTCCCGTGTGATAACATTCGGCACGATGGCCGCGAAAAGTGCCATCGCCGATGTAGCCCGCATAAGCCACCTGTC
>CAYTYL010000005.1:0-18616 GCA_964441715.1 uncultured Muribaculaceae bacterium
AAGGACGTAGTGGAGGTGATCATGCCTTTCTCAAAGCATATTGATTTCGGTCCGGACAAGATGGATACCGAGATTTCATTCAGGGAAGGGAAGCATCCTGTAGATCCCATGTGGCTCGGAGCTTTCATGTACGGACCTCTCGTCATGGCTACGACCGGAATCGAGAGTTACAGCCAGGCGACGCTCGACCTGGAGTCAGACCTCAGCGGCATCGAACTCAACGGAGCCGGCGGACAGGATGGAACTGACGGCAACCTCTACACGCTTACGGTTGCGGGACACACTTTCGTTCCTGACTATTATGCCGATAAGAATGCCACCAGATATTTCCGCATCAATCTTCTCGGAGACCCGAGCGCTCCTAACAAAGTGGCTCTGAAGGCTGCGATGAGGAAGGCCGAGTCCTTCAAGCAGGACAATTACACCTCCGCGTCGTTCTCCGTCCTTGCGTCCGAATTGTCAAAAGCTGAAAAACTCCATTCTTCGGCCTCTTTGGACAAACTGTCCGCCGACAAGGAAATCGCCGCTCTTGAATCGGCGGCCAAATCTCTTGTGCAGAGCGGCAAGGCGGACAAGTCAGCCCTTTCATACGCTCTCACCAAGGCCGGTAATTACACTTCTTCAGCTTATACGGCCGACAGCTATGCCAACTTGGAAAACGAAATGAAGAAGGCTTCGCAGCTTTATTCTTCTTCCGACAGGCAGACGGACATAGATCTTCAGACCTATGCTTTGGAAATCGCTATGGAAGATCTCGTCAGCGCAGCCGGAGTGGACAAATCGGCCCTCAGGGAGCAGATGCAGATCGGCAGAGAAAGACGTGACGCCCAGTCGGCATGGAATGAGATGAAAGTCAAGGTTCCGGATTATGCTCCGTGGGCTCCGTATGGTTTCTCAAGGCTCATGGCCCTTTATGATCAGGGCAATGAAGTGCTGAACGGCAACGGCCGGAATTACAGTCAGGAAGAAGTGGACAAGATAACTTCGGCCCTTAACGAAGCTATCAACAACATGCGTCCCGGCAATCTTCCTGAACCGGAGGATCTCGGGGAGCTCAATGAGCTCGTCGGTAAGGCCAAGGCGGAAGCTGAAAAGTACCGTAAGATTTCCGATGCGGTCAGCTATGCCGAGATGGTGCAGAGCTATGTCACTGACGGCAGCGGTACCAAAGACATGATTGAACGTGCGGTAAAGCAGTTGAAGGAGCTTCAGCAATAAGTTCTTTCCAACAATGAAAAAGAAGGTGACTGAAAGTCTTGTTGACTATCGGTCACCTTCTTTCGGTTATAATGTGCACGGCCGGACGGCGGCGACGGTTGCGGAGGGCTCAGTTCGCTTCCCTCACTCCGGCCGCTCCCATTGTCATTCGTCCTGCTTTCCTCCCGTAAGCATCCGGATAGGTTTCAGGTAACTGAAGAATTTTCTTGCGACGACCCTTATCACGGTGTATGCGGGGATGGAAACGAGCATGAAGATTATGCCTCCGAGCTGTCCCGCTATGAGCATGACGATGAATATCTCCAGCGGATGTGCCTGTATGCTTGCCGAATAAATCAGCGGCTGGAAAATGTAGTTGTCAATCATCTGGGTAAATACGAATATGCCCAAGATGATTGCGACGAATGCCGGAAAACTGACTGCGATACCGAAAGATGTCGCGCATACATACTTGATTATCAGGGTGAGAGCAAGTCCCAGCGCTCCGCCTATCCATGGTCCGACATAGGGGACTACGTTGAAAAGTCCGGTCATGAATCCTATGCCTATGGAATACTTGAATCCCATGCGGGCGATGAAATACATTCCGAGAAAGTTGATGAGCGACACGCCCAGGATTTCGATGATTACTCCTATGAAGTAGCGTGAGACGAGGGTACCTATCTCATCGAGGGATTCCTTCACTTTCTTTTCCAGGCGGTCCGGTACGAAAGCTATGATTATGTTGGTGAAAGTGCGCGGATTCCTTATGAAGAAGAATGCGATGAAGACCATTGAAAACAGGCCTATGCCTATTCCCATGAGGATGGAGGCGAGAGACCCCACGACAGATGAGAGGGCCGACACGTCAAGCATTCCCATGAGCTGGTTGTAGGCCACTTCTTCTATCCTGAAGTCGTTTCCGAGTTTGGGGAAAGAGTGTATGAGCTTCATGTTCAGCTCGCTCAGCGGTGCCGATACGGACTGGGCCATGTTTGCCACGTTGGCTTTGGATACGTCACCTATCACGCTGGTTATCACCGGTATGATGAGGGTGAAGAAGCTGAGTACGAGCGCAAGGACGAGTACAATGGTAAGTGCCGCCGCAAGCCATTCCGGCATGTATATTTTCCCGGATGCCGTCCCTGCATGGTTCTTTTTCCATCGGGATGGATTGGGGGCGACCGGAAGCATGGTCAGCCACAGGTAAAGAGGTCTTCCGACGAGGGACAGCACTGCGGCCAGGATAATGTAAATCAGGATGTTCTTGAAGTACCAGCAGATGATTGCGGCCAAGGCTATGCCTATGGCCGTGATCGTGTATCTGGCAAGTCTGTCTGTCGCTCTTTCCGTTTCCATTCTATTGTCCTCCGAGTCTGCCGAAATATTCCAGCACTTCATCCCAGTTCTTGAACGGTTCTTCTCCGAACTTTATGACCGTCCCCATGAAATTGTCCCCTCCGTTTTCGTCAGCATGGGCATCGATCAGGTAATCACCTAAAATGAGGTCTTTTCTCGGACTGACCGTCACCTTGTTCCATGCCGGCACTCCTATATGGGATTCCGCCCATTCCACAACTTCTCCCCATGTGTCGGGACTGTTGTAGGGCATGGATTCAAGTATGTGGCAGTCATACGATTCCGACAGCTTGCAGAATGCTTTGTAGGCTGAGTTCTTGGCCTCATATTCAGTGTATTTCTTACCTTTGGCCTTTTCGTTGGAACTGTCGGCCAAAGTGTCGGTCACGCTTATCATCACGGTCTTGCGTGAACGGCCTTCCTGGAGGTCATCGATTCTTTGGATGACGGGGAGCACGCTGTGCAGGATGGCGCTGTCGTTCATGTTATGTTCTCCGTTGAAACGGATCGCATTGGTGTAGTGCCTGCTGAAAAGCTCGAACCCGCCCGGCACGAGAGTGTCGTGCGTGCCGAAAAGGCCGAAGACTTTTCCGTTGTCTTCCGCGCTGTGTCCGAAGCATCCGGCGCTGCATTCCCTGAATTCTTCCAGGAGGGCTTTCGTAACCAGGAACGATGTCTGTCCGTCTTTCCTCGGATTGTGGAACTCCTGTTTGCCGAGTCCGTTGTTCTTCAGAATCGTGTCCGCGAGCTGAAATGCCGGGTTGACAAGTATTTTCCAGAATCCTTCCATCAGTTCGGCATACATTCCTCCCATGGAAGTTCCTATGATCAGATCCGGTTTCTCGCTGCCGCACAGCTTCTTCAGGCTTTCCATAGCTTCCGCCGGCTCGACTGCCAGGTCGGGAGCGATGATCTCCGTTTTCGGAAGAAGGGTGCGCAGGGTCTTGACGCTGCCGTTCTGGCCGCTTGAAGCGAATCCGTGCAGAAAAAGCAGCTTCTTCCCGTCCATAAGGTCAGGACGGGCATATTCGTAAAGTTCCATGTTCTAAGAGAGATATTCGACAATTCCCTGTACGGCGATTTTGGCGCTGTGCACGGCCATCACCACGGTTTTAGGCCCGTAGAGGAAATCTCCTGCCAGGAAGACGTCGGAGAATGAAGTCTGCTGTATTCCGTTGACTTTGGGGCATCCGTTCCCTCCGATGGTTTCGGGTTTTTCCTGCCCGAAAATGCCGAAGTCCACGGTTTCGCTCACGGCGATTATCATGTCGTCAAATTCGACTTCCCTTTCAGTACCGTCGAGAATCTCGGTGGAAAGCTGTCCGTCCGGCTTCACTACGGTCTGGCAATCTTTCATTACGGCTATGTTGCGATCTCCATCGGATTTGATTTCCACGGGAGTCTGGAGAACGCGGAACTGCACCCCGTCTTTCATGGCCTCTTCCACTTCGATGGTATTGGCGGGCATGTTGTCAAAGTCCTTCCTGTAGATGAGGGTGGTGTCGTGTCCGTTCTTTGCCGCAGTGCGGCTCGCATCCATGGCCACGTTGCCTCCGCCTACGACAAACACTTTTCTGCCGAGCACATAGGCGTCCGGGTTGTCAAGATATTTGAGGGCCGGTATCACGTGCGGATTGTCCTCGCCGGGAATGTTCATCCGTCTCGGAACATCGGCGCCCGTGGCTATGAGCACCGCATCGCTGAGCGAACGGATGACTTTGAGGGATATGTTCTTGCCTATCTGCACGCGGCCTTTGAATTTGAGTCCGGCCTCTTTCAGGATACGTTCATATTCGTCGATGTAGGCATTGTCCAGCCTGAATTCGGGAATACCGTAGCGGAGTACGCCGCCCACTCTCTCGTGTTCATCGAACATGGTCACGGCAAATCCTTTCTGCAGCAGTTCTATCGCCGCTACTATGCCGGCCGGGCCCGCTCCTATTATGGATACCTTTTTCCCGTTGTCGGGAGCGCATTGGAGGCGGACGCTTTTGAGATAGTCCAGAGAAGATATTTCCTGTTCCACTTCGTACCAGCGGATGGGAACCTTTTTAACGTTGAGTATGCAATGCCCGAAACACATCCTTTTCCAGTCGCATACCTGACAGGTGATGGCGGATAGGGGATTGTTGTCGAAAAGCATTTTGGCTGCTTCTTCTTTCCTGCCTGCAAGGAAAAGCTTCATGGCTTCAGGAACGTCTGTATGTACGGCGCATGCCGAGGAGCATCTCGATTTTTTGCATTTCAGGCAGCGGGTCGCTTCCTTCTTGTTTTCTTCATGGTCAATCATGACAATAAATCTCTTTTAATCGGGGCAAAGATAAGTGTAATATTTTGACGTCAGACCGATTTTCCCTAAATTTATCGCATCGTTTTTTGTGTTTCACAATCTAAGTTGCAGCAGAATGCTTTTCTTGCTTGGATTCGACATAGGCAGCTCTTCCGTGAAGGCAAGCCTTGTGGATGCCGACAGCGGCAGGACCGTTTCGTCGGCTTTTTATCCTGCGCAGGAGGCTCCCATAGTCTCGGTGCGCCCGGGTTGGGCTGAACAGGATCCTGCCCTGTGGTGGAAATATCTTACGGTCGCCGCGTCAAAAGTGCTGGAAGGCGTCAAAGGCGAGGTCGCTGCCATAGGCATATCTTATCAGATGCACGGGCTGGTGTGCGTGGACAAGGATTTCAGGCTGCTTCGCCCGTCCATAATATGGTGCGATTCCCGTGCGGTATCTTTTGGAGACGCGGCTTTCAAGGCTATAGGGCCGGAAAAATGTCTGGAATCCATGCTCAATTCCCCGGGAAATTTCACTGCCGCCAAACTTGCGTGGGTGAAGGCGAACGAACCCGATGTTTACGACAGGATATACAAAGCCATGCTTCCGGGAGACTATATCGCCGCCAGACTTACCGGAGAAATATCGACTACGGTCGAGGGACTGTCCGAGGGGATATTGTGGGATTTCAGAAACAAGTGTCTTGCAAAGGAAGTCCTGGATGTCCTGGGCATAGACGAATCGCTGATACCTTCCGTTGTCCCCGTATTCGGAGAGCAGGGAAGACTCGGAAGCAAGGCGGCGGGCGAACTCGGACTGAAGGCCGACATCCCGGTCTGCTACCGTGCGGGGGATCAGCCCAACAATGCGTTGTCGCTAAATATCTTCGAACCGGGAGAAGTGGCCTCGACGGCCGGCACTTCCGGGGTAGTCTACGGGATTTCAGACAGACCGGATTACGACCCGCTTTCAAGGGTGAACAGCTTTGCGCATGTGAATTACACTGCTGACAATCAGCGTATAGGGGTAATGTTGTGCATCAACGGCACAGGCATATTGAATTCATGGATGAGGCGCAATATCATACCGTCGGGGCTTTCCTATGTTGACATGAACGAGGCCGCCGCATCCGTTCCCGTAGGCAGCGCAGGACTGCGCGTGCTACCTTTCGGGAACGGAGCCGAGAGAGTATTGTGCAACCGTAATCCCGGCTGTTCCGTACACCGCGTGGATTTCAACCGTCACGGTTGGAGACATCTGGTCCGGGCGGGACAGGAAGGAATCGCGTTTTCCTTCAAATATGGCATGGAGATTATGGAAAAGATGGGCATCCGCCTGGACAGAATTCATGCGGGAAATGCCAACATGTTTCTGAGTCCGGTATTCAGGGAGGCTCTTGCGGGCGTTTCTTCGGCAGTGATAGAACTGTATGATACTGACGGTGCGGCAGGCGCCGCAAGGGCGGCAGGCATCGGAGCCGGCATCTACAAGGACAGAAATGAGGCTTTCGCTTCGCTGGAACTCATTTCGGAAACCAGTCCCTCCATGCAGGAGGAGTATTCGGAGGCATACTCATCATGGAAAGAATGCCTGGAATCCGGACTAAGATGATTTCTACTGATAAACAATACAGATATTTAATTCTATGTCAAAAGAGTATTTTCCTTCGATAGGGAAGATTCCTTTCGAAGGCACGGATTCAAAAAATCCTCTGGCTTTCCATTATTATGAGCCGGAGCGGATTGTCCATGGAAAAGCAATGAAGGACTGGTTGAAATTTGCCATGGCTTGGTGGCACACGCTCGGACAGGCGAGCGGAGACCAGTTCGGCGGACAGACTCGGGTTTACGAATGGGACAGGGCCGCAAATCCCGTGCAGAGGGCGAAGGACAAGATGGATGCCGGCTTTGAAATCATGACCAAGCTGGGAATCAACTACTTCTGTTTCCATGACGTGGATCTTGTAGAGGAAGCGGACGCCATAGAAGAGTATGAGAGGCGCATGTCCGAGATTACCGATTACGCTCTTCTGAAAATGAAAGAAAGCGGAATCAAGCTTCTTTGGGGCACTGCCAACGTGTTCGGCCACAAGCGCTACATGAACGGGGCGGCGACAAATCCCGATTTCGATGTGGTTGCGAGGGCTGCTGTCCAGATTAAGAACGCCATTGACGCTACCATAAAGCTCGGAGGGTCCAACTATGTATTCTGGGGCGGGCGTGAAGGCTATTCGAGCCTTCTGAACACCGACATGAAAAGAGAAAAAGACCACCTTGTCATGATGCTCAGGATTGCCCGCGACTATGCACGCTCCAAAGGCTTTACGGGCACTTTCCTTATCGAACCCAAACCCATGGAGCCGACCAAGCATCAGTATGACGTGGATGTCGAGACGGTCATCGGTTTTTTGAAAGCGCACGGACTGGACAAGGACTTCAAGGTGAACATAGAAGTCAACCATGCGACTCTCGCCGGCCACACTTTTGAACACGAGCTCGCCTGTGCCGTGGACAACGGCATGTTGGGTTCGATTGACGCCAACAGGGGAGACCCTCAGAACGGCTGGGACACCGACCAGTTCCCGATTGACAATTATGAGATGACCCTGGCGATGATGCAGATCATACGCAACGGAGGACTTGGCGACGGAGGATCGAATTTCGATGCCAAGCTGCGTCGCAATTCGACGGATCCGGAGGACATCTTCATCGCCCACATAAGCGGTATGGATGTGATGGCAAGGGCTCTGCTCAGCGCGGCGGCCATTGCCGAGCAGTCTCCGATACCGTCCATGGTAAAGGAGCGCTACTCTTCTTTCGATTCCGGGGAAGGCCGGGCTTTCGAAGACGGAAAGCTTAGTCTGGAGGATGTGGCGGATTATGCCAGAAGAAACGGAGAGCCGCGTCAGGTGAGCGGAAAGCAGGAGCTTTACGAAACCCTTGTCAATCTGTACAGCATCTGACGGAACTACAGCAGCAGGGATTCCAGATCGGAAAAAACATTCGCTTTAATCAGGCGGGGGCTGTCGAAGGCCTCCGCCTTTTCATGTTCCCATGTAATCCTGAACGGGATGAATACGCCCCATCCGCCTATGTCTATGACAGGTTTCACGTCTGATTTCAACGAATTTCCAGCCATCAGGAATTCTTGAGGCGTCACGCCCAGCGTGCTGCAGAGTTTGAGATACTCCTGTCCGTTCTTGTCGGAGACGATTTCCGTCAGGTCGAAGTATCCGGCAAGTCCGGAACGTCTGATTTTGTGTTCCTGATCGAGAAGGTCTCCTTTTGTGAGCATCACCAGTCTGTATTTTCCGGACGCCTTGAGTTTTTCAAGACATTCCCGCACGCCTTCGAGCGGAGTGGCCGGATTGTGCAGAAGCGAATAGCCTGCATCCAATATGGTCTTGGCTACGGTCCCGTCCATCTTTCCGCCGCTGATTTTCAGCGTTGTCTCGAAAAGGCTGAGCGTAAAGGCTTTGGCTCCGTAACCGAGAAGTTCCATGTTGCCCTTTTCCACTTCGTAGAGTTCGGCTGAGAGTTCTTCCGGACTGCCGTATTCTTTAAGGCTTTCCGCCCATTTCCTCTCGGCTTCACGGAACAGGGGTTCGTTTTCCCACAAGGTGTCGTCGGCATCTATGGCCACTGCCTTGATTTTTCTGAGACTGTCCAGCATGGCAGGTATCTTAAAAGAGAAAAGCAGCTCTGAGGCCAATGTATTTGCGTCTCAGATTTCCGTCGCTTCTGCTGTCGAAGCGTTCGGCGAGTCCGATGTTGTATGCCGCCCCCAGATACAGGACGTCACAGATCCTGAATCCTGCTCCGAACTGAAGTCCGTAGTCCAGCCTCGTGAGCCTTTTCCCTCCGTGCTCCGCGCTGACTGCCGCGAATATTCCGTCCGGCAGAGGATCTTCGTACGACATGCTGTCATCCAAGTAGTTGTATGTGGCGTCGGCTTTTCCTCCGCCGTCCAGGGTGAATTCATAAGTGTCGTTGCCTTTGATGGCGTACGAGCCGTAAGCCCCGCCGAATATGGAGAAGGCATTCGTTCCGTCGGACGAGAGCCTGATTTCCTTCAGCACCCTCAGCGGTATGTATACGGACTGCTCCTGGGACGTGGCTTTGGCCCTGTATGTTCCGAACATTCTGTTTCCGTTGTTTCTTGTGGCGAAACTGTAGCCTGCTCCCATGTTCAGTCCGATGCCGTGGAGTCTGTAAGTGTAGCTGAGTTCCATGGAGAATCCGTCGAAAGCTCCGCCGTATCCGGATGAGCCTTTGGTATATTGCACTCTGTCATAGCCGGCCGAAATGCTGACTTGCGCCGAAGCCGGACTGGCGGCGAACAGGCATATCGTGCAAAATGCCGCGGCCGCGATGATTCTTTTCATAATCCGATTATTTCCGTTATGTTCAGGACGTCTCCGTCAACCTTGAAACGGACGTCAATGTCTCCGTAGGCCATGCCGTATATACGTTCCTTGTCATTCTGATATCTTGGTCTGGGATCTTGTGACAACAGCTCCTTCAGGATTTCCGCCGCATCTTCACCTTTTTTTTCACGAAGCATCCGTTCAAGTCCTTCCGGAATGCTGACGCTCAGTTTTTTCCATCCGTTCAGATCGGTGAATCCTGCTTTTGCGTCCGGGTGGGAGTCGGTGTAGGGAAGATATGGTTTTATGTCATATATGGGCGTGCCGTCCATAAGATCCGCTCCCGTGACCCTCAGGCTCATCCCCTCGCGTGAAAGGAGTCTTACTGAGGAAAGGCCGATCGGATTCGGTCTGTAGGGAGATCTGGATGCGAATACCCCTACGGTCCTGTTGCCTCCGAGCCTGGGCGGCCTTACCGTATCCTTTCCGCTGTTTTTCCTGTTTGAGGAGAAGCCCCAGAGCAGCCAGATGAAATCGAAGCCCTCGATACCGTCAAGAGCCGCCTGGCCGACTTCAGATGAAATCAGCTCCACCGTGCCTTCCAGATTTTTGACCACGCAGCTTTGGCGTGGAATTCCGAACTTGGAAGTCATCGGGCAATGATAATAGGCGACAGGCTTTAAGTACATTCTTTTGTTTCTACATTCAAATATAAAAACTTAAATTTGTATAAGATGCCTATATGCGAGGTTTTGTCGGCTTTCGGCGTCAGATTGTCATTAAAAGATAGTTTATGAGATTCTTGTGTAATACGTTTTTGTCCGTTGCCTTTTCGGCCTTGGCCGTGTCGTGCGGAGGGGAAAAGGTTTCTGTGGAGCCCGGAGTGAGCCATGAGCTGGCGGAGAGCCGCAAGTCTGTCATTTCCGATGTCAGATACGATATTGAATTCCATATTCCCTCATCTTTGGATGAAAGAGTCAGAGGAAAGGAGACCATAGAGCTGAGCATGTCCCGCAGGGAAGACATCGTTCTGGATTTCACCTCGTCGGACTTCGACAGCCTGCATGTAAACGGCAGGCCTGTAAAGGCGGTATATTCCAAGGAACACATAATAGTCCCGTCTTCCGCCGTCGCAGAAGGACATAATGAAATAAGCCTTGTCTTTTCGTCCGATGACAGGTTTCTGAACAGAAATGCGGAGTATCTCTATACTCTTTTCGTGCCTGCCCATGCACGCAGCGTCTTCCCTTGTTTTGACCAGCCGGATATGAAGGCAAAGTTCAGGCTTGCGCTGAATGTCCCTGAAGGCTGGAAGGCCATGTCCAACACGGAACCTGTCAGTTCTTCATCCACCCGCTATGAATTCGGCCGTACGGAGCTGCTGCCTACCTATCTGTTTTCTTTCGTAGCCGGAAAATGGCAGACATACACGGCCAAGGCCGGAAGCAGGGAAGTGACGGCTTTCTTCAGGGAAACCGATCCTGAGAAGATAGCCCAGCTTCCTGACATTTTCAAGGAAATCGAAACGGCGGTTTCTTACATGGAAGAATATACCGGAGTGGAACTTCCTTTTGAAAAATACGATTTCGTGATAGTGCCGAGTTTCCAGTTCGGAGGCATGGAGCATCCGGGCGCTGTTCTGTACAATGAAAACACCATGTTCCTCGGCAAGAACCCCACTCCTGACGAAAGGGAAAAAAGGGTGAATCTCATTGCGCATGAAACCGCGCATTTCTGGTTCGGCGACATGGTCACCATGAAATGGTTCAATGATGTGTGGACCAAGGAGGTCTATGCCAATTATTTTGCCGCCGAGATAGCGGAGCCCATGTTTCCGGGCATCAACCATGCTCTTGCCTGGATGAAAGACTATTATTCCGCCGCGCTTTCCGAAGACAGGACGGAGGGCACGACTCCGGTGCGGCGCAATCTGGACAATCTTGCGGATGCTGGGCTGATATACAGCAATATCATATATGACAAAGCTCCGGTAGCCATGAAAAAACTTGTGGAATTCATGGGTGCGGACAATTTCAGGAAAGGCATACGCGGATATCTCGGCAAATATGCCTACGGCAATGCGACTTGGGATGATCTGATCGCCGTCCTTGACGAATGTTCCGAAAAAGACGTAAAGGCGTTCAGCGACGCATGGATCTACGAAAAAGGGATGCCTGAAATCTATCTCGAAGCCGACGGAGACAGTCTGACATTGAGACAGTCCGACAAATACGGGCGCGGAGTCAGATGGCCGCAGACTCTGCTTATAGCTTCGGATGACGGCTCGGATTCCGTCAGGGCGGAACTCGGGGGAGCTGACAGCATCCGTACGTTCAGCTTCAGGTACAGGAATTATTTTCTGCCCGATGCCGACGGCTCCGCTTATGGTCTGTTCGTACTTCCGGATGCGGTGACGGAGAGCCTGCTCGGGAATCTCGGCAAACTTGGGGATACGGCAAGGGAGGCGGCGCTTCTCACGGTCTATGAAAACTACATGCAAGGGCATTTCAACTCTTCCGGCTTCTATGTCAAGGCTTTGCTTGATCAGCTGTCCATGGAGGATAATCCTCAGATAGCTTCCACCATAATCGCAGAGCTGACCATGCCGATGAGGGACGTCGGTGCGGAAGAAAGGACTGAAGCCGAGAAAAGGATAATCGGAATGATAGAATCGCATCCCCTCCGGCCTGTCCGCAAGCTGCTTCTCAACTGGCTCTCGGCCAACTCGACGTCAAGCCGGGCTGCCGCGTATCTTTACGGCATCTGGTCAGAGGAATCGGAGCCGTCTCTCGGAGATGACGGGTACATCAATCTTTCTTTCCAGCTTGCCGTCAGGATGCCGGAAAAGGCTCATGAGATTCTGTCGGCCCAGAGGCGCAGGATTGACGGCTCCGAGCCCGCCCGCAATTTCAATGCCGACCGCCTCGGACGTTTCGATTTCGTCAGCCGGGCCGCCGTGCCTGAACAGGAGTCTTTGGATTCCTTGTTCAATTCTCTTCTTCTGCCGGAAAACCGGACTGTGGAGCCATGGGCGGAGGCTGCTTTGGCTCTGCTCAATCATTTCCTCAGGGATGAAAGTTCGGTTAAGTACATAGAACCGGGACTTGACGCGCTCGAAGAGGTCAAGGCTACCGGCGACATTTTCTTCCCTTCGGCATGGTGCCGGGCTCTTCTTTCGTCGCACGGATGCCCTGAGGCATATGCCGCTTTATTGTCTTTCCTGGATTCCAGGCATGACTATCCGGCTCTTCTGATGGATAAAATCCGTGTGAACAGCTACAATCTTGAAAGAAAAAATACTGTTGTAAAAAAGTAAGTAAATGAAAATCATAAAAGCAGCTGCGCTTGCCGTTGTGTTTGCGGTCCTGTTCATGCCTTCATGCAGACGAGGCGGCGCGGGACAGTCTCCTGTGGAGAGTGTAAAAGATACCGTATACCCGCTGGGATTCTGCACGGATTCTTTCTTGTCGAGAGAGGGGGAACTCCGCAAAGGTCAGCTTCTTACCTCGCTTTTTACGAGTCTGGGCCTTTCTCCCGATAACGCACACAGCCTTGCTGTCATGGTCCCGGACAGCATTCTGGACGTGAAGAAAATCCGTCCGGGTGACAATTGGACCGCATATTATGGGCGCGATGCGGAGGTGGTTTCATCCGTCCCCGCATATATCGTCTATTCCAACAGCAAGACCGTCCAGACCGTTTTCCGCTGCACCGATTCTCTGCAGGTCTGGCGCTACAACAAACCCGTGGAGCGGGAACGCAGATTTGCCGACATCACCATCCGGTCTTCATTGTGGAATGACATGAACAGGGCAGGAGTTCCCGTCACCCTCATTTCCGATCTGTCCGACATTTATGCGTGGACAGTGGATTTCTTCGGATTGCAGGAAGGAGACCGTTTCAGAGTCATCTATCAGGAGCTGCTGTGCGAAGGGGAGTTTGTCGCCATCGATTCTATTTATCTTGCGAAATACAACAGCGCGGACACCGAGATTCCTGCGATAATGCTTGATCTTCATGACGGAGGCAACCTGTATTGGTCGGAGAAAGGCGAAAGCCTGAGGAAAGCTTTCCTTAAGGCCCCGCTTGAGTTCAAGAGGATAAGCTCCGGCTTTTCCTACAGGAGAAAGCACCCTGTCTACGGGACGGTGCGTGCCCATACCGGGGTCGATTATGCGGCCCCTACAGGCACGCCTGTGGTATCCATCGGAGATGGTGTCGTGGTCAGCAAGGGCTGGGGCGGAGGAGGCGGCAACACCGTCAAGATAAGGCACAATTCCGTGTACACTACAGCCTATCTCCATTTGTCCAGGTACGGTGACATCAAAGTTGGGCAGAGGGTACGCCAGGGACAGGTCATCGGTTATGTGGGCGCGACAGGTACGGCCACCGGTCCGCATCTGGACTTCAGGGTGTGGAAAAACGGAACTCCCATCAATCCTTTGACAATGGAAGCTCCGCCTGCCGAGCCTATAAAAGCCGACAAATTGCCCTTGCTTGATTCTCTCTACAGGGTTTTGTCTGCTGAAATGGATTCTCTTTCCGTGAAGAACGCTCCGGATTCCACCTTGTCCGGTACGACCGGCATTCAGCCGTGATGTACGGGCCCTGCCGCTACGGCTATCCTCTGTAGACTACCGTGCCGTTGGCCTGATGTGTGGCAAGCACGAGGACTTCCGCAATCTGGACGTGTTCGGGAGCGGCTGCCGCATACCATGCGACATCTGCGATGTCTTCTCCCGTAAGGGGCTTGATTCCTTTGTAGACGTTTGCCGCACGAGCGTCGTCACCATGGAAGCGGACGTTCGAGAACTCTGTCTCGACAAGTCCCGGCTTTATGTTTGTCACCCGTATCTTAGTATTCGCGACGTCGATTCTCAGACCGTCGCTGAGGGCTTTTACGGCTGCTTTCGTGGCGCAGTACACATTGCCGTTCGCATAGGCGGCATCTCCTGCGACGCTGCCTATGTTGATCACATGTCCGCTGTTCCTTGCGACCATTCCGGGAACTATGAAACGGGTCATGTTAAGCAGTCCCTTTATGTTGGTGTCGATCATTCTGTCCCAGTCCCCGAAATCGCCTGCATATTCCGGATCGAGGCCCTGGGCCAGACCTGCGTTGTTTATCAGCACGTCGATCACGCTGAATCCGGCGGGCAGTTCTTCGATTGCCTTTTTGGCCGCCTCCCTGTCCCTTACGTCAAGTTTGAGGGACAGGACTTCCGCCCCTTCTTTTTCCAACTCCCGCTTCAGGTTTTCAAGCCTGTCCTCCCTTCTTCCGCTTATGATTACCTTGTAGCCGCCTTCCGCGAACTTTCTGGCGCAGGCCTCGCCGATTCCGCTGGTCGCTCCTGTGATGAATGCTGTTTTTTTGCCCATGGCGATATTATTTTATATTTTTATCTCTCATCTGAGACATCTTCTCAAAAATAGGATATTATTGTCAAAGAACACATGGATATGGACAAAAAAAATACGGAAGCAAAGGCTGAATCTTACCGCCTTTGTGCCATGCAGATTAAATCTCTGGCGGAGGGAAGCCGCAACAGGTGCGGCGCCCTTGCCAACGCCGCGGCTGTGTTGCGGTACTCTTTTCCATACTATTTCTGGGTAGGGTTCTATATTGTCAATGGCGATTCTCTCGAACTCGGCCCTTTTCAGGGGCCCGTCGCCTGTCTGAGCATAAAGAAAGGAAGAGGCGTGTGCGGGACGGCATGGGAGAAAGGGGAGACGCAGATTGTTCCCGACGTGGAGAAATTCCCCGGCCATATAGCCTGCTCCTCGGAGTCCCGTTCCGAGATAGTGGTGCCGGTCTTCAAAGACGGGGAAGTGAAGGCCGTGATAGATGTGGACAGTTCAAGTCCGGACAGTTTCGATGTGGCAGATAAGGAAGGATTGGAAAAAATAGCCGTGATTCTCAGTTTTTTGTTCTGAAAAAGAAGTCTCAAAAAATCGATTCTTAAGATTAATTCCTAAATTTGGGCAAATCAAGTTCGGAATATGAAGAAAGTTATGATTATTGCCGCTGTCGCGGCTGCGATGGTGTCCTGCGGGACCGGTTCCAAAATCAGTCAGGCTCCTGCGGACAGGACGGAAACGGATGATCTTGGATATGGCAGTGTCGATAAAGACAGAAATGCCTACGCCACCTCAAATGTCAAGGTCGATGACAAAGACCTGTCCTCTTTCTCCAATATATTCGACTATCTTAAAGGTCGTGTTCCCGGGCTTGAAGTCGGCTCTACCGAGGGCGGCGGCACTCCTACCATACGCATAAGAGGTAACAATTCCCTCATGTTCGACAGCAATCCTCTGATTCTCGTTGACGGTGTGGAAGCGGCGGACATATCAAGCCTCAGCCCTATGGATGTGGCTTCCGTGGATGTGCTGAAAGATGCTTCGGCGGCCATTTACGGATCGAGGGGCGCAAATGGAGTTATCCTTATAAAGACCAAATCGGCAAGAGAAGCCGCTGCGAAAGCGGCTGCTGAAAAGCGTGCTGCCCGCGAGGCAAGGAAGGCGGCGAAAAAAGTTCAGAAATAAATACTGACAACAACCTGATATGAAAAAAATGTTTTTGGCTGCGTTAAGCGCGGCGGCGGCATTCTGCGTTTCCTGTTCATCGTCTACGGACGGTCAGCAGGCATCCGCTACGGCCGTACAGGCGCCCCACCTGGAAAAAAGAGGCAATGTGACACAGCTTATAGTAGAAGGCAAGCCCTATCTTGCACTTGCCTGTGAACTGATGAATTCTTCATCTTCCGATCCGCATTACATGGAGCCGTATTGGCCGAAACTGAAGGAGGCCGGAATCAATACCGTGCTTGCGGTCGTGAGCTGGGAACAGGTGGAGCCTCAGGAGGGTTCTTTCGATTTCTCGGCCCTTGATGCGATGCTCGATGCCGCGGAAAAGAACGATCTGAAACTTGTCGTCCTGTGGTTCGGCAGCTGGAAGAACGGAATGAGCAGCTATCATCCTGACTGGGTGAAGAAAGATAATGACAGATTCCCTCCGGCACTCACGAGCAAAGGCGACAAGCTGCCGATACTCAGCACTCTGGGGGAAAATACCATGAATGCCGACGCCAAAGCCTATGCCGAGATGATGAAGCATCTTAAGGAAGTCGATTCCGACCGGCAGACCGTGGTCATGATTCAGATGGAGAACGAGGTAGGCCTTCACGGAGAACCGCGCGATTACAGCCCGGCTGCAAACGAGGCTTATGCCGGAGAAGTTCCCGCGAAGCTTATGGAATATCTTTCCGCCAACAGAGAGAGCCTTCTTCCTGAAACCCTGGAAGCATGGGCCAGAAGCGGTTTCGCAACTTCAGGGACCTGGGAGCAGGTGTTCGGAAAGGGTGAACGCACCGAGGAGATTTTCATGGCATGGAACTACGCCTCTTACATGAATACCGTGTCCGCGGCCGGCAAATCCGTCTATGCTCTTCCTACCTTTGTGAACGCATGGATCGTGCAGCCGGAAGACAGACATCCCGGCAACTATCCTTCCGGAGGACCTCAGGCCCAGAACCATGATATCTGGAGGGCTGCGGCTCCTGCGATTGACATTCTTTCTCCTGATATCTATCTGGATGACTATCCTTCCCTGAGCACCATGTATGCGCGTTCCGGCAATCCTGTTTTCGTGCCTGAATCAAGGGCCGGACAGAACGGTGCGGCCAATGCGGCATGGACCATAGGAGAGCTCGGAGGCATAGGCTATTCTCCTTTCGGATTTGAAGTTTCCGCAGACAGCCCGTCCAACGCATCCTTCAGCCAGTTTTACAAGAAGGCGGGGGCCGCGGCCGAAGAAATCCTTGCCGCACAGGCCGAGGGACGTGTCCGTGCCGCATGGCTTAAGGGCTCGTCTCCTGAAAGAGTCAAGAGCGAAGTCACCATGGGCGGCTATACCGTATGCTTCGAACTGGTATCCAGCGGCGGCCGTAACGGAGGCGCTCCGCAGATCATAGGGGGTACTTATGATCCTGATGCCATAGGCTATGCCATAGCCATTCAGGAGAGCGAAGACGAATATCTGTTCCTCGGGTCGAATGTAAGGATTTATTTCAAGCCTGCGGAAGGCTCTCAGACGGTAGGCCTTGCCAATGTGAGGGAAGGGGAATTCGTTGACGGAAAATGGGTTCCCGGACGTTGGCTGAACGGAGACCAGATTCAGCTGCGTTATGATGTGCTGCCTTGCATCGAAGACGGTTTCTCAGGACAGGGACTCAATTTCGGAACGCCCGCTCCGGGATTCATAAAAGTCAAGCTTTACAAATATTGAGTGAAATGAACCTTTACAGAACTCTTTTTTCAGCTTCCGCCGCGTTGCTGTGTCTCGGAATGTCGGCACAGCAGCCGGTGAACGGAGCCAAAGGACAGCCGGCGCCGCTTTACCAGAAGGAACTTCCGGGAAGAAGCATAGACGTGCAGGTGGAAGAACCCGGATTCAAGGTTTTTCAGTTCCCCAAGAATCAGATTCCGCGCATAGACGGCGATTTTTCGGACTGGGATATCGTCCCCGACAGTTATGCGGTTACCGTGGACGAGATGTGGGACGACAGCCACAAGCATCAGTCTGTGGACAAATCCACTCTCGACATAAAGGTGAAGGTCGGCTGGGTCGACGGATTGAACAGGCTGTATTTTTACTATGAAGCCTACGATGATTTCTGGGATTTCAATCAGCTGGAGCTCCGTAATGATACTTTCGAGATTGTTGTCGACGGAGATCTCTCGGGCGGTCCGCATGTAGATGAGTTCAGACTCAATGACAAGATTACCAGCAGGATAGATGCATATTTCTACATGCATAACGTCCATGCCCAGAATTATCATATAATGACTCCTCCTACTCCCGGAAAAGAATGGACCATGGTCTGGGGACCGCAGCAGTGGATGAAGGAACTTCCTTATGCCAACTATGCCTATGACTACAGTTTCAAGCATGGGGAAAGCGGAAAGCTCAAATTCGAGTTTTACATAACGGTCTTCGATTATGCGAGTGCCGACGGTCCGTCCTATTCCAAGGAAAGCGATTTCTATCCCGGCAAGAAGATAGGTCTTTCCTGGGCGGTAATCGATTATGACGGAGGCAAGGGAAACAACGGTTTCTGGAATCTTTCCAAGTACCACAGGATGTTCGGAAATGCTTCCATGGAGCGTCTGTTCACTCTCATGCCGCTTGAAAAACAGTTCAGGCGTCCTGTGGAGGCAGCCTGGACCCACACCGTAATCAAGGATACCAGGGTGGTGGTGTTCCGTGACCGTAGTTACGGCAACATCACTTCATGGAAATGGGATTTCGGTGACGGTACCGTTTCCACAGAACAGAATCCTGTGCATGAGTACAAAGAGGACGGTACGCATTATGTCGTCACTTTGTATGTTTCCGGCCCTGAAGGAAGCGATCTCCGATGCAAGA
>CAYTYL010000005.1:18626-42319 GCA_964441715.1 uncultured Muribaculaceae bacterium
TGCAAGATCTGGGATGTGTCCGTTTGGGACCCTGAGCATCCGGCGGGGACTTATGACTGATGAATCCTGAGGGCTCCCGTACCGGCAGCCTCAAAATGAAGCAGGGTGGCCTGAATGTCAGATCGACTTTGGCCACCCTGCTTCGTTTGTTTAATGTCCCGGTCTATTTCATATATTTTGCTATGGGATTTCCGGACTTCTTCAGAGCTTCGGAGATTTCGAGGCAGTATAGCCTTGCACCTTTTTCTTTCGTGTGCACTCCGTCGGCAAAATAGTCCTTCTGAGCCTCGGCTTTCCCCATCTTTTCGTACTCGGCTCCGACTATGTCATTGACATTGACATAAGTGACACCTTCTTCTCCTGCGACGGTCTCGCACCATGCATTGTATGTGCCGTCCATGTTTTTGATTTCATTCTCTCCGGTCCAGCTGTTCTGAGGGGTAGGAGACAGCACGATGGGGATGCCGCCTCTCATCAGGGTCTGCCGCACCATCATGCGGATATAGTGGCCGTAAGAGTATACGGTTTCAGGGCCTCCGTTTTTCTCCATCACGAAAGTCTGCGGTTCATCGGACGTGCCGCTCAGAGTTCCGCGTGCCCTTCCGCTGTTGATCGGAGACATGTCGTTGTGGCCGAACTGTATGAGTACGAAATCACCTTCTTTGATATTGTCCCTTATTCTCGCCCAGTTGGAGCCGTTGAAGAAGGTCCTGCTGCTGAGTCCGCCCAGTGCGTCGTTCTCCACGGTGCAGTCTTTTGTATATTCCTTGAAGAAGCTGCCCCAACCCCACTGTCCGTTTGAGCCGTCGCCCATTCCGTTCTTGCAGGTGGAGTCACCGGCAAGGAAAATCATCGGTTTGCCCTCTTCGCGGGCTGTTCCCCCGTAACCTTCCATTCCCGGTATGAGACCGTTGAATACGGGAGCGGACAAGACACTCTGGCTTGCGCTGGCTTTGGAGTTGTTTTCATATTTTCCGTTCAGGACGGGTTGTGAGCCCGGAGCGGTATCCGGCAGGTTCCTGTTTCCGTACATTTTGAGCATTTCTGCGGCGGCAAGCAGTGTCGGCCCGTAGCCGTGAGCGGCATAGACGCTCAGAGGACGGTTGGCGTAGAATGTATTTGTCCATCCCAATCCCGTTCCTACGCAGGTGTTTTCGACCTGACCTTTTTCATTTACCTGTGCCGCCACCGCATTCCATCCGCTTCTGGCGATGTCCTGATATGCGGTGCGGTCAATCCAGCCCCGGTTGACGGCATGGGCTATGCAATATACGAAAATCGCGCTTGCGCTTGTCTCCAGGTAGGTTTCTTCTCTGTCCAGCAGCTGATGCCACCTTCCTTCGGGAGACTGCAGAGGCGCAACGCCGCGGATAAGCGATCTGAGCTGTTCCAGAACAGCATCTCTTCCTTGCTGCCATTCGGGCAGGACATCGAGAACATCGCACAGGGTCAGCATCGCCCATGCGTTCGCCCTGGCCCAATGGTAGTCGGGGTGCTCGCTCATCCCTTCAATCCATCCGTGCCTGTACAGATTCTTTTCGGGAATCCACAGATACTTCTTGAAAAGCTCTATCTGGTTCACGGCTTCCGCATAAAATTTCTGGGTAAGGTCTCCTCTTTCTTTTTGTGAAAGTTTTGCGCGGTAAGCTATCGGCGTGATTCCCATGTACATGTCGTCAAGCCATACGGAGTTCGGCGCCGGACGGTTTCTGGCGAGGATTCCGTCGCCCAGACGGTATTCTTTGTATTCCACGAAGTTGAACCAGTTGTTTAGAAGGGCACGGTAACCCATGGCATCGAACGGATTCTTCAAAGTAGCCTTGATCATGGCGGCGCACATGGCCCCGCAGTCATCGAGGAACCGCGGAGAACGCAATGCATAAAGCTTCATGGCGTAGCCGGTCTCGTCACCGTACTTCTGGACATAAGGATAGATTTCTCCGAGGAACTTGAAGCGGTCGGTGGCATAGGCGGCGTATTTTTCGTCTTCCGTCACTTCGCTAAGAGCCAGCATTCCGGAATAGGTTACGCCCCATTCGTAGGAGATTATGCTGAAATCTCCCTTTTTCAGGCTGCTGTTTTTGTCAATCAGGCTGTAGTCCTTGATTTCCTTTCCGTTCTCATCCGTAAGACTCGCCGGAGTGCATGTTTCCAGATAGTTGTAAATCCGGTCTGCGACCGTTTTTATCGCCTCGGAAGGATCCGGCCTGCGTTCCCTCGGCGTTTCCTGTCTTGCCGCCTGTTTTTTCTGCGCCTGTGCCGGCAGGATGGCGCATAGTGCCAAAGCTGTGAAAATGGCTGCACATTTCATGGATCGAATCATTTCGCGAACATCATTTATGGGTTTGTAGATTAGTGTCTTTTATATGTTTTCTCTTTTTTACCAAAAATAGCGAAAACCGGACTATCAAAAAAGAGTTGAAGAAAAATTCTCGGCTTCATCGCACTGAAACACTGGTTGTTTTTGTTAGTTTAATGAGCTAAATTGCACCGCTTTTATAAAAAAATGAGAAGATGAATCGACAGTTTTTGCTTATCGTCGCATTGGCGACCGCTTTTCTTTTTCAGGGATGCGCAGGTAAAAAGACGGCAGAAAATCAGGTCAGATATGTCAAGTGCGACACTGTGAAGGTCAGTGCGGATTTGTCGGCGGTTGCCGAGTTCCCCGGAAGGGTAAAGGCGGCCAAGGAGTCCGGAGTTGCCTTCAGAGTCGCCGGGCAGATAAAAACCATTCTGGTGAAAGAAGGCGACTTCGTAAAGGAAGGAGCCGTACTGGCCGTAATGGATGATCGTGACTACGAAACTCAGCTCTCCGCGACCAAGGCGGAGTACGACGGGATAAAGGCGGATGCCGACAGAGCCGTGGCCCTTTATGAGAAGAATACCATAGCTAGGAAAGATTACGACAAAGCCGTTTATGGTATGAAGCAGATAGAGGCCAAGCTTCGGGCCCATACCGATGCGCTTGCCGACACAAGGCTCAAGGCCCCTTATTCGGGATATGTCCAGAGCATCCTTTACAATGAGGGAGAAACCGTTTCCGCAGGACTGCCCGTCATCAGGATGATATCATCTTCCGCTCCGGAAGTCGAAATCAACATACCCACTTCTTTTTTCATCCGGTCGGGCAATATCGTGGGTGCGAGCTGCACATTCGATGCGATAAAGGGCAAGGAATACAAGCTGAAGTTTGTCGGGATAACCCCTAAGGCCAATCTCAACCAGCTGTATACTACCACTTTCAGTCTGGTTGCCGATGGAGCTGATGTCCCCGCTCCGGGCATGTCGGCAATGGTTGAGGTGCAATATGCCTCCGAAGGAGGACAGAAACTGTCCATACCGGTTGAGGCCTTGTCCCAGAAAGACGGCAGGAGCTGCGTGTGGGTGTACAAAGACGGAACGGTCCGTTCGACACCGGTGGAAGTGGCTCAGATGACCAACACCGGCAAAGTCATTCTTGACGGCGGAGTCTCCGAGGGAGACATCGTCGTGGCGGCGGGGCTCGGAATGCTTGAAGACGGAATGGCGGTGAAACCCCTGCCTGCCGAGTCCAAAACAAATGTGGGAGGTCTCCTATGAATGTCAGCAAATGGGCTCTCGGCAACGATAAGCTGATCTGGTTTATCGTGCTTGTGATTTCCTTCGGCGGCATATATGCGTATTACGAAATGCCGAAGCTGGAGGATCCTAAGATTACGGTGAAGCAGGCGATGGTGGTGGCCACTTTCCCCGGAGCTTCCCCTTACGAGATTGAACTTGAGGTGTCCGACCCTCTGGAAAAGGCGATCAAATCCATGAAGGGAGTGTCTTCGGTCACGAGCAAGTCCATGTCGGATTTCGCTCTGCTGACCGTAGTTCTGGATGTGAAGACGCAGGATGCCGATATAGAACAATGCTGGGATATTCTGCGACGTAAGGTCAGCGATGCCGCGGCCGGTCTGCCTTCCGGCGTGAGCGTGACCGTCATGGACGATTACGGCGATGTTTACGGCATCTTTTACGCAATGACCTCGGACGGCTTCTCCAATGAGGAGATGGTGGATTATGCCAATCTCGTCAAGCGGGAGATTCAGGATATAGAAGGAGTCTCCAAAGTCGAGATTTATGGCGATATGACTCCGTCGATAGATGTCAACGTATATCAGGACAAGCTGGCCACTCTCGGGGTTATGCCTATTGAAGTCATACAGACTATTCAAGGGCAGAACGCGACGGTCTATCCCGGCTATTATACCAACGGCGGACAGCGGATAAGGGTGAGCATCAATGACAAGTACAGAACAATAGAGGAACTCGGCAACGTGCTCATACAGGGGCATGAAGATGACCAGCTGAGGCTTAAGGACATTGCGGAGCTCAAAGAGTCCTATCAGCAGCCGGTCCGCAACGCCATGTACTATGACGGAGCCCCGGCTCTGGGCATTTCCATATCCGCGCTGGACGGTACGGACATCCTGAAGGTCGGAAAAGCTGTTGAAGCAAAGGTCAACTCGCTGGTCTCCAACCGTCTCCCCGTAGGACTAGAATTCCACAAAGTGTTCTTCCAGCCGCAGGAGGTGCGCTCTTCAATCGGAGGCTTCCTTGTAAACCTGCTGGAATCGGTGCTCATAGTCGTTGTAGTTCTGATGATATTCATGGGCATCAGAAGCGGAGTCCTTCTGGGAATCGTCCTTGTCGTCACGGTTCTGGGGTCCATACTCGGGCTTTACATGCTCGACGGGACTTTGCAGAGGGTGTCGCTCGGCTCGTTCATCCTTGCCATGGGCATGCTGGTGGACAATGCCATAGTCATAGTTGACGGCATCCTTCTGGCAAAGCAGAAAGGGGAGCCCCGTATCAATGCGCTTACGGATATCGGAGGCCGCACTGCCATGCCTCTTCTTGGAGCCACTCTTGTCGCTGTCATGGCATTCCTTCCGCTGTATCTGTCTCCTGACACGACGGGTACGTATGTGAGGGATCTGTTCATCGTGCTTTGCATTTCGCTCCTTCTCAGCTGGGCGATTGCGTTGGCCGTCGTCCCTCTGATGTCGGACAGGTTCCTGAAGGTGAAACCCGACAAGGGCGATCCCTATCAGGGAAAGTTTTACGACATGCTCCGTGCTACCTTGTCATGGGGACTGCATCACAGGGCTCTGACGATAGCGATGATGATCGCCCTGATATTCGGAAGTCTGGTTCTGTTCAACCATATTCCGAGGAGCTTCTTTCCGGACATGAGCTACAATCAGCTGTATATCGAATGCAAAACGGGTGAGAACAATTCCGGGAAGAACGTGAAGGAAGAACTTGACAAGGTTTCGGAGTATCTTCTTTCAAGAGAAGACGTGACCCATGTCACCATGTCTTTGGGCGGAACGCCGTCCCGTTACAACCTTGTCAGAAGCATTGCCCTTCCGGCGCTGTCCTACGGAGAACTGATAGTTGACTTCACCTCCGGAAAAGACCTGGTGAAGAACTTTCAGGAAATACAGGATTATCTGGCGGAACATTTCCCCGATTCTTACCTGAGGCTGAAGAGATACAATCTCATGTCCAGCAACTATCCTGTCGAGGCATGTTTCAGCGGCCCGGATCCGGAGGTCCTTCAAGGACTCGTCAAGCAGGCTCAAGACATAATGCGTGTAACCGAAGGAGCCGAACTGGTCACCTCCGACTGGGGTGAAAAAGTACCGTACCTCGTGGTTGACTACAATCAGCCGGAGGCCAGACGCAGCGGCAGAAACCGTCAGGAACTGAGCCTGTCGCTGCTTGCATCCACGGACGGTATTCCCGTGTCGACGATATACGAGGGGTCGAGGAAAGAAGTCATCGTCCTGAAGAGTGTGGACAAGAACGGAAAACCGATAGAGATGCTTTCCAACGTACCTACCTTCTCGATGCTTCCGTCCATACAGAATATCGACAGGGATGATCTTCTCGCTTTGGCCACGGGCGCCATGTCCAAGGAAGACTTGCTTGAAAGCGTCATGGCCACCGTCCCTCTCAGCCAGAGCATCAACGGGATAGATCTCAAATGGGAATATCCGGAAGTGATGCGCAAAAACGGGGAAAGAATCATGCGTGCGCAGTGCAATGTCCTGCCCGGATATACCGCCGAACAGGTGAGAAAAGTCGTGGCTGCGGATTTGTCCAAGATTGAACTTCCCGAAGGGTATGAGCTTTCATGGGAAGGCGAGGCCAAGGCCAGTTCCGAATCCATGCGCTATCTGTTCGCGACTCTGCCCATTGCCATCATCCTCATGATTGCCATCCTCATCATGCTGTTCAAGAGCTACAAGAAGACACTGATCATTTTCTGCCTTGTGCCTTTGCTGTTCGTCGGCGCGATGCTCGGAATCTGGATTTCCGGCAAGGCCATGGGATTCGTAGCGATCGCAGGTATACTCGGACTGATAGGCATGATGATCAAAAACGGGGTCGTGCTCATGGATGAAATCAATCTGCGGATGACGCCTGATGCGGATCCTTTCACTGCTCTGATAGAGAGTTCCGCGTCAAGGTTCAGGCCTGTGATGATGTCGTCGCTTACCACCATCTTCGGTATGATACCGCTTCTTTCCGATGATTTGTTCGGCTCGCTTGCCGCAACGATCATGGGAGGACTTACCGTCGGTACGATAGTCACCCTTGTGATAATGCCGATTCTGTATTCGTTGTTTTTTCCGAAGAAGAAATGACGATATACGATCCTCTGCGCAGGAAGCAGGTTGCCTTTACCCCGGAAGAAGAAGTCCGGCAATGGTTTATAAAAGTTCTTCACGATGAGCTTAAAGTTCCGATGCAGCTCATGATGAGCGAGGTCGGGATGAAGTCCGGAAAGCTTACCGGAGTTTTGGGCGGCGGCAGGGTGAAAGAGTTCAGGGCGGATATTCTTGTCTACGACAGGGAGCTCCGCCCCCTGCTGATTGTAGAATGCAAACGTCCGGAAGTGGATATTGACAGGGCGGTTCTGGAACAGGCTTTAAGATATGCCGGCATTCTTGATGTAAGATATATAATTGTGACAAACGGGAAAATTTCTTATTTTGCCGGAGAAAAGGACGGGAAAATGCAATTCATGGAAAATGTTCCCACCTATGATGAAATGACTGTAAAGTGAGCGGAACGATAACGAATGGATTTCTGGACGCGCCGGTGTTCAAGCTTGTCTCGGACGTGGCTTCAGAATTGGGTGTAAGAGCCTTTGTCATAGGAGGCTATGTCAGGGATTGTTTTCTTGGCAGGCCCGGTGACGACATAGACATAGTAGTGGAAGGCAGCGGCATTGAGCTGGCTGAAGCCACGGCCGAAAGGGTGCGGTCTTCGGAAAAGCGGAAATGCAACGTGTCCGTTTTTAAAAATTTCGGAACGGCCATGCTCCATTATCGTGGAGCGGAAGTGGAGTTCGTCGGAGCAAGGAAGGAATCCTACAGCAGGGATTCCCGCAAGCCCGTTGTGGAAAGCGGTACTTTGGAGGACGACCAGAAAAGAAGAGACTTCACCATCAACGCGTTGGCTCTGAGCCTTCAGAAGGATGACTTCGGAGCTCTTTCCGATCCTTTCGGAGGGATAAAAGATCTTGCCGCAGGGATAATCAGGACTCCTCTTGACCCTTATGTCACTTTCAGTGACGATCCTTTGCGTATGCTCAGGGCGGTACGATTCGCATCCAAGCTGTCGACTCCGGAACATCCTTTTGCCATTGTCCCGGAATGTCTTGCCGCCATGACGGCCATGAAGGACAGGATGACCATCCTGTCGAAGGAGCGCATAGCGGAAGAGCTGAACAAGATTCTTCTCACCCCGAAACCTTCCGTCGGGCTCGCTCTGACAGACAGCACCGGACTCATAGATTACATTCTCCCGGAGCTTGCGAAACTCAAGGGCGTGGAGACCGTGGACGGACGCGGGCATAAAGACAATTTCTACCATACGCTGCAGGTCGTGGACAATGTGTGCGCAACGGAAAAAGAAAAGATTTCCGGGGGGGAGCTGCATGACTACACTTTGAGCGAGGATGGTGGAGAATGGGTTGAAAGCATCCGGACTGCCCCGAATCTGTGGCTTCACTGGGCGGCGCTGCTTCATGACATCGGCAAACCGTATTCCAAACGTTATGATGCGTCTGTCGGCTGGACTTTCCATGGCCATGAAGTCATAGGAGCGAGAATGGTTCCGCGTATTTTCAGGGAGCTGAAACTTCCGCTGAACGAGAAGATGAAATATGTCCAGAAACTCGTCCGCCTGCACCACAGGCCGGTCGCTCTTGTGGATGACGGCGTTACGGATTCGGCAGTCAGAAGGCTGCTGTTTGATGCCGGCAATGAGATAGAGGATCTCATGCTGCTCTGCAATGCGGACATCACCTCCAAGAATCCGGCAAAAGTCGCCAGGCTCAGAAAGAATTTCGAGCTTGTCGGACAAAAGTTGACGGAGGTCGAGGCGAAGGATGAAATAAGGAATTTCAAGAATCCCATAACGGGAGAGCATGTCATGGAGGTGTACGGAATCGGCCCTTGCAAGGAAATAGGTCTTGTCAAGGAAAGGGTCAAGGACGCCATTCTGGACGGAGAGATTGAAAACAGCTTCGAGGCAGCTGACGGACTCATGCGCTCCTATGCTTCTACCATAGGTCTAAAGGCGGTGAAATGAATCTTATAGACAGATACATATCTTACATATCTTCGGTCAGGAGATATTCTCCCAGGACTGCGGAAATCTACCGTGATGCGCTGTGCCGCTATGTGGAATACTGTGCACCCGGAGATTCCGGGGAAGATGTGATCAAGTCGCTGACGGTAGATTCCATAAGGAATTTTGAAGTTTATGAGCTGGACGAAAAGAAGGAAAGCCCGCGCACGGTCAATCTGCATATATCCGTACTGAGCGGATTCTGCCGTTATCTTGTGGCCGAGGGCCTTCTTCAGTCGAATCCTGTACGTATGGTTTCAAGACCCAAGGTGCCGGCCCGTCTCCCGGTCGTATATAAAGACGGAGACATCAGGCACTATTTCGATTTGACATCGCCGCTGGTATCGCCGGACAGGGTCGGGCTTATCCTCGGCGGAGACAAAACGTCCGTGAACGTGTGGAAGGGAATCAGGGACAGGCTCGTGATGAGGATGCTGTTTGATACAGGGATACGTCGTGCCGAGCTGATAGGACTTGATGTTTCGTCCGTGGATTTTTCCCGTAACGTCGTCAGGGTTCTGGGAAAAGGTTCCAAAATGCGGGAAATTCCTCTTTTGCCAAGCTTGTCAGAAGAAATTTCGCTATATTTACTAGCGACTGAAAAGATGCGGGATTGCGCGCGAAATCTGTCGGATCCTCTCTTCGTCACGGAAAAAGGGGAAAGGCTCTATCCCATGGCGGTGCAGAGGATAGTCGGGGCGGAACTCGGAAGCGTAGGGATTACAGGACGGAAATCTCCGCATGCGCTCAGGCATACCATTGCCACCGAGCTGCTTGACGAAGGATCGGACCTTAATTCCATAAAGGAACTTCTCGGACATTCCTCTTTGGCTGCGACGCAGGTTTACACGCATACCTCCATCGAAAAGCTAAAGCAATCTTATATTAACGCCCACCCAAGGGCAAAAAGAGGAGGTTAATTATGAAGATCAGTGTCCAATCCCTGAAATTCGATGCAGACCGGAAACTTCTGGACTATGTGGAGAAGAAGGTATCCAAGCTGGAACGGTTCGATGATTCGATTACCAGTGTGGAAGTGGTTTTGTCGCTGCAGGAAAAGCCGGAAAACAAAAGCGTGAAGCTTGAGGCCCGCGTTCCGGGAGACAATCTTGTGATGGAAAAGACGGCTAAATCTTTTGAAGAAGCAGTGACGGAGGCTGTGGACGCTATGAAGGAGAAATTGGTAAGGAACAAGGAGAAACGTTCCGAAGCATAGGATCGCAGATTTGCCGACATCGTGCGGTTGGAAAGTCTTTCTGGCTTTTCAGCCGCTTTTTCTTAAATTTGCATCGATACGGTTTGATGTTATGGCAAAAGGACGTGCACCCGGTGCCGAACAGGTACTCGGAAAAATAGTTGAAGATGTCGGGAAAGGCATCTTTTCTCCTGTATATCTTCTGATGGGAGAGGAGCCGTATTATCCGGAACGGGCCTGTGACGAGATTGTGGCACATGCATTGGCCGAATCCGAGAGGGATTTCAATCAGACGATATTCTACGGCATCGATTCGGATGCGGAAAAGGTCTCTTCCGAGGCCCGCAGCTACCCTATGATGTCGGAACGGCGTCTTGTGGTATTGAAGGAGGCTCAGAACATGAAGACACTTGAGGCCCTTTCCGCTTATTGCGCATCTCCTACCGATTCCACCGTGCTTGTGATCCTGCTTCACGGAGCCAGCCTGGATAAAAGGAAGGGACTGTACAGGACCATATCAAAAACCGGGGTGATTCTTGAATCTCCTGCGCTGAAAGATTATCAGATGCCTTCATGGATTATTTCATATTACGGCGCCAGAGGTCTTGAGATAGCCCCGGATGCCGCAGCCCTTCTGGCCGAGTCTACCGGGCCCGATTTGAGCCGGGTCGCTGTGGAGACGGACAAGATGCTTAAAAACCTTCCCGAAGGAACGGTCAGGATAAGTGCGGCGGATATTGAAAGAAATGTCGGGATAAGCCGTGAATACAGCATTTTCGAGCTGACCAAGGCCCTCTCCGCCAGGAATGCGCCTGCTGCGCTCAAGATTGCCGCATACATAGGTGAACAGCCCAAATTCGCAATGCCCCCGGCGACGGCCGCAATCTTCAACCATTTCGGCAGAATATTGAGATACGAGTCTTTTCTCCTGAAGAATCCCAATCCGTCGGCTTCGGAGAAAACCGGAATCCTGGGTGTCCCGCCGTTCTTTTTCAGCGAATATGACAATGCCGTAAGGAATTATCCCCTGTTGAAGTGCATGAAGATCATATCCCTGATAGAGGAATATGATTACAAAGGCAAGGGAGGAGACGGCTCTTTTTCGACTCCTTCCGGACTTCTGACGGAACTGACGGTTAAAATATTAAATACATGATTGTAGATGGGTATCATAGAATGTAAGGATATCTGCAAAAGTTTCGGAGAGAAAATCGCTCTCGATTCGGTATCCTTGGATATTCCCGCGGGTACCGTCTTCGGGCTTCTCGGCCCTAACGGAGCGGGCAAGTCCACGCTTATAAGAATTATCAACCGCATAACGGTTCAGACATCGGGCACGGTACTGTTCAACGGTCGGCCGATAACTCAGAACGATGTCGAGAAAATAGGCTATCTTCCCGAAGAGAGGGGACTTTACCGCAAGATGGAAGTCGGCGAACAGGCCATGTATCTTGCCCGTCTCAAAGGCATGTCCTCGCGAGACGCGCAGAGCGAACTGAAAAAATGGTTTGTCCGTTTCGGAATAGAAGGGTGGTGGAAAAAGAAAGTGGAGGAACTTTCCAAAGGAATGGCTCAGAAAGTCCAGTTCATCACCACGGTTGTCCATAAGCCGGAGCTGCTCATTCTTGACGAGCCTTTCTCAGGCTTTGATCCTGTCAATGCGGAGCTCATCCGCAAGGAGATTCTCCGTATCAAGGAAGAAGGGGCGACGGTGATTCTGTCCACTCACAATATGGAATCCGTGGAGGAACTGTGCGACAACATAGCCCTCATCAACAAATCTAAACTTGTCGTCAAGGGAGGTGTCGACCAGATCAGGAGAAGGTACGGCAGCAACAATGTCGAGGTTGTCTATTCGGGGGAACATCTTCTCGCGGCCTCGCCTGAACTGTACGCTGTTCTTTCCGATGAGGACAATTCGGGACGCCATACGGCGGTCCTTGCCATGAAAGACGGCGTCCGGTCAAATGACATACTGAAAAGTATCGCTTCCCAGGATGTTGACATAAAATCATTCCGGGAGCTTATACCGAGGATGAACGATATCTTTATCAAACTTGTTACGGAGGGAGCATAAGATGGACTTGCATAAACTTGGGGTTATCATCAACCGCGAATACGCTACCCGCGTAAAGAAGAAATCTTTTATACTTCTGACATTCCTGGTTCCGGTCGTTTTTGCGGCTTTCTGCATTTTACCCGGACTGATCATGTCTTCAGCCAAGGAAGAGTCCAAGAACATAGCGGTCGTGGATGAATCCGGCATCGTTCTTCCTTTTCTCGAAAGCGGTGAAAATGTCTCGTTCCATGACCGTACAGGCTCCGGATTGGAGTCCCTGAAGGCGGACATGGAAAAAGACGGATATGACGGAATAGTCCATGTTACGCCGCTGGACACTGTGGCCAAGACGCTCGGTGTCGAATCTTATTCCAGAAAACCGCTGGGCATGGATCTCACGGATTATGTCCGGTCCTGTGTGAACAAGGCTGTCGAAGAGTACAGGATCAGGACCAGCGGAGTGGAAAATCTGGAAGAAATAATGGAAAGCGTGCAGACGGACATAAGGCTCACCACATATACGCTTGATGATTCAGGACGTGAAACTCTTACCTCTTCGGAAGTGTACATGATCGTTTCCATGCTTCTGGGCATAATCATCTACATGTTCATAGCCATGTTCAGCGGCATGGTCATGTCATCGGTCATAGAGGAAAAGTCCAGCAGGGTAGTGGAAGTCCTGGTATCGTCCGTCAAGGCTACGGAACTGATGTTCGGAAAGATAATCGGTGTGGCTCTTGTAGCGCTCACCCAGTTTTTCATGTGGATTGTGCTTACGGGACTGCTCGTGTCCGTTTTCGGCGGCATCGTCGGAATGGATAAAATATCGGCCGGTACGGGTTCGGCCGATGCCGTCATGTCAAGTCTGGGCGGAGAATCCTCTGCCGTGCCGGGGGTTGACATAGGCGGCATCACCGACAGTCTGGCCGCATCGGCTCAGGCGGCGGACAGTCCTGCATCCGCCATCCTTTCGACTTTGGCGGGTCTGGATTACGGAGAAATAATAATCTCGTTCGTCATATTCTTCATTTTCGGCTATCTGCTGTATGCGTCCCTGTTTGCGGCCATAGGCTCCGCCGTTGAGAATGAGGCGGATACCCAGCAGCTTCAGATACCCGTCACGATTCCGTTGCTTATTGGTTTTTTCATAGCCATATACGCTTTCAAGGCGCCGGACAGCACGTTGGTTTTCTGGGGTTCCATGATTCCGTTCACATCTCCCATAGTCATGCTGGCCCGGATACCTTTCGGAGTTCCGTCGTGGCAGCTGGTTTTGTCGATTGTGATTCTGATAGTCACTTTCGTAGTGTGCGCATGGGCTTCTGCGAAAATCTACAAGGTCGGGATACTGATGTTCGGCAAGAAATCGAGTTTTAAAGATTTGTGGAAATGGTTGAAACAGAAATGATTATAAGAAGATTGCTGGCCGTTTTCGTGCTCGTCGCGTCCGTGGGATACGCAGCCGGGGCGCAAAGCTTTTCATGGAGCAGAGCCAGGATGGACGGTTCCAGAACAGGTGTCAGGGCATGCGGCGCCGACGATGTGAAGGAGTGCCTGGGAGAGATGAAAGGGAAAAGCTATCTGTCTCCGGGAGGAAAGACATTCCGCGGAGGCGTTACTCCTAAGGTGGCCGGACTTCTGATAGATTCTCAGAAAACCATGTCCGAAGTTAAAGAAGTCATAGCCTATGCGCCCAAGGCCATGATAAGAAGAAGTCCGGAATGTGAACTGTCAGACTGGTTCATCGATGAACTCATGAGAGCGGCTGAAGAAAAATCCGGCAAAAAAGTGGATTTCGGCATAACGAACTTCGGAGGCATCAGAGTGGACATGCCTCAGGGAGATGTGATACTTGACGACATCCTCTCCATGTTTCCGTTCAAAAACAATCTTTGTTACCTGGAGCTTAAGGGTAAAGACATAAGGGCCATCCTGGAGCAGCTTGCGGCGACGCGTTGGCAGTGCGTCGGGGGAGCGCGATGTGTGGTGAAGGACGGAAAACTCATTTCCGCGGAAATAGGAGGTGAACCGATAGACGATGAGAGAGTCTATGGCGTGGCGACGATTTCATTCCTTCTCAACGGAGGCGATGATCTGTTTGTGGCCAAAAATGCGCTCAGGCTTGACATATTTGACTGTTATATCATTGACATAATCCTGCCTTATGTGGAAAGCCTTACTGCTCAAGGCAAATATGTCGAGTATCAGACGGACGGACGCATAAAATATATTGACTGATGAAAAAAATCATAGCTGCCTTATTGCTGACATTGGCTTTTTCGCCTCTGTATGCGCAAAGACTTGTCATCCTCCATGTCAATGACACGCACAGTCATTTCGAGCCTGTCAGAAGCGGTGCCGAAGCCGGTCTCGGCGGTGTCATTGAAAGGGCTGCCTACATAGACAGCGTGAGGACCGCAGACGGAGCCGAAAACGTGCTCCTGCTTCATGCGGGAGATTTCAATCAGGGCACGTCATATTATACTCTTCTGAAAGGAGTTCTGGAGGTCGAGACCATAAACGCCTTCGGGTATGACTGCATTACTCTCGGCAATCATGAATTCGACAACGGCATAGAGGATCTTGCCTCCCGTCTTTCCAAAATAAAGTGCCCTGTTGTATGTGCCAATTACGACTTTTCGTCATTCTCCCTCGGCAGGTATGTCAAACCATATGCAGTCATAAAGAAAGGCGGACTGAAAATCGGCATTTTCGGAATGCTTACCGACATAACCAAGGTCGTGGACAGGAATATCTCCGACCGTCTGCCTAAATATGATGACATACAGACGGCATCGCGCTGGGCTGACTATCTTAAAAACGAGGAGGGCTGCGACCTTGTCATAATGCTTTCGCACATGGGTTTCGAAGGAGAACCTCTTACCGATCCGCTGCTCGTGGCGCAGACGAGGAACATAGATCTTGTTGTAGGCGGACATTCGCATACTTTCCTGAAGCAGATAGAATACAGGCCGAATCTCGACGGCAAGATGATACCCATCGTGCAGGACGGATGCTGGGGGGAGTATGTAGGCAAGCTCGAAGTAGAGTTTTGAGCCGTCACTTTTTCCATGGTATGGGCAGGCGTGTCTTGTCCGATGTCGGCAAGGCGATGATGTGATATGGCAACCCTGCAGTGCCTCTGTCACTGTCGGAGTTGAGCCAGAACAGTCTGTAGTTTCCTGACAATCGGGATTCAAGCCCGCTTCTGGATATTCCTATCTTGCTTATGTCCACCGTTATCTGGGGAATGCATGACGAGAAGAAGTCTTTTCCTTCCGCCTCCCACTGCCAGCTGTCGGTAAGTCCTATGTGATGGCTGTAGATTCTTTCCCCGAACCCCGCGAGATGCGCGCTGCTGTATGCGTCCACATCGCACCATGAGCCCCATGTCATGAAATCATTGCTTTCGGGACTGACATACACCCCGTTATAGTCTTCGGCATAGTCGAAGACATAGTATTGGCTGCTTTTCATTACCGTCCCTCCGGGAGCGAAACCGAACATCCTGACGTCTTCAAGCAACTTCTCCATCTCGGTGAACTCCTTGACGGAGAAGCGGTTGGCGAAGTTCGCACTTACGTCATAATTATCCATGTCTTTTAAGGCGTGTGCCACAAAGCCTGTCATGAGGTATGATTCTATGACTCCCAGAACCTTGTCGGAAGAGCGGTCTCCAGTCCTTCGGTTTTTTACAGAAGCATACAGGGCATATTTTCCGGCGGAATATTCTCCGCCGTTACTTTTCCGTGCGATAAGTAACCTCCCGGATGACACTGCGGTTTCCATGTCGGGGATTGCGTGCGAAAGCATGACCGCGTCATCTTCCAATGTAGTCAGCACGGTTGCCGTATTGCCGTATACTCCTTCACTGGAGACATCCGTGGCGTCAGCCGATATGCTCCCCATGGCTCCGTCGTATTTGTTGTTGACACTGGCGAGAATGCGTTGCCGTGATGCTCCGGGGAAGGGATCTTCGATTTCACAGGTGACCTTTGCAGGCGAAACGTCATCGCAGGGAGCCTTGACATGAATCTCTCCGGCATTTGAAGGACCGCAGCGGTCCAGAATGTCCGTCCCTCCGCTCGACATTCTCCGTACGAAGAGTTTCCCCTCATCGTATGCCAGGAACATTCCGGCGTCATTGTCGGAAAAAGAGAATTCAGGCTTCAGCAGGCGGTCGTACAGAGATTCGTCAAAAAAGTCCGTTCCCTGCGCCTTCCCGACTTTCATGACTTTACCCTCCCTGTTTTTATAAGTCACGTTTAGGCCGGTACTGCTTCCGTCCGCCGGCAGTTTGACTGAAGAGGGGGTTGCGGACAGCGAAGGTGCGGACACCTTAACGGTCTGCCTGCACAACAGTACGGATTCGGAACCCATGTGTCCGTTTACGGAGATTTCCGCTTCTCCCGCTCCTATGCAGGAAACCGTGCAGCTTCTGCCGTCGTTTCCGCCGATGATTTCAATTATGCCTCCGCTTCCCTCTGACGCGGAGAAGCTTACGCTGCCGAATCCTTCCGGCACTTCGGCATTCAACGTCCCTTTCTGTGCTATGTACGAAGGCATGAATCCGTCTTTCCAGTGCAGGGAGGTGTTGTCCTGTACAATCAGGATTCTTGCTTCATCCTTGAGCTTTCCGTCGAAAGTCCTGATTCTTATGGGAATGGAAGCTCCGGGAGATGTTTTGCCGGGAACTGCTGTGACGGCTATCCCTTTTCCGGTATGAAATTCGCCTATGGTCAGCGCGGACGGAATGTCATAAAAAGACCATCCGTCTTTGCTTTTAAAACAGGCATAGCTGCTGTCTTCGGCCCCGCTTTTCTCGTATCTCACGTTTACATAAACTTTTCCTTCCGGAGGAACCATGTATGTTCTCTGTGAGAAGTTCAGCCGCCTGGAATCCGTTATTCCGCTGCAGTCAACTTTCCAGTTTCCTTTCATGTCCATGCCTTCGGACGTTATTCCGAAGCTTATTCTGTAGTCGGTGTTCCTCTCCACATTGAAGTCTCCTGTGTTGTCTTTCCCTATGTAAAACCTGTATATCCTGTCACCGGATACTCCATAGGTGTCCTCCTGATGGAGAGTTATTTCCATATAAGAGCATAAATCCGCTTTTCCGGATGACAGAATGTTTTCCCTGTTCTTTCCATATGGATCTGAATTTGAAGGAAGCAGAATGCCCTGCATGTTTTCCGGAAGATAGAAGACCATCTCTTCTTTCAGTTCGGAGCTGCAGTCTCCCTCCATCAAATCGGAACGGGAGCCGGCCGCGGATTCTCCGAACGGCCGGACCGAGGCATTCGTGTTTTTGACGCGGACCGATTTCAGAGTGAATGAAGTATTTTCCGGCCAATTACGGTCGATTTTCAGGCTGATCTTTGCGAGCATCCTTTCCACTTTTACGACAGCCCGGCCGCCTGCGCCTGAGTATTCTGCCGTTCCGCTCATCGGGAATCCTCCCTTGTTGATCATGTCCCAGCTGATATCCGTCTTCTGCTCTTTGAGTTCCATTAAGGTGACGGGCATTTTATCCCTCACGTCTCCGGCGTTCGCCACCGCAGCTATGGTGTGCCGCCCCTCTTTTCTAAGGGTCAGTTTCATGGAAGAAACGGAAGAAAAGTATCGGCAGTCCTCCATGCGGCCGTTTTCTCCGTATGAGGCCAGGGTCACGTCGTTTATCTTGTATGGGCTTGACGTGACGGCCTCTCCTTTCACTTCCGGAACGGAAACTTCAACGGCGCAATTGACGCTGACATAGTCTGCATTGCCATCATTGGGATTGTCCACGGTACAGGATGCGGCGCAGATTACAATACATGACAATGCGGCCGCTTTCAGGTGCATTAGAGTTCTTGAGTTCATATCAGATGTTTTTTTCGTAGCATACACCGTCTTCCCATTCCGTGAATCCGACCTCCACTGCTGATTTGCCGATGTCAAAGTCCAGCCATACGTCATCGAGATCCTCGTCTTTCCACGAGTACCCCTTGTCGGTAAGCAGCGAGGAAAGGTCTATTTTCCTGAGGACCTCTCCGTCTTGCATGATGGCGATTTCAATGGCGCTGTCTTCTCCCTGACGCGGCATCCGTATGGAGAAAAAGCCGTCTGACCCTGCCGAAACAAAGTAGAAGCTGCCTTTTACCGGGCTGAGATCCTCGAGGTTCAGTCCGCTGTACTGGGCGCTTATGACCACTGAGTCGACACCGGCCTCAAATCCATCTTCATGGGCGAATGATATGTTGATATTTGCAAACTGCTTGTGCATGACCACTTTGTCGTACATTTCCTCGTTGTCCGCCACAAGGCTTGTCCTGTAGGCGAACAAAGGATCGGATTCGTTGCCTTCTTTTATGGATACTGTTCTTCCTTCCTGGCGTGAGAGTTCGAGAGGGGAGCGGGCAAAATATGAAACGGCACCTTTGGGAACGCTTATGCTGATTCCCTCCGGAAAGTCTTTGGCGGATGCCGACATTCCGAACAGGCTTCTGCTTCCTTTCCACCCTTTGAGAGACAGATCGTCGCTCCATTCATGACAGCCTGAAATGTCTATCGTAAGAATGCACGGACATTTCTCCCTGTCCTCTTTTATGGAGCAGCCCGTCATGAAGATCATGACAAAAATGATTATGCACAAGTAATTGTTCATATGGATGTTTGATGCAGTTTATATAACTTCCTGATATTCTGCGCCTAGGGACCACTCGTTAAGCTTGAAATCGATCTTGTGCGAGCCTTTCCGGACTTCTTTGTTCGGGTCTTCTGAACCGAATCCTTTTATGGTAAGTTCGACGGTGTACAGGCAGTTCTTCCGTATTTTTCTGTCAAGCGGAACAGGGAAGTATTGCAATTCCCCGTCTATGGTGACCGCTACGACCAGGGTGGTCATCTGGGGGCTGAAGGAGTTGCTGAACCCGTTAGGCTTGACATCGCTGTCGTTTCTGTAAGCGTATAATAGGTAAGGCGTTTCCGGAGTCAGGCTTTCGCCTCTCTCGACCGTTATGCCGACATCGGTGTAGGTCAGCTCAGGACAGCTCGCTTTGAAGGTGGTTCCGTTTATGATCTGATCCTTTTCTCTCGGATCATTGTCCGCCCGTCCTTCTTTATTGTACCACACATCTGTAGGTTGTTCTGAGCCGAGTATTTCCCGGCCGGCTACGTTGGACAGAAATATTCTTTCTACTCTGAGGCTTCCCATGTAATCGGGCATGCCGTTGCTGATTTTTGTAACGGCTATTCTGGAAATGAATCTCTGGCAGTCTAAGATGCACCAGCTTTCCACCGCGTTTTTCACTTCGCAGCGATTCCGTCCTACAGCCACGAATCCGCCTGCTTTGCTGTTGGCCGAAAGATCGACGGCTACCTGAGAGATCTCGTCTATGGTTTCTACTCCGGAAATGTCGGGGCCGTTTATGACGCCCCATATTTCCTTCTTGCCGACTTTCGCACGGATTCCATTAACGGTATTTGACGTGCCAAGGTCCAGATAAAGAAGTTTCTTTCGGGTAGCGGAGTCGAAGATTACCACCTGGCACCTGTTGATGGCTTTCTCGTAGTCCTGAACTGCATTGTAAGTCCCGGATGCCTTGCTTTCTATTTTTGCTGACAAAGCGTCTGTTATGTTGACGCTGATGTACCCTTCCGCGTCATTGTCCACCATGGTTTCTTCGTTTTTGCTGCATGAAACCAGAAAGGCAGCCGCCGTCAAGGCGATTGAATAAATGATTTTTCTCATTGGTAAAGATTGTTATGAAGTCCGTATGTGCGGATCAGTTCTGATATTTCCGGGTCGAGGTTGCCTCTGCTGATGAAGGCTCTGTTCATGTTGCAGGCGTTCAGATAATGCTGTACTGCTTTTTCGGATTCACCTCTCCGGCTGTAAAGTATGGCCATGAGGTATTCTGCTTTGTCGGTCTTTTCCGAACGCAGCAGAATGTCCAGGGCACTTGCGTTGTAATCCAGGGCGCAGAGAGCTACCGCGGTATTGTAGTCATCGTAGGCTTTGAGCAGGGCGGCCGCGGTCTTGTATTCCTTCTGCCGCAGAGCTGCCAGGCCCTTTTGGTAAACGCTGTCTATGACTGTGGTATGTACGGTGTCTTTGACCATCCCTTTTCTGTGCAGACGAAAGTCGAAGTTCACGTTCCTCAGCTTAGGATACAGTTGTCCGAGAAGGTACGGATAGAATGTTTCCGATTTCAGAATATCTTCCCTTTCATCAGCGTTTTCCGTTTCAAGAGCATGGTTGAACTTCTCTTTTTCCGCGGCTGTAAGCACACTGTCTCCGGCAACCATCGAAGCGAGCATTTTCCAGTTTTCTCCCTGGCTTTTCGATATGAACGGAATGGTCCGCTTTTCACGTTTCCTGTAGTTTCCGTTCATATCCATGAGCACGCCTTCCTCTTTTGCGAGAGAGTCGTCGACGGCATCGATGTACTGCGCGAAGTATGAAGAGACGGACTGCGAACGTTTCAGTGACAGCCGGCTGTTCAACCGGCTGTTTCCTTCCGGAGAACACGAAGAGGATACTATGATTGAATCAAGATCGAAGTCCGTGTTCTCCATCAGGGACAGGAGATATTTCTTGACCATACCTATTTCCGCAAGATTGTCTTCGAAGCCGCTCTTGATTTCCGTGCTGCCTTTCTCGAATCCGATCATGAAGTTTGCATCGGCGGACGCTTTCCGTTCGATCACTTTTGTGATATACCTTTCCCTGTCGTCCACCAGGGCGTTCAAGGAACTTATATAAAAAGTCAGGGAGTCTCCTGCCGGCATCTTAAGCAGACATCTGTCCTGCTCGAAGATTTCTCCGGACAGAATGATGTCCGCCCGTTTCAGCCCCGGTTTTGCCGCTATGGTCTGTGTATATCTGTACAGAAGGTTATTGTCGGCATCGGTTATGACCGTGTCCAGACGAAGTCCGTCTTCTATGGGAGCTTTGACATATTTTCTGAAATACTTGTCCTTCAAAGATATTTTCCGTTGGTTGTGCCTAAGCAGCAGCCAATTGGTGTAGTGCTTTACAGCTTCCTGTTCAGACACGCCGTAGGCGGATCTGAAGTTTTCGTCAGTTACGACGGAACTGTCATTTCTGAATCTGTATATTTCCGGCAGGTTCCTTTCTATGAACAGTTCGAGCTGCCTTCCGAAGTAGAATCTGGACGAGTCCGTAATTATGGATGACAGGAACTTTCTGTATTGCTCGTAACCTCTCAGCTGCGCTTTCCTGTATTCATTCCCTGTAATGAATATCGGCTCCAGCCGGGTGCTGTCTCCAAGCGTGTACAAGTCGGGGTAGAACCTGAGCTGCCATTTGCCGTCCTGCAATGCTGAAGGGACGGAAATGTCGAAGCTGAGGCTGACTTTGCCATGCCTTTCCGCTATGTTTCGGAATCTTGCGCTGACTTTTGCTGCTGACAGTACATCTGTGGCCACCATCTCGCCGTTCTCGTCCATTACGGCTTTCATTATGAAGATATCATTTCCCTTTTCGTCTTTTATTGTCAACGTGTCCTTCTGTATCGGGTGAACCGCTATTTCCGGAAGGTCATAGTCGTCCGCAAGAGAAAGCCTGGCGCCTATGGCTTCTTTCTTTATGAAGTCAATTTTGCCTTGTGAGGCGCATCCGGCGCACATCAGGGCGAGGACGGTCAGTATGGAGGCTTTTTTCATTCTTGCCGGGCTTATGCGGTTGTTTCTTCACGGACGTCGTCCACGAGATTGACTTTGTTTGCGACTATTTCAGTCGTACGCCGGAGCGCGCCGTCGGAACCGGTGAATTCCCTTTCCCTCATTCTTCCCACGACGTGGACGGCGGACCCTTTTTTTATCGCATTGAAGTCCTTCATGGTCTGCGGGCCTGTCCATGCCACGACATTGAACCACATGGTTTCCACGACGCCTTCTCCGTCGCGTCCTTTGTAGAGATAGTTCGTGACTACCGAAAAACTCGCCATCTGCTTTCCGGCATTGTCATAGATTCGGATTGTTCCGACATTTCCTTTGATTTCGATTCTGTTGATTTGTTCCATTGTCTGATTATTTAAAATCGCCGTGCTGCGCGCCGGACGGCTTGGCACAAAGGAAAGGATACCCGGAAAAAGCCGCATCGTGTGACGGCTTTCCGGGCATCTTAATTTCAAGAATCTTTACTGAATGTTCGCGTTTGCTTACCGGTTCTGTTTTGTCTTATATCGGAAAGGCATGCGCATGAATTGTTTGTCGTAGAGCTTTACCCATATTTCAGAATTCTTTACCCATGCAGTTTTTTCCTTTTGCGGAAAGGTTTTCGGTCCGGGAAGCAAGTATTCCGACATACTTTCAGGCTATTTATCGGGAGGGGAGCATTATTAAGCAGACTCCGGCTATTTTTCCGGAAATGACGATGACATGGGTTATATTATCAAGAATGAAGGCCACAAATGCCTTGAATGCGGAGATGTGATTTCGTATGGACGTTCAGACAAAAAATTCTGCAGTCTGGTCTGTAAGAACCACTATCATAACCGTCTCAATCATGCTGCGGGCATGATGAGGGAAAGAGTGATGCTCTCTTTGAAGCTCAACTATGAAATTCTCCGCAGAGCTCTCGGCTCAGGGAAGGCTTATGTCAGGATTTCGGAGCTGAAAAGAGACGGGTTCAGCCCCGAAATCTATACTTCTGTGCTGAGGAATGGAAAGCATCTGGAGGTATGCTGCTTTGACATATCATATTGCATGTCCAGAATGAAGATATTCAACATACGCAGAAGGAGCGGTTCTACGGCGTAGGAATTAAGCCGGTTTTGTCAATTCCAAATCAGCGTTACCCGATACCGGAGCATCGGATTCTTCCCACGGGTCAACGGTCACACCGCTGAGGGTGGTGACGTCGCGACCTACTGAAAGATTGATTGTCGTCACCTTGCCGCCTGCAAAGACAATGTCGGAGCTATGCGTGTATGTATAATTCTTGCCGCCGATGACGACGGTGACTTTGTTGACTTTTTCTTGCGGAATGACGATAGAGCTATATCTTGTATTCTCAGCCACTTCGGGAAGCGTCTGATTGCCGCGGCTTTTTTCGTCAGGTGTCACCTTCTTGCTCAAGAGATTGACCGTTGCTTTGCCGGCGGCATCTGCGAGATATACGGAGTCGACTTCCGGAATGACGTTATTGCCATTTTCGTCCACGCCCCACTGGTTGCGGAATGTTAGATTGACGTTGACTTTTGCCATTGCATGAGTGAACTTCAAAGGTACGGTTCCATAACCCGCCAGAATGCCGTCGGTTTCCACCGCTACGAGAAGGTCGCTTGTTTCTTCTTCGGCAGGTTTGAGCGTGTAGGCATACTTGGTAAGGTCATCGTCAAGTCCTTCGCCCCGTGCGATGGCAGGATATACACCGATGAAATAATGTTTATTCTGCATGTTTTCCCACAGCATCCGAGGTTCTGCAATCCATGAGCTGTTGCTGAGAGTGTTGTGCGAGTTGTCCACCAGGCGCTCGTCTTTACCGGGAGCTATGATTTCTCCCTCCTTATCTTTCCATGTCCATACATAGACGCTGATTACATCGCCTTCTTCAAAGCTCTGGCTGCCTTCCGGGTCGGTTGACACACGGGTCATTCCGGTGATTCCGGTGGATATGGTGATGTACTTGTCGGAATCTTTCTGCGGTGCATCATCTTTGCTGCAGCTGCTGAATGAAAATGCAGCCGTTGCAACGGCAATTGTAAAAAAAAACTTCTTCATCATTATTTTAATATATAACCTAAACGTATTCATCTC
>CAYTYL010000006.1:0-40938 GCA_964441715.1 uncultured Muribaculaceae bacterium
GCAGCAGACCGCGCAGCCGGTTACGGCGGCGTCCAAGGCGGAGAGTCCGGCGCAGCAGACCGCGCAGCCGGTTGCGACGGCGTCCAAGGCGGAAGGCTCCGCCGAGCCTCGCCACAGGCTGCGGGTAGCCCCCAAGGTCGTGATAACGGCGGATACCTTGAAGACAACTCCGAGGGTATCGCCGGAGGGCGACCGTGGAGACGAATCCGCTCCCATACCCGAAGACGGAAAGATAATGGAAGCGTGGGCGGCGCTCCCCGACATCTACAAAAGCCGGCAGCGCCTTTCACAGACCCTTGCCGCCTCGAAAGTGGAGATAGAAGACAAGGGAGACCATAAGCTGCTGACTTTTTTCGTGACCAACATATCCCAGAAGAAGTGGATTGAAGAAAATCTGCTCAGAAACATCGAAAGCAACCTGTGCAGTCTGTCCGGTTCGGGGAAAATCAGGCTTGCCGTGGGGGTAATCCCTCAGGAGGAAATCCCTAAAAAGGCCTATATGCCTTCCGAACAGGCTGTCGACCTTATGGCCAAAAATCCTGAAGTGCGTGATTTCGTGAAGGACTTCGGCCTTGACGCCAAGTAGCCTGTGTCTCCAAAGAAAAAGGAAAACATTATGAAACTCAGATCTGAGAATCTGGTAAAAAAATACGGGGTAAGAACCGTCGTCAAAGGTGTCTCCATGGAAGTGAACCAGGGAGAGATAGTGGGTTTTCTCGGTCCCAACGGAGCGGGGAAGACCACCAGTTTTTATATGATTACAGGCCAGGTCGTCCCCAATGACGGGCACATTTATCTGGATGATGAGGAAATAACGCATCTGCCCATGTACAAGCGTTCCCAGAAAGGTGTGGGCTATCTTCCGCAGGAGGCTTCCGTGTTCAGAAAGATGTCGGTGGAGGACAACATAATGTCAGTTATGGAACTGTCATCCATGAGCAAGGCGGAAAGGACTGAGCGGCTGGAGAATCTGATAGACGAGTTCAACCTTTCCAAAGTGCGCAAAAGTCTCGGCATCCAGCTCTCCGGAGGAGAGAGGCGCCGTTGCGAAATAGCACGTGCGCTTGCGGTCGATCCTAAATTCATCCTGCTTGACGAGCCTTTCGCAGGAGTCGATCCCATCGCGGTGGAGGACATCCAGTATATAATAGCCAAGCTGAAGTACAAGAACATCGGAGTCATCATCACCGACCATAATGTGGGCGAGACTCTGGCCATTACCGACCGGGCCTATCTGCTGTATGAAGGCACTATTCTTCAGCAGGGTACTCCCCAGGCGCTTGCGGCGGATGAAGACGTCCGCACCAAGTACCTCGGTTCCGGATTTGTCCTTAGGCGGTCCGTCTCGGTGGACAGGGCGCACAAGGAGCATCGGGAAGCGTTGGAGAAAAAGGCTGCTTTGGCCGGCCGGGCTGCACCTCCGCAGGCAGAGTAAAGATTGTCAGACGATTACGTAATCGTTGACGTCCTGCGCGGATATCGGAGAGCCGCCCAGTATGAGAAGCCTTTCCACGACGTTTCTCAGTTCCCGGATATTTCCCGGCCAGGACTTCTCCTGAAGCATCTTCATCGCATCGGCGGAAATCTCTCTTTCAGGTTTGCCGCTTTCCGCGCAGATCTGCCCGATGAAGTATTTGACAAGCTCCGGAATGTCATCCTTCCTCTCGTCCAGGCTCGGGACTTTTATCAGTATAACGCTCAGCCTGTGATAGAGGTCTTCCCTGAAAGTGCCTTTCCCGATTTCCTCCAGCAGGTTCTTGTTGGTCGCGGCTATGATGCGCACGTCCACGTCTATGTCCTTGTCGCTGCCGACTCTGGACAGTTTCTTCTCCTGCAGGACTCTGAGCACCTTGGCCTGGGCGGCAAGGCTCATGTCACCTATCTCGTCCAGAAAAAGAGTTCCTCCGTCGGCCTGCTCGAACTTTCCCTTGTGCTGCTTTATGGCCGAAGTGAAAGAGCCTTTCTCGTGTCCGAAGAGCTCGCTCTCTATCAGTTCCGAGGGGATTGCGGCGCAGTTCACTTCTATGTACGGCATCTGGCTTCTGTTGCTCTGCTGGTGTATGCTTCTGGCCACAAGTTCCTTTCCCGTTCCGTTCGCGCCGGTTATCAGCACCCTCGCGTCGGTGGGGGCTACTTTCGCGATGAGGTCGCGGATATGCTGCAGAGCCTGGGACGACCCGATCATCTGCTGCCCATAGACCTTCTTCTTGAGTATCTTGTTGTCCTTGACGAGGTTTGCCTTGTCGGTGGCATTCTTTACCGTAATCAGAATCCTGTTCAGGTCCAGCGGCTTCTGGATAAAGTCAAACGCCCCTTTCTTGATGCAGGAAACGGCCGTGTCGATGTCTGCGTGGCCGGAAATCATGACCACCGGAGTCTCCACGCCGTCGGCCGCAAGCTTGTCCAGAACTTCCGTGCCTTCCATCTCCGGCATTTTGATGTCACAGAATATGACATCATATTTCTCCTTCTCGGCCATTGCGAGGCCAGTAGCCCCGTTCTCGGCGACATCCACTTCGTATCCTTCGTCCATGAGAATCTCCTTCATGGCGCCGCGGATGGCCCTTTCATCGTCAATAACAAGCAGTTTCATAAGAAAATCAATATCGCAGAATACAAATATAACGATATCCCTCACCTTTTTATCACATAATTTTCTATTTTTGTTATCCGGCAATAGACCTCCGGCACAGATTTTTATGCTTGCAAAAATACCGGACATAATCATAGCGATAGACGGCTTTTCCGCCACCGGCAAAAGCACTCTCGCAAAGATGATATCAGACGAGCTGTCTTTCCTGTATCTGGATTCAGGGGCGATGTACCGCGCAGTCACCCTTTTCGCTTTGGAAAACGGGATGATAAATGAAGGAAAGGTGGACGTACCGCGCCTGAAGGCCGCTTTGGAAGGGCTTGACATCCATTTTGAAAGCGGCGGCGCTTACATCGGAAGCCGCTGCGTGGAGGAACGGATACGGACGCTTGAGGTCTCCTCTTTCGTCAGTCCTGTCGCGACCGTTCCCGAGGTACGTTCCTTCGTGGACAGAAGCCTGCGTTCGTTCGGAGACAAAGGAAGGGTGGTCATGGACGGCAGAGACATCGGTACGGCGGTTTTCCCGGATGCCCAGCTAAAACTTTTCGTCACGGCCCGCGACGAGGTGAGAGCCCGCCGCCGCTACGACGAGATGAAAGCGAAAGGGCAGGACGCGGACATTGCGGAAGTTCTGTCCAACCTCAAGGAAAGGGACAGGATAGATTCGGGCAGGAAAACCAATCCGCTCCGGCGTGCGGACGACGCCTATGTCCTGGACAACTCGGACATGACCCTGCATGAAGAAATCGTATGGATCAAAGGGTTGATAATGGGCAAGTTCGGCATTTACGAGTGAACGCGCATGGAACTTAAAGTGGAGATAGACGAACATTCCGGCTTTTGCGCCGGTGTGATCAGAGCCATAACAAAGGCGGAAAATTTTCTGCGCAAGGAAGGGCGTACCCTTTACTCTCTGGGGTCCATCGTGCACAATGAAGCCGAACTCGAACGTCTCGGACGGCAGGGGCTCGTGACCGTGGGGAAAGGCAGGCTCCCCGAACTGTCCGGCTCGGACGTCATAATCAGGGCTCATGGCGAACCCCCGCAGACATACCGTCTTGCGGAAGCGAACGGCATAAGGCTCATAGACTGCACCTGCCCGGTGGTGCTGCAGCTTCAGAAAAGAATCAGGGAGGCATATTCCGGGATAAAGCCGCGGGGCGGCCGTGTGGTGATATTCGGAAAAGTAGGCCATGCCGAGGTCATGGGTCTGGTCGGACAGGTTGACGGAGATGCCGTCGTGGTCGAAAACAGGGACATGCTGCTCAAGGCCTTTGAGGACGGGAGGCTAAAGCCTGACGCCCCTGTGGAAGTTTTTTCCCAGACGACCATGAGCCCGTCCGGCTATGCTGAAATCTGCCGTCTCATAAAGGAAAAGACGGCTGCGGAGGTCACGGTGCACGAAACCATCTGTTCGCAGGTGTCCTCACGCCATGAGGAACTGGCGCGCTTCGCAGGCAGCCATGACGTCATCGTTTTCGTCTCGGGCACCGACAGCTCCAACGGAAAGGTCCTGTGCGACCTGTGCCGCAGGGTGAACCCGAGGACTCATCACATCGTTTCTGAAGAAGAGGTGGACAAGTCATGGTTCCATGACGGGGACAGCGTGGGCGTCTGCGGCGCCACTTCCACTCCCAAATGGCTTCTCGAGTCGGTCTCCGCAAAAATCAGTTCCATTTAGCCGGTCCGCTTTGACCGGCCCCGGCCCTTTCGTCAGTCCGGCCGTATCTTGCCGTCCGGAAATGAAGAGGCGTAAGAATAACCGAAAGATAACACCATTGAAATAATAGCGTAACAAAGGCGGAATACTTTTGCGGCGTTAATTATTGAAAAGGTGATAAGAAAATTGATTGCAGCTCTGCTCTTATGCGGTCTCTCCATGTATGCCGCCCGGGCACAGGAGATAAGGGGCAGAGTAGTTGAAAAGGGCAGCGGAGAACCCCTGCCGGGGGCTACGGTCCAGATTGAAAACGAAGGAAAGGCCGCCGTTACAGACCTGGACGGGTTTTTCTCCATAGGCGGACTTAAGGACTCTAAATACACCCTACTGGTGAAGTATGTCACTTACCGGGATCTGATACTGGAAGATGTGCCGGCCCGCATGGAAAACGGGCAGGGAATCCTTGCGGAAATGGAACGAGAGGACGAAGCTCTGGAAGGCGGGCAGGTGACTGCGGTAAGAAAGAAGAACACGGAAATAGCCGCCATATCCATGGCAAGGCAGAGCGCGTCGGTCATGAACGCAGTATCTGCCCAGGAAATCAGCCGCTCCCGTGATTCCGATGCCGGCGAAATCATAAGGAGGATTCCCGGAGTAAGCCTCATAGACGGCAAATTCGTCATGGTAAGAGGGCTGTCCCAAAGGTACAACAACGTGTGGATCAACGGGGGAGCCGTACCGAGCTCCGAAGCCGATTCGCGTGCGTTTTCGTTCGACATAATCCCGAGTTCGCAGATTGACAACATCCTCGTCGTCAAATCGCCGGTTCCTGAACTTCCGGCCGATTTCAGCGGCGGGTTCATTGACATAAACACCAGGGAAAGCGTATCTGAAAACAACTTGTCCGTCAACGTCGGAAGCGTCTGGAACACGGCTACGGCATTTTCCTCTTTTCTGCGGAAAAACGGAAAAGACTGGTATGTCCGCAGCGTAAGCCCTAAGGGAGACGTCAAGCTGGGCGCTCAGTGGGGGAAGGGATTCCGGACCGGCGGAGGCAGCATCGGCATGAGCGGAAGCGTCAATTTCACGGACGAATACAGGGCCGTCAAGAATATGCGGAACAATCTTTTCGGAGTCTATGACAAAGCCCATGACAGAAGCAATTACCTCCGCCGTTCCACCGACAATCAGTACAGCCGGAACAAAAGGCTCGGCGCCATGCTGAACTTCTCATATCTGGGCGCGCGCGGAAGCAGGTACGAACTCAAAAACATCCTCAATTTCATAGGGACGGACAGATACACCTCCCGAACCGGCGTGAACGCCCAGAGCAACAGGGAAGCCGGTGCGGAATACTACACCAGGAACAGGCTCAGCTACAACGGACAGATAACGGGCCGCCACTCATTCGGAAATGACCGCATCGACTGGAACGCGGGATATTCCTACGCCGACAGGCACATGCCCAACCGCCGCCGTTACACGGTGGACGATGCCCTTACGGACGACGGCACGCTCGCATTGACTTCGGCAAACGACATAAACATCGAAAAGACTGCACTGGATGAGAACATAGCCTCGCTGTCCGTAAATGAAAAACACGAATTCGAGGCGGCGGGCGCCCGGCCATACCTTTCTGCCGGCATATACGGAGAATACCGCGGCAGAAAATACAGGACTCGGGAACACCTGTTCAACTGGGACCCCTCGGGGAACACGCTTCCTGCGGATTTCCGGTACATGGACATCCCCACGCTGCTCAGCGACCCGCAGTACCGCGGCCGGGACAAGCTCTATCTTATCGAAGAAATGCACATGCGCAACAATTACGATGCGAACGGAAAAACCGGAGCGGCATACGCCTCCATGTTCCTGCCTCTGGGAAAGCTGAGCGTGTACGGAGGCGTCCGTTATGAATACTTCGGCATGGAGCTCATATCGAATCTCCGCGACTACGAAGTCAGCCGAAAAAGCCGTTTCTACGATTACAACGACTTCTTCCCTTCGTTCAACGCCACATACGAAATCAGGCCCGGCAGCCAGCTCAGGCTGTCCTATGGAAAATCCGTGAACAGGGCGGAATTCCGCGAACTCTCGTCATCGGTCTACTACGATTTCGACCTTGCCTCAAACATCCAGGGCAATGCCGACCTTAAACCCTGTTTCGTGCAGAACGCGGACATCCGTTACGAATGGTATCCTTCGGAAGGCGAGATCGTGTCCTTGGCGCTCTTCTACAAACACTTCAGAAATCCCATAGAATCCACCTACACCGTTTCCGGCGGAACGGATCTCATATACTCTTTTGAAAACGCGGACCGGGCGGAGAGCTGCGGAGCGGAAGCGGAAATAAGAAAGTCATTGGCATTCATGGGACTGAAAAACTTCAGCCTTTCCGCGAACCTGTCCCTCATACACAGCCGCGTGTCATTCTCCGACAAATCCAGAAATGAGAACAGGGCCATGCAGGGCCAGTCCCCATATCTTGTCAATGCGGGCGTTTTCTACTCGTCGGACAAAAGCGGAATCTCATTCTCGATTCTTTACAACAGGATAGGCAGAAGAATACTCGGAGTGGGGCGCAGCGAGGGCACGACAGGTTCCGAAAACACCGCAAGAGTGCCGGACAGTTATGAGATGCCGAGAAACGTGCTGGACATCTCTTTCACAAAAGAACTCCCGTGGAAGCTCGAACTTACGGTATACGCGCGCGACATTCTGGATGAAAAAGTCATTTACAGGCAATATGCCGAAGGCGTCGGCGGAAAGAAAGTCCGCCAGACGGTGAAAGACTACAGGCCGGGATGCAATGCCGGCGTGCAGTTGACATGGAAAATAAGATAACCCATAACAATATTATATAGAGATGGTTAGTAAAAATTTATCAGGACTGACGGCAGTCCTTGCGGCGGCGGTGGTGCTTGCCGCCTGCGGAAAAGAAGAAAAAGAAACTCCCACGCCTGCGGAGGACAGTTACAGATGGACCACCGACGGCGGACTCAATGCCTGTGACCACATACTTTTCACGGAATCGGGAGCGGAAGCGCCTGAGGGCGACCAGATAGGCAACGGTGACCAGGAATTTGTCTTCAACGGGAAACAGACCCTGAAGAAGGGCACATACGTCATGAAGGGTTGGATATACATCGCGGACGGGGCTGAACTTACGATAGAACCGGGCACGGTGATAAAGGGCGACAAACAGACCAAGGCCGCCATTGTGGTGGAAAGAGGCGGAAAACTTATAGCCCGGGGAAGCAAGGAAGCCCCGATAGTGTTCACGTCGGCCCAGAACAAAGGCTCGCGCCGTCCCGGAGACTGGGGCGGAATCATTCTGTGCGGCAAGGCGAGAAACAACCAGGCGGAGATGCAGATAGAAGGAGGCCCGCGCACGAAGCACGGCGGAGAAGACGATGAGGACAATTCCGGAGTGCTGAGCTATGTCAGGATAGAATTCGCCGGATATCCTTTCCAGAAGGACAAGGAGATAAATGCGCTCACCCTTGGCTCGGTAGGAAGCGGAACCGAGCTGGATCACATCCAGGTATCGTATTCCAACGATGACAGTTTCGAATGGTTCGGCGGTAAAGTGAACGCCAGATATCTCGTTGCATACCACACCTGGGATGACGATTTCGACACCGACAACGGTTACGGCGGCAAAGTCCAGTTCGCTCTCGCTGTCCGCAACAGCAGAATCGCCGACACGTCCCAGAGCAACGGATTCGAAAGCGACAACAATGCCGGAGGCTCCGACGTCACGCCCTACACGAATGCCATGTTCAGCAATGTCAGTTTCATAGGCCCCAAATCCGATCCTGCATTCGTCAACACCACGGATTATATAACCGGCGGCGATTTCAACCCCGGCAACGGTTCGGCTCTCGGCCGTTTCCAGGCTGCAATGCATATCCGCAGGGCCAGCCGTCTGAACTGCATCAACTCCATAGCGGCCGGTTTCCCTATAGGGATTATGCTCGACGGGGAGAAAGGCGACACTCAGGAAGCCGCCGGGAGAGGACTGCTCAAGCTCTGCAACATCTGGATGGCAGGCATGGACATCATAGGCAGCGACATGAACAAGCTATACGAGGATGTGCTCGTGACCGACTATGCCTCGAAGACCATGGACAGAGGAAAAAACTCATTCTCTCACGACTTCTTTCTTGCGCAGAAAGGGAACAGATATTTCGACGATGCTTCGTCTCTGTCGCTTGAGGAATGGGACAATGTGGGTTCGCCGTTCCTCCCTTCGGCATCAAGCCCGGTCATGAGCGCGGCGGCATGGGAAGATGCGGACGGATGGTTCGAGAAAGTACCCTATATCGGGGCCGTGTCCGCGTCCGACAACTGGCTTGAAGGCTGGACCAGTTTTGATCCGGAGTATGAAAGCTATTGATGCTCCTGTCCGGAGGACATCGGCTTTGTATAAACTCTGTTATTTTCGTATTTTTGCGGAATAGAAAATACTCTTATGATAAGAACTATCGCCCTTGTGGCTCACGATTCCAGAAAGAAGGAACTCATAGAATGGGTCAAATTCAACGCAGGGTCACTCAGTGACAAGACTCTATATGCGACCGGCACTACCGGCAGACTGATCAACGACGCCTTGAGAGAGGTGCTTGGGGACACCGCTCCCTACGTGCACTGCCTGTTGAGCGGACCGTTGGGCGGAGATGCCGAGATAGGAGCCATGATAGCCGAAGGCAGAGCCGACATGCTGGTGTTTTTCTGCGACAACCTGATAATGCAGGGCCATCAGAACGATGTCATGAGCCTGGTCCGTCTGGCCTCCCTCTACAATGTTCCGTTCGCCACGAACAGGAGCACTGCCGATTTCATAATCTCGTCTCCTCTCTACAGGGACGAAAGCTATGAAAGGATAGTTCCTTCAGCCATCAATGCTTACAAAAACCGCAAGCTTTAACGGAAAGGCGGCCGTTTCCTGTGCCATATTCTTATTTATTGTGAAAAATTCGTAATTTTGCGGTTCTGAATCAAAGAATTTCAGCGGACAGAAAACATTAGATTTAATTATATGGCAACAACAGCAGATTTCAAAAACGGACTTTTTCTGAATTACAACGGCAAGCCCTGTCAGATCGTCTGGTTCCAGCATGTCAAGCCTGGCAAAGGACCTGCTTTCGTAAAGACGAAACTTCGCAACCTTGAAAACGGACGCATTCTGGAGAACACTTTCACGGCAGGTGCCAAGATAGACACCATCAATGTCGAAAGACGCCCCTATCAGTTCCTCTATGCAGATGACGAGGGCTTCAACTTCATGCATGAAGAGACCTTCGAGCAGATTCACCTGCCCAAGGACATCGTGGAAAACGCCGACCTCATGAAGGAAGGCCAGCATGTGGAGATGATGTTCGTCACGGGAGACGAGGAGAGATGCCTCACCTGCGAGCTCCCTACCTATGTGACATTGGAAGTGACATATTCGGAGCCTGCGGTCAAAGGCAACACTGCCTCCACCAGCGCGCTGAAAGAGGTCACTCTCGAGACCGGCGCCAAGATCATGGTTCCTCTCTTCATCAACACGGGAGATGTCATAACCGTCAACACTACGGACCGCAGCTACGGCCAGAGGGTGTAATAACAGAGAAAATACTTTGCAAATCAAGGCTGTCCGCACCGGGCAGCCTTTTTTCGGCAGATGCCGTTCCGCTTTATCCCCCGAAAGCTGCCGTCCGTTTCCGTCGTCCCGAAAGGCGGCGTTCGTTTCCGTCGCCGCTTAGGCCGCCGTCCGCTTCCGTCGTCCCGAAAGGCGGCGTTCGTTTCCGACGCCGCTTAGGCCGCCGTCCGTTTCCGTCGTCCCGAAAGGCGGCGTTCGTTTCCGTCGCCGCTTAGGCCGCCGTCCGCTTCCGTCGCCGCTTAGGCCTCCGTTCGCTTCCGGCACCCCGGAAGTTACCGCCTGTTCCGGCGGCATGGCTGAAGGAGGGATAAAAGAAGAAAGGACTCGTTATCACAACGAATCCTTTCTCGATTAACCAAATTATTAACTAATACAAAATACTAACCACGTCTAAAACTATTGCAATATCTGTGCCATGAAGCGATGGCGAAGTAAAATTTATTCCATTTTTTCAACTTTCAGCTGCTGTATATAGTAGCTGTTGTCTTTTCTGCTGACAAAAATCGTCACACGGAAGCTTTCTCCGCCTGCATTCAGGACTCCGAGGGCATACTTCATGTTCCCTCTTCCCGCAGTGTGGGTGATGGAAAATGACCTCGGGCCGTAAGAATCGAAAAAAGTCTTGAAAATCCTGCGTGCCTGATTGTGGCTCACTTCGCAGGAAGATGCAAAAATGGAAACCTCCAGATTGTCGGCGAACCATGCCGAGAGCTTCTCCGCATCGCCTTTGCCGATATACTTGGCTATGGGAATGAAAACATCATATTCACCGCTGTTCTGCGCTCTTGCAGAGAACGTGTCGAACAGAGGGAAAAAGACCAATGTGAACAGAATAAGGTATTTCCTCATTATTTGCAGCCCAAAGCTAAGCAGGGAGAAACGTTTGCAAATACTGCGCCAGATTCATATATTTGCATCAGTGCGATTTCGTCTTCGAGATGAGGATATGCCTTCTTACAATGGGCGGGACAGATGTCCGCTGGGTGAGCGAAGGCCTTGGCATATATGTGTCGAGGCTGAAGCATTACGTTCCGTTTTCGATGGTGGAAATCCCTCAGCTCAAAAATGTGTCCTCGTGGAGCAGAGAGCGGATAAAAGACAGGGAAGGGGAGCTCATCCTGTCCCGTGTCAGGGCATCCGATGAACTTGTCCTGCTGGATGAAAAAGGAGAAATGTTCAGGTCCGTGGACTTCGCACGTTTTCTGGAGAAGAAAATGAACGCCGGACGTGACCTTACCTTCGCCGTCGGAGGTGCGTATGGTTTCTCCGATGCGGTATACAGCCGTGCGGACGGAAAGATCTCGCTCTCTCCCATGACTTTCTCCCACCAGATGGTGCGTGTGATCTTCGCCGAGCAGCTGTACCGCGCGTTTACCATAATGAACGGCGAACCTTATCATCATGAGTAGCCCGGTCGGAACATTCCTGGCCTATGTCAGGCGCAATCTGTGGATAGTCATGCTCGCTCTCGCGGCCGTCCTCATATTCGTCGCGGTCTTTTCCGGCAGAGTCCCGGACATAAGCGCGGCCGCGGGGAAAAAACTGGAGAAACGCATAGACGCCCGCATGGACCGTCTGGAAGGCTTCATGCGCCGGGTTATGGACACGGACCGTTCCGAATGGCCTGAACTGAAGAACTTTCCCTCGGACATGGTGGTTTACCGCTATGTGAACGATACGCTTAAGTCGTGGAACAACCAGTTTTCTCTCGACAACGATGACATCGGCAGCAAGATGCTGGTACAGCGGTTCTCCAACCTTCGCTTCAACATAGTTTCTCCCCTGATATATGCCGACACGCTTGTCAGCTACATGAACATGGGGTCGCGCTGGTATCTGGTCAAAAGTATGGATGACGGCTCCGGATGCAGGGTGATAGGCGGACTCATGGTAAGGGACTCCTATGACGGCATGTCCTACAACGGAGTCAACCGCAAGCTCAGGCTTTCGGACCGCTTCGCCCTGTATCCCATTTCCTACACCGGCGGCGCTCCGGTCCGTGTGGAAGGAATCCCCCTGATGAAAGTTCTCCAGGAAAATGCCAATGTGATGCCTCTCGTGCCGGACAGCAGGGCCCTGTGGCTGGCATACTTCCTTCTGGTAGCGGCGGCGATGATATTCCTCGGCAGGGCCTGTTCCATTTCCAGGATGTTCATATCCATGGGAATGGTGACCCTTTTCAGCGCCGCGTTCTATTTCGCGGGATTCGGCATGAGAAGTTTCGCCGACATATTCTCCGCCACCGTCTATGCCGACGACGGTCCGTTCTACTCTTTGGGCGGACTTCTTATCATCAACATCTGGATTGTTGCCCTCATAAGCTGTTTCTACATCAGCAGAAAGAAATGGCTCCGCTATCTTGAGGCCGGAAGCGCCCGCGGGAGGGAGGCCGTCTATACCGCAGCCATAATCCTGCTCATGGCCGCTCTTGCCGTCTATACCCATTATTCCCTGTGCAGCATAGTCGAGAACTCCAACATAAACCTGTCCCTATACCAAGTCGCCGGCATCAATGCCGACACGGTGTTCGTGTATCTCTCATACATTTCGCTGCTTCTTTCCATGGGACAGCTGCTGCATATGCTCAGCCCTGTCGCAAGGCACAGGTTCGGCTGGCGGTACAACGTATTCAGCCGTTCGGGGCGGGTGCTGCTGGCCGTCGCAGGATCTGCATATCTCATTGCCGTAACCTCCATGCTGGGACTCCGGAGAGAAGAAGGACGTACGGAGATATGGGCCAACCGTCTGGCCGTGGACAGGAATCTCGCGTTCGAGATACAGCTCCGTACGATCGAACAGGCCATCGCCGGAGACGTGATGATTCCCTCGCTGCTGACGGTCGACAAAGATTTCAGCGTGATAATCAGTCGGATAAAAGAAAACTACATCGGAAACCTGTCCGGCGATTACAATGTGAACCTGTACATGTTCAAGGATTCCAGCGCCAACTCATCGGTCCTGCGCTATTTCAACGACAGAATCAGAAACGGAACTCCTTTGGCTGACAACTCCAGGTTCATTTACTCCCGGTCCTCGGTAGGCAGGGCCCAGTACACGGGCTTGTTCACCTACTACAACCGCGATGTAGGAGTGGTCCGCCTGATCATAGCCATAGAAAGCAAGGCTGACTACGAAAGCAGCGGCTATGAAGCGCTCGTGGGAGGAGGCCGTCCCGGAATTGTGGCTCTGCCGCCAAACTATTCCTATGCCAAGTATCTGGATGATAAGCTCATAGCCTATAGGGGGGAATATCCGTTTCCTACCGTGCTGCACGGACGGCTGAAGGAGTCGGTGGAGGCTTCTTCCCTCACCTGCGTGAGGATGGACAATTATGTGCACTTCGTGAGCCATGTCGCCGACAACGAATATGTCGTCATCTCCAGAAAGACCAATGAAGCGGTCCGGTACATGGTCGCCGGATTCATGATAGCCCTCGGAGCATATTTCGTGTTCAGCATCCCGAGGATAGGGGGCCGCAGGAAACGGCAGTTCGAGAAGAATTATTACAAGCAGAGGATCAACACGGTCCTGCTCGTTTCGCTCATAGCCACGCTTGTCGCCATGGCTTCCATCAGCGTGCTGTTCATCTACAGGAGAAACGACTCGAACCTCAAAGACCTCATGGTCGGCAAGATAAACATAATCCAGTCGCTCGTGCAGGCCGACAGCAGGTATTTCTCCTCCGCCTCCGATTTTGCCTCCAACGAATTCCGCAGCGCGCTCGACAATGCCGGGAGCTACACCAATTCCGGCATAAGCGTCTATACCACGGACGGGAAGGTGCTCATGTCCACGTATCCTGAGATATTCGAACGTCTGACCATCGGGACAAGGCTCAACGGCGAGAGCTACCGCAACATAGTATATTCGGGCAGGCGCTATTTCATAGACAAGGAGAAGGTCGGCGGAAGGAGCTTCTACACCATGTCCGCTCCGGTGTTCGACGTGGACGGCGACATGCTTGCGATAGTCAGCTCCCCTTACACGGACGCCGGGCTCAGCTTCAGGGACGACGCCCTGTTCCATGCCTGTTTCGTGATAACGGTGTTTTTCATCCTGTTGCTTTTCACGCGCCTGGTTACGGCCAAAGTTGTGGACAAGATGTTCAGGCCGCTGATAGACATGGGGCGCAAGATGAAACTCGCCAAGACCACGGGACTTGAATACATCATTTATGACAGGGACGACGAAATCGCCTCTGTGGTGGATTCCTACAACCGCATGGTCCACGACCTGTATGAAAGCAGCAAGCAGGCCGCCCAGCTGGAACGCGACAAGGCGTGGAGCGAGATGGCACGTCAGGTCGCCCACGAGATCAAGAACCCTCTTACCCCCATCAAGCTCCAGATTCAGCGCATCATACGTCTAAAAAGCAAAAATGATCCTTCATGGCAGGAGAAATTCGACGGCATCATTCCCGTGGTCATGGACAGCATAGACCAGCTCACGGACACTGCCAACGAGTTTTCCACTTTTGCCAAGCTCTACAGCGAGGAACCTGTGGAGATTGACCTGGACAAGCTGGCGTCCGATGAGGTGGCTCTTTTCGATGACAAGGACAACATAAGTTTCCAGTACATAGGACTTAATGACGCGTCGGTCATGGGACCGAAGCCCCAGCTTACCCGTGTGTTCGTCAACCTTCTGACCAATTCCGTACAGGCCATAGAAGGAAGGCAGAAAGAGGAAGAAGAGAACGGGTTCGCAGTGACGCACGGCCATGTGACGCTGTCCATAAGGAACAGTTCCAGGGACGGATTCTATGACATAGTGTTCGAGGATGACGGCCCCGGAGTGAAAGACGAAAACAGGAGCCGTCTCTTCACGCCTAACTTCACCACGAAGAGCAGCGGCACGGGTCTGGGACTTGCAATCTGCAAGAATATCCTGGACCGTTGCGGAGGGGAGATATCCTACAGCAGATCATTTGCGCTCGGGGGGGCATGCTTCACTGTCCGCTATCCGAAGAAACCCGCTTCTGTACCGCAGACCTCCTGAAAACATCCGGCTATTTGCTTAAGTATTTTTCTGAATCTCATTTCATCAATGAGATTATTTGTTTATTTTTGTATGTTTTCGCATATTGCAGAAATTTGTTTTTGACAGAAAATAATTGATATATGGCACGTGAAATAAAATTTTCTCTTGTTTACCGTGACATGTGGCAGTCATCGGGTAAATACGTTCCGAGAGTCGACCAGCTTGAGGAGGTCGCTCCTGCCATCATCGACATGGGATGCTTCGACAGGGTCGAGACCAACGGCGGCGCTTTCGAGCAGGTGAATCTTCTCTTCGGTGAAAATCCGAACGTGGCGGTGCGCCGCTGGACGGCACCTTTCCACAAGGCCGGCATACAGACCCACATGCTGGAAAGAGGACTGAACGCTCTCCGCATGAACCCCGTTCCGGCTGATGTCCGCGAGCTGATGTACAAGGTGAAGAAGAAGCAGGGGACCGACATCTCCCGTTCCTTCTGCGGACTGAACGACCACAGAAACCTCAAACGCTCGGTGGAGTTCGCCAAGAAGGGCGGCATGATTTCCCAGGTGGCCCTCTCCATAACCTATTCTCCGGTGCATACCGTTGAGTATTACGTGGGGGTCGTCGACAAGGTAGTCGAATACGGTGCGGATGAAATATGCCTCAAGGACATGGCCGGCATCGGCCGTCCGACCTTCCTCGCGCAGCTCACGGCGGAGATAAAGAAGAAATACCCCCACATCCTCGTCCAGTATCACGGACACACGGGCCCGGGATTCTCTCCGGCATCCATGCTTGAAGTGGCCCGCGCCGGTGCGGACTACCTCGATGTGGCAGTGGAACCTCTCGCATGGGGCAAGGTCCATCCCGACGTCATCACCATCCGCGAGATGATGAAAGCCGACGGATTCCTGGTCAAAGACCTGAACATGGACGCATACATGGAAGTCAGGAGCCTGACCCAGAAGTTCATAGATGACTTCCTCGGCTACTGGATCAACCCTTCCAACTCAAGGATGTCCTCCCTTCTCGTAGGCTGCGGACTCCCCGGAGGAATGATGGGCTCCATGATGGCCGACCTCAAAGGATTCCAGGGCGCCATCAATGCTGCGGAAAGGGCTCACGGCCGTCCGGAAATCAGCCTCGACACTCTCATGGTCAAGCTCTTCAACGAAGTGGAGTACGTGTGGCCGCGTCTTGGCTACCCGCCGCTTGTCACCCCGTTCAGCCAGTACGTGAAGAACACCGCGCTGATGAATCTGCTCAACACTCTCAACGGCAAACCGAGGTGGACCACCATAGACAAGGACACCTGGGGCATGATTCTGGGCAAGATGGGAAAACTTCCCGGAAAGCTTGCTCCCGAGATTGTGGAACTTGCCAAGGAGAAAGGCATGGAGTTCTACACCGGCGATCCTCAGGATGCATATCCGGACGATCTGCCGAGATTCAGACAGATGATGAAGGACGAAGGCTGGGACGAAGGCCAGGATCAGGAAGAACTCTTCGAGTTCGCCATGCATGAGCGCCAGTACAGAGACTACAAGAGCGGTGTCGCCAAGAAGCGTTTCAACGATGAGCTTGCCGACCTGAAGAAAAAGGCCGGTGCTCCCATAAACGTGGTGAGACCTGTGGTCGAGATGCCCGAATTCGATGTTAAAGAGTATGCGGAGCGCTACCCCCACGCCGTGCCCGTGCAGGTTCCCGCCAGAGGAAAACTGCTGTGGCAGATTGACGTGGACGATGCTTCCACGGCACCGGTCGTCGGCACTGCCGTGAAGGCAGGCGAGCCCGTCGGCTATGTCCAGACACCCTACGGCATCGAAGAGATTGTGTCCGCGATAGACGGAAGAATCGTCGCCGTGCTCGGTAAACAAGGCAAAGATGTGGTGAAGGCCCAGATTGTCGCCTTTGTACAATAATGCCTTCTGCCGCAGTCTCTTGACGGCGGAAATCCATGATTAAAGAATAAAGAACCCGGACCTTTTCAGGTTCGGGTTCTTCGTTTTCGGGTTCTTCGCTGTTCAGCGGTGAGGCTGCGTGCCGTTCGCCGGCGCTTCCGTAATCTTGTTGTTTTCGATTACCACGTCCTCGAGTTCGTACTGATCCGGATTCTCCACCACGTCAATCGCTTTTCTGGTGCAGGTGACCTCGCAGTTGCGCATGGTTATGTGTCTGCCGTATGACATGGGGATGTCCTTTCTGTCCTTGAGGTCGAAGAACTGAGTCCACGGGTGGACGTAGAAGAAGTTTCCTACGGTGCCCTTGATGTTTTCCACAAGGATGTACTCATAATTCTGAGGCGTGTCCGGACGCATCTTGAGCCAGAGCACCCTGGAAGACCCGGCGGCCTCGCAATTCCTGAGGATGATGTTCCTGCCGCCTACGCATTCGCTGCCGAATGTGACGAGTGCGGAACCCGGGCCGAACCAGCAGTTCTCCACGAGGATGTTGGAATTGGTCCCGTTGTCCGGATCCTTGTCCGCCCACGGGCCCTTGCCGCCCTTTATCGCTATCAGGTCGTCGCTGTTCTGGAAACGGCTTCCGATGATGTGCACATTGTTGCAGGCATCCACATCCACGCCGTCGGAACTCGGCGCAGGAACCGGCTCCCTGGGAGCGAAGAGAGTTATGTTGTTGATCAGCACATATTCGCATTTGTAGAAATGGGTAGTCCAGAATCCCGGATTCTTCAGGGTTACGCCGTCCAGGGTGACGTTCCTGCTCTTGGCCGCGTAGAAAAGCCTCGGCCTGAGAGCCTCCAGGTTGGTGCAGGCGGGGTTTACCCTGCGTCTTGTCCAGAAATCCCTCCAGAACCGCAGTCCGTTCCCGTCTATGGTGCCTTCTCCGTAAACTGAAAAACCGTCCACGTCGTAGGCATTGATGAGGGCTGCTATGTAGTTTTGGATGACACCCTCTATGTGCACGGGCACTATTGCGTAGTCTGACACGTCATCGCTCCCTTTCAGCACGGCGTCCTTCTCCAGATAGAGGTGGGTCTTGGATTTGAAGAAGAGCGAGCTCGTCAGGAAAGTCCCTTTAGGGATGACAATCGTTCCTCCGCCTTCCTCCGCCGCTTTGTCTATCACGGCCTGAATTTTCTCCGTCTGGAGCAAGGTGCTGTCGGACGCGACCCCATAGTCGGTAATCACATAGCGTACAGCTTCTTTACCGCTTATTTTCGCAGGCCCCTGCGAAAACCATTTGTCCATCTTCGACCCGTCGGGCCAGTTTTCAGCCCGGCACAGGACAGCCCCTGCACAGGCGAGAGCTAAAATAAGAATCAGTTTTTTCATATTCTGCAAGATAATCAAAAAAACTCATGTCGGGTTTCCCCGCGCTTTTAAAGCGGAAGCACCTCCAGCAGGTAGATGGTGTCCAGATTCCAGGTGGCCGCACCGTTGGTGTTTCTGAAAGCCGGCCTTTCGAGGGTCTTCAGCAACCTTTCCCATGCAGCGGAGGCAGCCTGCGGATCATGATCCATGTAGGCGGCATATCCGTCCAGCCTTCCGTTGCCGAATCCGTTGATTTCATGGTACTTGCGTGCATGGTCAAGCCAAGCCTTCCAGAACTCCGGCACATCGAACATCTCCTTCATCTCCATCGCTACCTCGAATCCGCCCATTATGGTCATGAGGTGGTTCGTGGAAATGGCGTCGGGGTCTCCTTCATAAGTGATTCTGCCTGTGTCGGGGTAGAATCCGAGAGCTTTGGACTTTCCGGTCAAAAAGCCCTGGGGGAGTGCGGCGATGGATTTCATGCCGGTGACGACCATGTCGCGGTAGTGTGTGTCGCCCGTCCTTTCGTACTGCGTCATCCAGTTGCCGGCATATGCGAGCCAGTCCGGTCCTATGCGCAGGCGTGCAGGGGCGGTGCAGGGATAGATGCTTCTCGGTGCGGCCAGCCTCATGGGGTCCACCTTGTACAGAATCTGCTCCGCATCTTTGGATTCCGCAGCCAGATCACCCGAACGTTCATCGGTGGTCAGATAGTAAAGGAAGCGGTTCCACTCGGCCTGGCCTATTCGGGCCTCTTTCGCTCCGCAACCCCAGTGGGTTACGTTGTGACGGCTTCCAAGTCCTTTGTATTCACCTATATGGTATGAGTCCACCTCCGTCGTGTGGCGGCTCATGGCCGATGCAAGTTCCCACACGTCATGGCGTCCGCTTCTGAGGAACACGTACCACAGCCACAGATTCGTCGCCAGTTCGGTGTTGTCCCAGGCGAAACCGCCCACATCGTAGCGCCAGACTCCGCGGACATCGTCCATGGAATGCATGAAATCTCCGTAGTTCCAGAGTCCGTACCATTTGAACTCCTCCACCTGACCTTCGTACAGGGTGATGAATTCGTCTATCTTATCCTCTATCCTGTTGCGGAGCTCATTGCTTCTGTCGGGAAGTGACCAGATGCCGAACGCTCTGGCTTCGTGCAGGTACTCGGGAGTGGGAAGAAGCTGTGCGTCCTCCAGCAAAGCTGCGGCATCCGCCGCCACGGCCGCCTGCCCGGGATATGAAGCCATGGGAATGACGGTGAGGGTGTTGGTTTTGCCTATTCCGTAAGGAGTGCTCATGCCTTCCTGCACATCTTCGTAGCTTGCCTCCAGGTCGTGGGCCACCGTGTCATAATGCCTGAGGTCCATCGGCTCCGATTCCGGACTCCAGAACCATACGGTCAGCGATGCCTCGTCGCTGCGCGCACCCTTGACTTCGAGAGTGGAAGGGTAGAGCTGCCAGAAATCTTTGAGAAAGACACCGAGTCCTCCGCTCACGTCGCCTGCAAAGGCATATCCTGCCGCTCTGTCGCCGGTGACCGTGCCGATCCACGGCCTGTCCTCCTGTGTCTTCTTGCGGATGGAATATGAATTGTCGGTCAGCTGGCTCAGACGGTAGGAATCCCACTTCGCCCACTTCTCGATCAGGAACTGCCCCTTCTCGTCGAAAAACTCGTGCCGGGGTATGCGTTTGCCTTCCATCTGCTGTTCCTGGTATATCTTTTCCGGCTGAGGCTTGTCCTTGGGAGCCATCAGCACTCTTCGGCCTATGAGCGGTTCCACGGGTTCTGCCCAGACCGATCCTCCGTCACCCACGAAAGCCACATGCCTGTTGTACATTTCTTCTCTCATGGGAATGCGGAAACGTATGCCCAGCGAGCTGATGAAGTCCTTGTCCGCGTCTCCGTCGAATACGAAGGAATGGACGATGCGGACCTGGTCTGAATTATTGTAGAAATACAGTCTTACGGTGAACGGAAGCCAATCCCGTCCGTTGCCGGAATGGGTGCCTTCCACTTTTACCGTGCTGCGCACCGCACCGTTCTGTTCCAGAGAGACCTTCGTCAGTTTGCTGACATACTCTCTGCCGCCTTCGGAAGCCACCAGATCCGCTGCGGTGCCTACCATCGTGTCCCCGACATACAGGGCGCTGATGATGTTCTCTCCGGATTTCGGAATCACGGCCGTGATTTTACCCGTCGCGATGCGATAACTGTCGGGAAGTTCCTCCGCCATGGAGGACTGCCGTGCTCCGTCTCCTTTTCTGACTTTAACGAACTCCGCTTTCTCCGTACCTCCGGGGATGACGGCGGCCACGCCGAGCCATTTCAGTGAACCGTCCGGCCATTTGGCCATTGCCCATTGATCCGTGGCGATGTTTTGCCCGTCCGCTGTCCTCAGTTCAAGTGCGGTCTTTTCCGTCACTTCGCCCTTTTTGAAAGGGACGCCGAAACTCACCCCTCTGTCCGATGCCGGAGTCTCTCCGACCCAGTGCAGATCTGCCTTTGCAAAAGGCTCGTCCTTCCATTCCTTGTAGCTGAAATTCTTTATCGCGGTGCGGGACAGGGTGGTGCGGAATCCGAACCAGCCTTCCCTGTAGGGTGCGGAATCTCTGTAGTCGAAAAGCAGTTTGCCGTCAAGCCAGTACTGGATTTTTTCTCCTTCCGCTACCAGCTTTACGTGATACCACCTGTCCGCCTCAAGCAGATGATCGGCATCCGTGTATTCTTTCACCAGCGCGGGATCGGGATTTCCGTCATATCTGCGGAACCGTGTCGTTGTGTTGCCGTTTCCGCCGTATCCGACGTAATACAGCTCCATGGAAGAACAGTTCGCAAACACCCCGTTCCTGTCCTTGAGACGGGAGAAAACGCTCTGCGCCTTGGGGTCTGAAGCCATCCAGAAACAGTTCATGTCGCTCAGCCTGTCTCCTTCTCCGTCATTGAATACCTTGGCATCATATTCAATGACGACGTTGCCGGACATTTTTTGTTTATACCACATCGTCAGGCCCTTCGGGGCGGTGATTTCACAGACCCCGTCCTTCGCTGACAGCTTGTAGTCGGGAGATTCCGACTCGACCTGCCAGTACTTCGCAATCTTGCCGTTGTCAAATCCCGTCTCCGTCTGCGCCGAGAGCATACCCGGGCACAGCAGTGCGGAAATCAGCAGTAATTTCAATCGCATAAAAACTTATTTGTTCAGGTTATTTGTTCAGATGTTCCTTGAATTCCACTTCCACGATTCTGAGCTCATGGTTCGGCTTGTCCGCATCCTTGGCTTTGAACAGATCCAGTTCTCCGGCCGCGGGCGCCACCACTTCCACTATGCCGCTGAACGCATCGCTTTCCGAGGCGCTGCCTTTCAGCCTTATGGTCATGTCCCTGGCCATCACCGGTTTGACAGGAATGTGCACATATCCGAGAGACTTCTCGGTTTCGCCCGACCACACCAGCTGGTCGCCGGCGTAGATTTCCAAAGGATAGCTCCTCATTCTCCAGCCCGTCAGCTTTATGCAGACATCGTCCACCTGAGCCATTCTGCCGAAGTTGTATTTTATCCACGCGGTGGCGGGAGTGCCGTCGTTGGTCCATTCGCTCAGTTCGTTGTCATCGTAGCTTTTGGCCGCGTCGGCTGTGTTGGCTCCGGCCTCGGCGGAAACAATCTCCACATCCACGGCCCTGTCGCTGTAGGACTGACCCGCGGGCGTTTCACCTCTTGTCAGGCGGCCTTCCAGATGGTCTCCGGGGATGAATCCGCTCACGCCGCCCTTTACTTCATAGGGAAGGGTCTCAAGCGATATTTCCGCCCCTTCCAGACCATCAGCCGAAGCCTTCAGCGTCACCTTTCCTGCCTTGACGGTGGAGCGGACAATCGCTCTGTTCACTCCGCATTCCACGGGAAAGTTCTTGGCAAGCACATAGTTTCCGGGACCCTGAGCGATTCCTCCTCTCCATTCTGCCGGACCGTCCAGTTCGTAACGGATCATATTGTCGGCGAGCGGGCATCTTCTCCCTTCGCTGTCCACAACTTCCACCTCTATCAGCGCCACATCCGCTCCGTCGGCCTTCCAGCCGTCAGGGTTGACGATTTTTGAAAGCCTTATGGCAGCCGGAGCGCCTGCGGTCTCCAGACTGTATCTTGCGACTTCTCTGCCGCCGTCGTAGCCCACGGCCTCAAGTTTTCCGGGGGCAAATTCCACATTGTCATAGACATGCAGGAACTTGTACTCGTTCCTTCCTCCCGGCAGCTCTTTTCCGTTCAGGAAAAGCTTGGTCTCGTCCGTGTTGGAAACTACGTAAACGGGCTTGACGGTGCCGTCGTCATAGTTCCAGTGGCCTATTATGTATATATGCGGATTCTCGACGTCCACCCATCCGTCCCACATCACCTGATGAGCATAGTAGCTGTCCTTCGGAATCCTCAACGGATCCGTCACGCCGCTTCTCCGGTAGTTCTCGACACCTCTGTAGTGGGTGTTGGAGTCCGAGAAAATAATCTTCACTCCGCCGGAGCTGACCCGCGAGCCCGAACCGGGACGCTCTATGTAGTAGTCATACCATCTTCTCACATGCTCCACCGCAAACTCGTCCTGGTTGTGGTTGTATGGGGCGGCATTTCCTGCTACCGCCTTTCCGGAAGACGCCGAATGGAAAGTATTGTTGCCTTCTCCCTCCTTGTGGAAAGGATAGGAGTATGAGTCCCAATACTTTCTCAGCCCTTCATCGCGGCAGTACTCCATGGCCCAGAAGGGAGAATGAGCGCTCTTGTTTATGTAAAGCATCTCTCCTCCGTACTCGGACTCCCTGATGTCGAGCATCTCACGGCTTCCGATGGCCCTTCCTCCGCAGAAATCATATTTGTCCCGTATCTCCCTCATTTCCAGGATATGATCTCGGCTGATGGATTCGTTTCCGCATTCGTAGAAAATAATCGAGGGATTGTTTCTGTTGTAGATTATGGCATCGCGCATGAGTTCCTTGCGCTGCTCCCACTGACGTCCCTGACAATCCTTCTCGGCATCACCCGCCGGCATCGCCTGCATAAGGCCCACTCTGTCGCAGGATTCCACATCCTGTTTCCATGGAGTGACATGCATCCAACGCACGAGATTTCCTCCGCACTCCACCATTAGCCCGTTTGAGTAGTCGCTCAGCCAGGCCGGAACTGACATGCCGAGCGCCGGCCATTCATTTGAAGTCCTCTGGGCAAATCCGTGGATCATCATGACCCTGTCGTTCAGCCAGAACTTGCCTTCCGCAAAACGTGTCTTGCGGAATCCTGTCCTTGTGGAAACTTCATCCACCGTCTTTCCGTCCACTTTCAGGGCGGTCTTTATATTATATAGGTATCCGTAACCCCAGCTCCAGAAATGCACTCCGGAAAGTTCGGCAGAGGCCTTCAGTGTCGCTGTCTCTCCTCCGTGTACGGTAACGGGGGCGGAGCCGAAAACTTTGAGCAGGGATCCGTCCCTGTCATATACGCTTGTCTCGTATGCGACGCTCATGTCCTTTCCGCTCTCGTTCCTGACCTCGGACTCGGCGTTCAAGGTAATCTCCCGGCTTGCCACACGGATGTCTGAAGCGTAGATGTACACTCCCGTAGTCCCGAGATTGGAGTACAGCGGAAGAGTCTGGTACAGCTTTCCCGTGAGGTGCAGCCACACGTTCTTGGGCAGTCCGCCGTAGTTCGCGTTGAAATTGTTGTTGTCCCACTGGTATTTCACGCCTGTGGAGCGCTCCGGATAGTTCCAGTCGTTGTCCACTCTCACGGCTATGACATTCTCTCCGCTCTTCACGAGGGAACTTATGTCCATGCCGAACGCCATCACTCCGTTCTCATGCTGTCCCGCGAGTTTGCCGTTTACATAAACGTCAACTCCCTGCCGGGCGCCTTCGAATTCTATGAAAACCTTTCCGGCCTTTGCTTCCTTGGGCAGGCTGAAATGTTTACGGTACCAGACAATCGTGTCGGTGAGGTCCCGGATGTCGTTTTTGAATGCTTCGTCTTCGTTGAAAGCATGGGGGAGAGTCACGCTCTTCCATCGGGAATCGTTGAAGGAAGGCTTTTCCGCTCCGGCCGTGTCTCCGACCTTCAGCAGCCATCCTGAATTGAAATTGAGTTTTTCACGTGCGCCGGCGCTTACGGAAAGCAGGAGCAGCATGAACAGGATAAATTTGTTTTTCATCTATGTCAGGCAGTTTTATATGCTGTTTCTAAAGAATGAACGTTGTTTTGTAAAGGTAAGAATAAATATCGGTGCAATCTGCCGGACAGCGGAGGCTATTCTTTGAATAATGCGAAAAAAACTTTGTTTTTTGAGATAACTTTTGTGTAATCTCGGTGAATTGACTAAATATGTAACCGGAAATCGGGCCTTCCCCATAAAACCGGATTTCCCGACAACGCTAAAACGACTCACTGTTTAATCTATTCCAATGAAAATCAGCAACATCCCTCTGGGTATGGGTATGCTCGCCACGGCGGCGGCTGCTCTTCCCGCAGAGGCCGGTGAACCCGGACAGAAGGAAAACGGCAAGATGAACGTCCTGTTTATCATGTCGGATGACATGCGTACCGACTGGAATTGTTACGGTACTCCCCAGATGCATACTCCAAATTTTGACAAGCTTGCATCGCAGGGTGTCCTGTTCCAGCACAATTACTGCCAGTATCCTCTCTCCGGCCCGTCGAGGACGTCGCTCCTTTCCGGACACAGCCCCGTGTCCACAAAGATCTACGACAACGCTCCATGGTGGGGCGCGGATCATCCGGAGTGGCACAGCCTGCCCATGTATTTCAAAGAAAACGGCTACACGACCTATGTGTCCGGCAAGATATTCCATTCCGGCATAGAGGACAGCGATGCATGGGACTTCGGCGGATGGCCGCGCAGGAGAAACGCCGGAGTCGGCGACTTCAAGCCTTCCTATGTTTCCGACGAGGAGCATCGTCTTTGGGTGGAGTCCCGGGGCGGCGGCAAGAACCTCATGAAAATCAACGGCAGGAGGGAAATGCTTCCCACCGATGAGTACAATGTGGGGCACGGAGCGGAATCCGACCGCTGGGGACCCGACGAATACACCTATGCCAGCGAAACTGAAAACACCGACAAGGCGATCCGCTACATAAAGGAAGCGGCCGGCAAGGACGAACCCTTCTTCATCGCCTGCGGCTACTCCAAGCCGCATACCCCCTGCCTTGCTCCGCAGAGGTTCTTCGACCTCTACGACATAAACGACATTCCGGTTGCGGAAGATTACTGTTCCTACCCCATGGTGCCGAGAGGATTCCCCAAGGCGTCCATAAGGGAGATCAATGCCGATGTGTTCATCAACCGCCGGGCGAGCTACGACGAGGCGCGTGCCTTCACCCTTGCCTACTGGGCCTGCATAAGCTATGTCGACTGGAACGTGGGCAGACTCATAGCCGCCCTGGACGAAGCCGGACTGCGCGACAGCACCATAATAGTATTCTGCGTCGACCACGGATTCATGCTCGGCGAGAAGGGCAAATGGTCCAAGGCCGGTTCCCTTTGGGAAGAAGGCACCAACACACCCCTCCTTATAGTGGATCCCAGGGCCAAAGGCAACGGCAGGACGACTTACAGGATAACGGAAAACCTTGACATCTATCCCACGCTCGTGGAACTTTGCGGACTGCCCGAAAACAAAAGTCTTGAAGGCAAGAGTTTCGCCCGCCTCCTTGACGATCCGGACGCCGAATTCGACAAACCGGCGTATTCGGTGTGGAACAATCACGGCAAAGGCGTGTCGGGAGTCGCCATAAGGACCGAGAAGTGGCGCTATGCCGAATTCTACAGCAACGGCGGCGGAGCGATGCTTATCGACGAGGTGAACGATCCCAAGGAACTTGTCAATCTCGTGGACCAGCCCGAATACAAGGATCTCGTCGCCAAGTTTCATGAGATGGCCCAGGAATATGTGAAGGGGCAGCGGGAGCTTACGGCGGAAGAAGCATCTGCCCTCTGACGGCGTTCAGGAACAGATGCTTATCTGTTGTGCCAATGTTTTTCCGTGCCCGTGCACAGAATAAGAAAATAATATTATATTTGCACAATTGAAAGCCAAAAAGGCTTTAATAATTAAAATTTTAGATTGCAAAAGAATTGACATTCTATAATTATTAACCAACCAAATCAAGATGAATCAATTATTCTCCGTAGGCCACAAAGCGTTGGTTGCGCTCATGGCTTGTATGGCTTTATTCATCGGAACTTCCGCGTTCGCGCAGAACACTTCCAAGGGTAAGGTCGTGGACACGGCAGGACAGCCGGTCATTGGAGCAGCCATCGTCGAGGTCGGCAATCCCACCAATGGAGCCGTCACCGACATCGATGGTAACTTCGAACTCAAGGTTGCGTCAGGCAAAGAGCTTGAAGTATCCTGCATAGGTTATGCTACGAAGAGAGTCACTTCCGCAGCGAACCTTTCTATCGTTTTGGACGTTGACAACGAGATGCTCGAAGAGACCGTCGTCATCGGTTACGGTACCGTAAAGGTAAAAGACCTCACCGGTTCCGTCTCCACGGTCAGCTCCAAGGATCTTGAAACTCCTGTGGCGAACGTCGCGCAGGCCCTTCAGGGTAAGATGGCAGGTGTCGTCGTCACCATGAATGACGGTACTCCGGGTGCGGAGCCTCAGATCCGCGTGCGCGGTGCAAAGTCCATCACCCAGAGCAACGACCCTCTCTACATCGTGGACGGTTTCCCCGTGAGCTCGCTCGCCAACGTCCCTGCTGACCAGATCAAGTCCATCAACGTCCTCAAGGACGCTGCCGCGACCGCGATCTATGGTTCCAGAGGTGCGGCCGGTGTCGTGCTCGTCACCACCAAGAACGCTACAGAGGGCGTGACAAGCGTTTCCTACAACGGTTACATTCAGATCAAGGACTCTTCCATGAACGTACGTGACGTCATGGATCCCCTCGACTATCTGAAATTCTCCCTCGGCTATGCAAGGGACTACAACTCGACCAACTACGACAACATGCTCGACTACTTCGGCATGCAGGACGCCTACGGTCACGGTTCGGTCAACAACTACAGCTACTATGCCGGAGCGAAGACCCACAACTATCAGAAGGATCTCTACAAGACCGCCATTTCCCACAGCCACAACCTGACTGTCAGCAACGGCACCAAGAAGAACCAGACTATCTTCAGCCTCAACTTCCTGAACGATGACGGTACCGTCATCAACTCCTCCTACCAGAGGGTCAACGCTTCCATCAAGACGATAGAGAAGCTCACCGACAGGTTCAACATCGAACTCAACGCATCCTATTCCTACAACAAGGGACGTTTTGCGCAGAGAGTTTCCACCGCTTACCAGTTCCGTCCTATCGACAACCCTCAGGGCAACGCCGAGAATGTGGCCGGATTCGGTAACGGTTCATCCTACATTGAGCAGAGCTACAACCCGAAGGAGCTCACCAACAACACCAAGGACTGGGATATCGCCCATCGTTTCCGCGCTATCGGCGCCGTGAACTATGAGCCTATCGATGACCTCAAGCTCCGCAGTGAAATCGGTCTCGGCGGCACATTCAGCAAGACTGAGACCTATAACGGCGGTTACGGTAACGAGACCAACAGCGCGAGCCAGAGGAGAAGCGAAAGCGGCAACCTCCACTGGACCACCACCGCTTCCTACAAGATTCCGTTCCAGAACACCCGTCACAGCATGGATGTCATGCTCGGTAACGAAATGATCACTTCATCAGGCAACTACATGCGTTTCTACGCTGAGAAGTATCCTGACGGATTCGACCGTTCACACACTCTCGCCATGCTCAACCAGTACACCGGCGACAGCGCTCTCACCACCAATGTCGACGTTCCCGGACGTTCGGTTTCGTTCTTCGGCCGTCTGAACTATGGCTTTGACGACAAGTATCTCTTCACCGCCACGCTCCGTGCCGACGGTTCTTCCAAGTTCACTTCCAACAACCGCTGGGGTTACTTCCCCGCAGCCGCTTTCGCATGGAGAGCCATTGACGAGTCTTTCCTCGAGAGCGCGAAGAGCTGGCTTTCCAACTTGAAGGTACGTCTTTCCTACGGTGCCACGGGTTCCGACCAGATCAGTGCGAACCTCTGGAGAGAGACCTGGCAGCTTTCATCCTCGGCTTCACGCTACACCATCAGCGGCAGCCGCACAGGCACTGAAGGCGACTACGGTTTCGCATACTATCCCAACTCCATGATGGAGAATAACGACCTCAAATGGGAGACCACCATTTCCCGCAACCTCGGTGTCGACTTCGGTTTCTGGGATGACAGACTTTACGGTACCATTGATGCATACTGGACAACCACCAAGGATCTGCTGATGCCTGTCGCCGTCAACTCTTCCACCGGTTATTCCTACCAGTACCAGAACATGGGAAAGACCTCCAACAAAGGTATCGAGCTCTCTCTGGGCGGAGACATCATCAACAATGACAACTTCACCCTCAGCGCAAACCTCATCTACAACTACAACGTCAACAAGATCGATGAGCTTGCTCCTTCAGTGATGGTTACGGAGTACGGCCAGTGGGCCAGCTCCGAGCACTCTCCCGGAAACGGTGAGTTCGTGCTCCGCGAGGGCCATGGAATCGGCTACATCCGCGGTTACAAGTACGAAGGCTGGTACACCACCGACGACTTCAACTACGATGCCTCCACAGGTGTCTATACTCTGAAAGAGGGTATTCCCGACTTCGGTAACGACTCCTACTGGACAAGCTTCAAGACTCCTGCAGGTCAGTCCGCCTTCCCCGGTGCCATCAAGATCAAGGATCAGGACGGAAACGGCGTTCTTGACGAGAACGACATGTACTATGTGGGTGAAATGACCCCGAGGTCGACCGGTTCCTTCAACCTCAACGCTACATGGAAGGGCTTCGATCTCTCCGCCAACTTCAACTACCAGATCGGCGGCATGATCATGAACTACCAGTCACTCCAGTCCACTTACGGATCAAAGGACAACCGTTTCGGTGCAAACCGTATGGCATTCGTGGCCGACGCTTATTCACCGTACCGCTGGAACTCCGCCGGTCAGCTTGAGTTTGTTTCGGATCCTTCCGAGCTTGCTCAGATGAACGCTCACGCCAAGATGCACATGCCTTCTTCCATGAAGGGATTCCTCATCGACAAATATCTCGAGGACGCTTCCTATCTGCGTCTCAAGACCGTGACCCTCGGCTACACTCTTCCCAAGAAGATTGCCAAGAAGGTCGGCATGAACAACATCAGGGCGTACTTCACCGCTACCAACCTCCTCACCTTCACAGGCTATTCAGGTCTTGATCCTGAGGTCAACACCAGCAGAAGCTCTTCTTACGGTATGCCTACTCCGGGTATTGACTACAGTGCATATCCTATTGCAAAGTCCTATACCTTCGGTCTTAATATTACACTGTAAACTTGACTGAAAATCAGCAAAGAAATGAAAACAATAAGTAAAATAATTCTTGGGGTTATCGCCGGAGCAGGTCTCTACTCCTGTGACAGCTATCTGGATACCAATTCCCCTTCAGTTGTGGACGGTGAGTTCGTGTTCACCAGCTACGCTACGGGATCAGCGGTCATGTTGGGTGCCTACGACCTCTACGTGGACGTAATGAACAACGGTATGCCAGTCAATTTCGAAGACATCGGTTCCGATGTCGAGAGATGCTCCGTAGGCCTTATCGCCGACCTTGTCGGTGCCGCCCAGCTCTACGGTGGAAACAACGGCGCCTATGAGGTTGAGAACTTCAACGTCACGACCAAGTCGCTCCATCAGTGGACCAACATGTACAGCATCATAGCCCGCTGCAACCAGATTATCTACAACGTGGAGAAAAGGTCTGATTTCGAGCAGATTCTCGCTTCCGCTCCCAATGAGTGGTCTGACCTTCTCGGACAGGCCTACACCATGAGGGCCAACGCCTACTACGATCTTATCCGCTGGTACGGAGACTGCATCTACATCTACGAAGCCCGTCAGAGCTCCAACGATCTGTCTTCCCGTCACGCTGTCATGGAGAAGGAACTTGCCAACCTCCGCAAGGTCGTCGACGGCAAATACATGTACTCCGTAGGTCAGAACAACCATATGCCCGACCAGATGACCCGCAACTTCGCTGAAGGTCTTATCGGCCGTATGTGTCTCTATGAGGCAGGTTATCAGATTCATCGTACTGATGCCGGATACGGCGATGCGTTCTATGTGGACGGAGACGGCAACCAGATCTCATTCGACGTCTGGGGAACCTCTTCTCTCGGCAGAAATTCAGTTTACTCACGCCGTTCCGACTGGAAAGAGTTCTACACCATGGCTCTCCCTTACCTCAAGGATGCGGTCGACAATCCCGGCGGAGTCAAGCTTGTGACTGAAGATCCCCGTTCCGACAGCGAGGGCCGTTACTACAACAACCCTTACCAGTACGTGTTCGACCAGATGAACAAGCTTGTCATGTCAGACGAGTCCGTATACGAAGTGTCCATGAAGCAGAACGGCGGCGGCTCACGTATAGCCTACAACTTCGGCCGTGGCTCTAACGGCGGCAGTCCGGCTTATCCTCCGAAGGCCAATGCTCAGGTTTGCTCCTATCCTCTTGTTTACTACAGCATGTTCGACCCCAAGGATATGCGTCGTGACGTTTCTCTCTCCGTTACCGGTTCTACCGGCGCAGGTGCCGAGATTCTTTACAACTACAGCCTTTCCAACAAGGTTACCCTTGGCATAGGCATGAACAAGTTCGACCTCAACCGTCAGGACAAGGACACCTATGATCCCCGTCAGCTTTACAGCGGAATCAGCTTCCCTGTCATGCGTCAGTCCGACATCATCCTCATGTACGCCGAGGCTCTCGCCGTATCGGGTGACGATGCCGCCGCACAGGCACAGCTCCGCAAGGTACATGACAGAGCGTTCAACTACTGCTCCGATGCCGAGAAGACCCAGAAGTTCAACGAGCTTCTTGCGAATGCACAGCCTATCGACGGCATGAGCCAGACGTTCAATGCGGTAATCGAAGAGCGTAAACTTGAATTCGTAGGTGAAAACCTCCGTCGTCGTGACCTTATCCGTACCGGACTTCTTCCTAAAGTCGCCCATGACATGCGTGCCGAGCTCGTAGCCGACATCGCCGAGATGAAGTCCAACGGTTACGTCCAGTTCGACAACGGTTATCAGTTCCCTGCATACGTATGGACCAAGCTTGTTGATGCGAAAGCCGAGAAAGGCTACCGTCTCACCATGCAGTGCCCTCCCGGACAGGAAGACGATCCGCTTCTCTATCCGAGCTGGAGAGGCCAGAACGACGACTGGTCCGCTCTTGCTGAAAACTACCAGAAGGGTGCTTCGAGGAACGTTACCGCCGGCAACAATACCAACCTTGCCATCAAAGGTCTCTTCAAATACATCGTTCCCGGCAGCGCCGAGGCTCAGGCTCTGGAAGCAGACGGTTACAAGCAGACTCCTTGGGGCGTTCTGCAGTACCAGAAAGCTGACGGCAGCGCCGATGCGGTTACCGAGGCACGTTGGGGCTCAGAATTCATGATCGGTTACACCGATGCCATGTATGCTGCCAAAGAACCTCCTGTGTACGTTGTGTTCATGAAGAACGACGTTTGCCAGACGACCGGACTTACCAACGGTTATGGTTTCAAGAGCAAATAATCTTACTGAATAATCCATGGGCGGCTGCTCATGGAACCTTAAGGAAGGCGACCTGTTCCGGGTCGCCTTCCTTTTTTATCCCGTAGCCGATGCTCTTCTTCGAAGGCTTACGTTTACGGAGGCTGCGGAGGTTTACGCCCCGCAGGGACTCTTCCTGCATAAGAAACAAAAAAATCCTCGCCTTTTCCGGTGAGGATTTTTTTTGCCGATGCTTTTGTCAGTCCATGTGGAATCTTTCGTCCAGCGGAATCGAAACAGGTGAGTTGTCAGGGTTTACCTCCATGATGTCAGCCATGTAGTCCCACCATTTCTGGACTATAGGATTGCTGCCCTGGTCCTGAGAACCGCCACCGTCTCCGTCCACTTCCTGGTAGGCGAACAGAATGTTTGTCTCCTTGTCCCAGTAGATGGAATAGTTGTGCACTCCCGCGTCTGACAGCAGTTTTCTCATTTCCGGCCAAAGAGCCGCATGTCTGCGTTTGTACTCTTCTTCACAGCCGGGTTTCAGATACATCTTGAAAGCTTCTCTTCTTGTTGCCATAGTTCTATGTTTTACAGTGATTATTCTCCTTTAAAGATAGCGATTATTTCTTATCTTTGTAAAGGTCTCCGTTGAAATTCCAAACAATATGTCATACAGAAAATTAGCCTTATCGGTCCTGTCGTTCCTGCTTGCCGTGTCGTCTTATGCGGCAGGCAATCGCATCGCAGACGGCGGACAAAAAACAGAGAGGGAACGTTGGGTTGACCTGATGGACAGGATCGCACGTCCTGTAATAAGTAACCTGAGTGAAGGAACGCTCGTGAAAAACATGCCCTTCGAGTCGCTGAGCGATGATCCGGGACGCAAGGAGGCTTCTCATCTTGAGGCTTTCGGCCGCACGCTTTGCGGAATAAGCTCCTGGCTTGCCCTCGGGCCTGACGAAAGCAAGGAGGGCCGGCTCCGCGCAGAATACATTGCCATGGTGTCCAAGGCCATGGCCAATGCGGTTGACCCCTCCTCGCCCGATTATCTCACCTTCGGACGCGGAAACCGGCAGTCCCTCGTGGATGCCGCTTTCCTTGCCCAGGGAGTCCTGCGCGGGGGAGAATGGATATGGCCCCGCCTTGACAGCCTCACTCGGCAAAGGCTCGTGACGGAATGGAAACGCAGCCGCACCATAAAACCCTACGAAAGCAATTGGCTGCTGTTCGCATCCATGGTGGAAGCCGCCCTGCTTGAATACACGGGCGAGTGCGACATGGACAGGCTCACGTACGGCGTGAATAAATTCATGCGCGAGGGCTGGTACAAAGGGGACGGACTCTACGGAGACGGTCCAAGCTTTCATCTCGACTACTACAACAGCATAGTAATCAGTCCATTGCTTACGGATGTGCTTGCCGTGATGGTTAAACACTCTCTGGCGGCCCGGGCGGATCTGGACACGCAATTGCGGCGTGAGGCGAGGCTCGCCGAAGAATTGGAAAGGCTTGTCTCTCCGGAAGGAACCATTCCTGTCGTCGGACGCTCAATTGTTTACAGATCGGGCCTTTATCATGCGCTGGCCCATGCGGCGCTGCTCCGGAACCTTCCGGAAAAGGTCACCCCCGGACAGGCCCGTTCGGCCATGTCGGCTGTCATCTTCAGATTCTTCGAAAGCCCTGCCAATTTCAGCGGCGAATGGCTTACGGTAGGATTTGCCGGCCATCAGATAAACATGTCCGAAGCCTACATCAACACGGGAAGCCTTTATATGTGCCTTGCGGCTTTCCTCCCATTGGGGTTGTCCCCGGACGCCCCCTTCTGGGCAGATGAGGAACGTCCATGGACAAGCAAGAGAGCATGGGAAGGCTATGACGTAGGAGCGGACCATGCATTGAGAGATTAATACATGCATTAAGAGATTAATAATAAACGGATATGAAGAAGACTTTTATTTTTGCGGCTGCTTTTGCAATGGCCTGCGCCCTCGTTTCCTGCAAGAGTGAAGAACAGAAACTGTCGGAACTTGTGGACAAGGCCTTGGAAGCGTCCGCCGTGCGCGCCCATGTGCTGGCTGAAAACGTGCTGCCCGAAGAAGGGCTGCTGCCCAGAACGTTCGAAGACGGGAAGCTTCAGACATGCAGCTATCCCTGGTGGGTAAGCGGCTTTTTTCCGGGCACGCTGTGGATGCTTTCGGAACAGTTCCCCGCCGACACGCTTCTGAGGACACGTGCCGAAGAATTTACCGCACGCGCCGAACCCGCCCAGTGGCTGACCAACACCCACGATCTCGGTTTCATGATTTACTGCAGTGCAGAACAGGGTTACCGCCTGACCGGCAGCCAAAGATACCTCGACGACATTCTGAATGCCTGCAAATCCCTGTCCACCAGGTATAATCCTAAAGTCGGGCTGATCATGTCATGGAATCCGAGCGAAAAATGGCGTTACCCTGTAATCATAGACAACATGATGAATCTGGAAATGCTCATGTTCGGGGCTGAAAAGTCCGGAAACGACAGTCTCAGGACAATTGCCATTTCCCATGCCGAAAAGACCATGAAAAACCATTTCCGCAAGGATTACAGCTCCTACCATGTGGTTTCCTACAATCCCGAAACAGGGGAGGCGGAAGCACGTCAGACGGCTCAGGGCTATGCCGATGAGTCAGCCTGGGCCCGCGGACAGGCCTGGGGACTTTACGGCTACACGATGATGTACAGAATGAGCGGAAAGCCCGAATTCCTGGAGCAGGCACGCCACATAGCAGCTTTCATAGCGGACAATCCGAATCTGCCCGAAGACGGCATCCCGTATTGGGACTTCAACGCTCCCGACATTCCGTCCGCGCTCAGGGACGCATCGGCCGGAGCGATCATGGCGTCCGCCTACCTGGAACTTAGCACATATGTGGAAAGGGAAGAATCGGAACGCTGGAAAAACCTTGCCGTCAAGCAGATAAAGACCCTCTCCTCTCCTGAATACTTGGCCGGAGAAACCGAGCTTGGCGGATTCATTCTCAAGCACAGCGTAGGCAACAAGCCCAAGAATTCCGAGGTGGACGTCCCTCTCACTTATGCGGACTACTACTATGTGGAGGCGCTTGTACGCCTGAAATCACTTCTTTCTGCCGATTGATGCTACGACGGCTGTCGTCATCATCAACATACCCATATACAAAACGAGGGCGACTGATTCAGTCTCCCTCGTTTTCGGTTTGAAAAAAGTTTAGTCCTGATAGTAAGGAAGCTGATAGAGGTCGACCATTATGAGGTTGAGTCTCTTTCCGTCCGAGTAGTGTCCGCTCTGGAAGCAGAGATAGCGACCGTTGGGGCTGAAGAAAGGCTGCGCATGGTCAGGAGTCATCTTCAGGTCGGAAGCAATCTGATATTTGTGACCGGTAGCCACGTTGATGATCCACACGCTGCCGCCGAAGGTGTCTCCGCAGGCCCATTTGTTGTCACGGGTGGAGTTGCAGTGCCAGAAACCGCGTCCCGTCAGCTGAGAGCTGCGATCCTTGTCCATCTCCACGTTGCCGAGGCAATCCACGTCGTTGGTGCGGAGGTTGATGCGGAAGATGCCGGAAGCCTGTTTGCGCAGTCTGTCCTGCCATCCGAGAACGTTGAAATAGACATAGTCCTCGGTGCCGAAAGTCTCGTGAGTTACCCAGTCCAGGGGAGTTTCCTTGTACAGAGGCTTGTACTCGTCGGTGTCGGCGTCGCAGTACCACATTCTCTGGTCGGCATCTCCGCCGGTCTCGTTGCAGAACAGAATCTCGTTGGGTTTGAAGCGGCTGCTCTGGATGTGGCCGACTTTGAAGTCCATGTCGCAGATCTTGGTCACCTCGCCTGTGCGGAGATCCATCTTGCGGAGACCGCTGAGGCTCTGGGAAACTTTCACGGGCTGGTCGTCACGAGGTTTGAAAGCCTTGGCGTTCATGGCCGCGATCTCTTCGGGAGTGCCCTCGCGGGTAACGGTGATGTAGGCGTATGTATCGTCGCTGTTTATGCACCATCCGCCGGGACGGCCCATTTCAGGAGTCTGAGGGAACGAACCTATCTTCTTGAGGTAGCTTCTGAACTTTCCGGCCTTTTCAGCCTTCGCGTCCGCGAACAGCTTGTCAAGATCCATTACATACAGAGTCCAGCCTTCTTTCTTCTCGTTGATGTTCAGATACATCTTGTTGCTGACGTTGGAGAGGAAGGTGGAACCTACCATGCCGTCGGTAGCCTGGATGATGTTGCCGCTGGCAACTTCGATGAAGAAATACTGGGTAGGGGAGAATTTGCGGGGAGGTTCTCCGTTGGGGCCGGGCCTTTTGAACCATTCGGGAACTTCGATGTCGCCGGTGGTCACTCCGCGGTCGGAAGACCTGAACATGAGGTAATTTCCGTCAGGAGTCCACATGGGATCGGTCTGGTAGATGAACTTGTCGTTGCCTTCGGTCTTCGTGAGAACCCTCAGAGTCACGCCGGTCTGCTCATCCTTCAGATACTGGCTCTCGGAAAGAGTGAACTTTCCGAACTGTGCGCTTGCCGAGAATACGCTGATGCATAGGACGGCAGCTGAGAAAATGAACTTTTTCATAGTGCTATTTGTAGTGTAACATTGAATTTCTGACTAATGCATTAGTGGAAAACATCCCTAATTTAGTGACATTTTATGACAAAAACTAAGAATTTTGCTTTTTTCCCTTTGCAATATGCTCGGTTTATTATTATTTTTGAAAAATAAGCGGAAAAGGCCCTTTGAGACAGGTCTGCCGCCGTGTGTAAAAGGACAAAACAACATGACGAAATGAAAACAATACTGAAAATCGCATCATCTGTCTGTGCGTTCGCGCTGGCAGCCGTTCCGGCCGTGTATGCCGCGGACACCGCACCGGTATCCGGGATTGTTCACCTGAGAACGGAGATGATGGAGACCCCCATGGGCATAGACGACGCCCATCCTGTTTTCAGCTGGCAGATGCTCTCGGACGAATTCGGCGCTCTACAGAAAGCATACAGGCTGACCGTGGCCGACAGCGGGGAGAACCTTGCCGCCGGGAAATACGTCTATGATTCCGGCACCGTTTACTCCGACCGCTCATTGAATGTCCCCTATGAGGGAGAAGCTCTCCGGGGCGGGACCAGATACTTCTGGCAGGTAGCGGTCACTGACGGGAACGGCAAAGTCCTGCAGTCCGAGCCCTCGTGGTTCGAAACAGGACTGATGGGACTCGGCTGGAGCAAAGCGGAGTGGATAGGATCCGAGAAAATCGGAGCATCGCGCTACCGCACCTTCTTCAACATAGACTACGATGTGCAGGTGGCGAAGGGCAGCTCCAGAGCCGTGTTCGCCTACAGCGTCAAGGACAAGGACAACTGGATAACGGTGGAATACAACACCGGAGACGTGGCGGCCGCCGCAAAACCGGCATCGATCATCGTCAGATATTGTGTGGACGGGGACGAGAGGCATCTGTCCGACATCTCTCTCGACGGAATCGTGAAGGACGGAGACAAATACGCGCCGCACCATGTCCGCCTGGAAGTCTCCACTCCCGGATATCACTTGAAATCCAATCTGATAGTGGTATTCGACGGCGTCACCCTCAAGCCTAAGGAAGGCGTGCCCGGCGGTCCGGCCAGGGAAAACGTGTCCAGCGGCAACCCCTTCCAGATGGTCATAACCCCTTACCCCGACGGAGAAAGAGTCCACGACTGGGCAAGGCTGCATTCCATAGGATTCCGCCAGCCCAAAGGCGAGAAGGCAGTGTTCTCCAATATAAAAGTAAGCGAAAGCAATTGGAACACCGTGCTTTACACCGACCCCCAGACTGAAAGGACCGTGACGGGCGACGGAAAACTCAGCGTGTGGGCCCCCTACGGCCTCGTTTCAGCACCCATGCTCAGAAAGAACATAGAGATCGGCAAGGCCGTCAAATCGGCGAGGCTCTACGTCACGGCCAGGGGCATCTACGAATTCTACGTCAACGGGCAGAGGGTCAGCGACGACTATTTCAACCCCGGCTGGACCGACTACCGCTACAGGATAATGTACAACAGCTACGACATCACCCCCATGGTGCATCAGGGCTCCAACGGAGTGGGCGCGATGCTGGGAAGCGGATGGTACAGCGATCTGAACATATTCACCTCCGCCTATGTGGACGCCTACGGCATCAAGCAGTCCATGATGGCTAAAATAGTGATCACCTACGAAGACGGCACGCAGGACGTGACGGTGACGGACGGAAGCTGGAAGAAATACGATGACGGCCCCGTCGTCCGCAACGGCTTCCAGTTCGGTGAAGATTACGATGCCCGGAAGGAAGTGGACGGATGGAAGAACGGCGGCTTCGACGATTCATCGTGGGCGGCGGCGGACGTGTTCCCCAAACCTCCCGTGAACGTGGAAATCCAGTCCTACATAGGCCTCCCCATCCAAAACAACATAACTCTGGCGGCGGTGTCCGTGAATGAGCCTGTCAAGGGCGTATATGTATATGACTTCGGACAGAACATCGTGGGAGTGCCCCGCCTCGAAGGCATGAAAGGAAAGTCCGGACAGGTCGTCACCCTCCGTTTCGGAGAAATGGTCTATCCTGAAACAATCCCTGTCGATCCCGTCCCTCCGTACACGGTCGAAACCTATAAAAAGCTCAAGGGGCAGGTCTATACCGAAAACTACCGGGGAGCTTTGTCCATAGACACCTATACCATGCGCGGCCTGCCGGAAGGCGAAACCTACCAGCCCATATTCACCGACCACGGATTCCGTTACGTATCCGTGAGCGGACTGGACAGGCCCCTGCCCCCGGAAAGCGTAAAGGCAGTGGTACTCGAGTCCATAGGCAACACCACGAGCAGCTACACAAGCTCCGACGAACGGATAAACAGACTGTTTGAAAACATCCGGTGGGGGCAGCGCGGCAACTTCCAGGCCGTACCTACCGACTGTCCTCAGAGGGACGAGCGTCAGGGATGGACCGGCGATGCGCAGGTGTTCGCCCGCACCGCCACATACTTCAGCCCCTGGGTTGACAAATTCTACGACCGCTGGTTCTGCTCCATGCGCGACAACCAGAACCTGGACGGCAGCTATTTCAACTACTATCCGGTCATAGGCCGTCCTCAGTACGGCTACGACAACAGCCAGCCCGGGTGGATGGGCTGGATGGAGGCCGGGATAGTGGTCCCGTACCAGGTCTATATGCAGTACGGCGACGTGAAGGCAATCGCACGTCACTACGACTCCATGGTCCGCTACATGGACTATCTCGAACGCCAGGCCAAGGATTTCATCCAGACTCCGTTCGGAATCGGAGACCATCTTGCGCTGGAATACACCGACATACAGCTTACCAACACGGCCTACTACGCCTACGATGCCTACATGATGTCCAAGATGGCGGCCGCCTTGGGCAAGACTGCGGACAGCAGACGCTATGCACGGCTCCACGATGACATCAGGAAGGCCTTCAACGAAAAGTTCGTGGATGAAAACGGAGTGACCGTAGGAAGCAGAGGAGAAGTGAATACCCAGACATCCTATGCCCTTCCCCTGAGGTTCGATCTGTTTGACGACAATGTGAAAGCCAAGGCGGCGGCCCATCTGGTGGAGAACATCGAAAAGCACGGGAACACCCTCACGACCGGATTCATCGGCACGCCCTATCTGAACATAGCCCTGTCCGAAAACGGCAGGGACGACGTCGCCTACACGCTCTTCGAACAGACAGGATACCCGTCATGGCTGTATCCTGTGCTTCAGGGAGCTACGACCATGTGGGAAAGGTGGAACTCCTACACGATAGAAAACGGCTTCGGCCCCGTGGACATGAATTCCTTCAACCATTACGCCTACGGAGCCATAGGAGAGTGGATGTTTTCCTATTCGCTCGGCATACAGCGCGATGAGGACAAGCCCGCATACAAGCACATCATCCTTCAGCCCAGAATAGGAGGCGACCTGCAATATGTCGACGGAGGATTCGAAAGTCCCTACGGCTACATCCGCAGCGCGTGGGAAAAGACACCCGGCGGCTACATCTACAGAGTCACCGTCCCTGCCAACACCACGGCCTCGCTCACTCTGCAGGCCCCCGGAGTGAAGGCCGTAAAGATCATAAAGGGACAAAAAGGAACCGGCCCGCTCCGTTCGCTCACCGGAAAGGTGATGGCTGAACTGCAGGCCGGCAGCTATGAGTTTGAAGTCACCCTATAGGTGAGTTTGAAGCCGCCCTATAGGTAACGCTTCAGGAATTCGAGATAGTAATCCCAGTCCTGCGGAAGAACCCCGTGCCCGCCCTCGTGCATCACATAGCCGAGGGTGTGGTAGATGGGCTGCTCGGCGCCGGGCATCACATCCGTGCCGAGAGCGTCCTTGCCCAGAAGCTCATACACCTTGCCTGCCTCCACGGCTGCCAGGAACTCTCCTTTGGGATCCGACCACTTGTCTGTGGAACCGGTTGACAGCAGCATCGGCCTCGGGGCGATGAGGGCTATGAGCATGTTGGCGTCCATGGGCATCTCATGCACTTTCTCGCCCCATACTCCGTACATGGGAGCGAACTGGTAGGGGAAACGGGTGGGAGCGGCGAGATGGGCGACGGTTTCACCGAAGTTTCTTCTGCTCAATGCCGCACCGCCTTCTCCCGAGCAGCTGGGTATCACCACCGCGAACCTTGTTTCGAGAGCTGCGGTCCAGAGAGTGGTCTTGCCGAGCCTCGAGCAGCCTGTGATGGCGACCCTCTTGGAGTCAATGTCCTTGTCCTTTTCGAAATAATCCATGATCACGCTCACGCCCATGGCCCATGCCGATATGGAACCCCAGTCGTCAGACGCCCTTCCGCTCTGGCCGGGCTTTCTGTACAGCCCCCTCAGGCCCAGCTCGTCATTGTCGTCGAAATCCGGGGTGATGTCGGTGTAGCAGACCGTGGCGAAGCCGTATCCCTCTTTCAGGAACTTTTTCACGGTCTCGTCCATGGCGAACATCTTCATGCCGGGATTGGATTCCACGGTCACCATTTCCTTGGTTTCAGGATTCCATCTGCGGCCGGGCTTCACACCCTCGTCGCTGACCACCAGGTTGTTCTGCGAGAAACTGAGATTCAGCAGCAGCGGCACCGGCCCGTCGGCATCCTTGGGGAGATAGACGA